>NZ_CP141048.1:304166-608333 GCF_034627025.1 Microvirga lotononidis | reverse complement strand
CGCCGGTACGCGCGTGACGGCAACGACCCGCTCTTCTTCCAGGCGCGCGATCTGGCGCGCGAAGGAGTGAAACTCGCCGTCCGACGTCAGGATGCGGATCGGCTGGTCGGTGGGGAAGCAGGAGAGGATGCGCTTCAGGAATTCGTGCGTGTTGGGTGCAATCGCGATGGTGGACGGGTCCGGCAGATTGAGGTGTCCGGCCACATGGCCGCGATACTCGGCGAGGACGGGGCCGAGGACATGTTCCCACTTGTCGTCGATGAGCCGTGCCGCGTCGTCCCAGGCCTGGAGTTGCGCATCGCGCGTCACGTCCGGCCAGGGATGATGGCTATGGGCGGCGAAATGCAGGCGGTCCGGCTCGGTGTTGAGGAAGCGGGAGAAATGCGAGCGAAGGTCAAGCATGGCGCATCTCCTTCGTCAAAGCTTGCCGCGAACGGACCAGAGTTCGGGGAAGAAGTAACGCTCCAGCGCCTTGCGCAGATAGGTCACTCCGGTGCTGCCTCCCGTGCCGCTGCGCATGCCGATGATGCGCTCCACTGTCTTCATGTGCCGGAAGCGCCACTGCTGAAAGGCATCCTCCAGATCCACCAGCTCCTCGGCGAGCTCATAGAGATCGAAATGCTCGCCCGAATGGCGGTAGATCTCTTCCCAGACGGCTTCGACGCCCGGATGCGCGGTGTAGGGCTGCGTCACGTCGCGATCGAGCACCTCGGCCGGTATCGCATAGCCGCGCCGGGCCAGGAGGCGGAGAGCCTCGTCGTAGAGGCTCGGTGCCCGGTAGGCGGCGTCGAGCTGCTCCGCCAGATCGCTCCGGTGGCGGTGGGGCGCCATTTTGATGGCATCCTTGGCGCCGAGCTTGAACTCCACCAGGCGGTACTGCCAGGACTGGAAACCGGAGGATTTGCCGAGCGCCGGCCGGAAGCTCAGATAATCGGAGGGCGTCATGGTGGAGAGCACGGTCCAGGCCTGGATCAGCTGCTCCTGAATGCGGTTGATCCGCGCGGTGCATTTGAACGCGGGCTGGAGTTCGTCGGATCGGATATGGGCGAGCGCCGTATCGAGCTCCCGGTTCAGGAGCTTCAGCCAGAGCTCCATCACCTGATGGATGGTGATGAAGAGAAGCTCGTCATGCTCGGCCGTCAGGGGAGTTTGGGCGGAGAGGAGAGTGTCGAGCCGGAGATAATCCCCATAACTCATGCCTTCGGAAAAATCCGTGTGAATCCCATCTGTCGCTGCGGACAACGCCATCTCCCTAAACTGCTCCGCTTCTTGGCGGATTATTGTTACCTTTAAGTCATTCAACGAAAGTAGGACATCCTAACGGGCTTGTCACGTCAAGGGGCCGGAATTGGCTTTCCCGTCCCGAGCGAGTAGGTTGCCGCCCCTTATGACCCAGTCCGGAGAAAACTTCGCATGACCGATACGCTTCCCGACCGCTTGTCCTCGAACCCGGACAGCCCTTTTTACAACGAGGAGTTGCTCGCCAAAGGGGTGGGGATCCGCTTCAACGGGACCGAGAAGACCAACGTAGACGAGTACTGCGTCAGCGAGGGCTGGGTCCGCGTGACGGCTGGCAATGCCAAGGACCGGTTCGGCAATCCCATGACCATCAAGCTCAAGGGCAAGGTCGAGCCGTACCTCCAGACCAAGGCGTAATGCTCCCGGGCAGGGCTGGACGCGCGCTGTATTGCGCGCCACTTTCAAGGATAAGCTTGTCGATCGGGGCAGATCCCCGGGAAAGGCTTGTCCTGGATGGCCATCGGCCGGCAGCGAACGATCTTGATGATTGCGGGCTGGCTCCTCAGCGCGCCGGCCCTGGCGCATAGCTGGTACCCGATTTGGTGCTGCAGCGATCAGGATTGCCGCGAGCTGAGGGAGGACCGGGGCGAGACCGTGACGGAGACGCCCGAGGGCTGGAGGCTCTGGGACGGGCGGCTCATCGGCCGGGACTATGCCAAAACGTCTCCCGACGCCAAGTTCCACCTCTGCGAAGAGCCCGCCACCCGGGCGATCATCTGCTTCTTCGCGCCGGAGGGATCGTCATGATGGGCAAGGGAGCCTGCCCATCATGACAGCTTTCAAGGCGTAGGTTTCATCCGCGTCCAGATCGCCTCTGCGGCCTTGCCGTAATCCCCATCGAAATGATGCCCGCCCTCCAGGGCGACGCGCTGCGCGCCGCCGAGTTCGGGTGCCGTGCAGGAGGTTTCGTTGTCATCGGCTTCCTCGCGGCCGTAGATGCACTGGGTCCTGTCGAGAGGCAGTTGATGCAGGAGAGGAGCCAGGGGCCGGCTCTCGGCGGAGGGTGCGCCGATGAAGCCTTCCACGGTCACCTCGAAATCGGCATTGGTACCGAGGGCCAGAAGCGACACGACGTTGACGTGATCCTTGACGGCTTTCGGCAGTTCGGGCCACACGTCGGGCATGATGTCGGATCCGAACGAGAAGCCGACGATCGCGTAATGGTTGGTGCCGAATTCGGCACCGTAATGATCGAAGAGCAGGGCGAGGTCGGAGGCCACATCCTTTGGGCTCTTCTTGGACCAGAAGTAGCGCAGCGAATCCAGTCCCACGACGGCGACGCCTTTCTGCGACAGCCACTCGCCAATGGATTTGTCGATATCCCGCCAGCCGCCGTCTCCCGAGATGATCACGGCCAGTCCCTTCACGGGGCCCTCGGGCCGGATGATCGAGACAGGCAATTGCGAAGCGCCCCGCTCGCCGGTCTTACCCAGCTCGACGGCGTTGTCGACCAGGGCCTGACGGGTCGCGGCATCGTCCTCGGCCAGCACGAATGCCACGTCGTCGTCGCTTCCCTGGAAGGTCTCGATGCCTTGACGCTCGCGCTCCGGAGCAATGGCCCGCCATGGATCGGGCAGGTCGGGTATGCGGCGCAAGGTAAAGTATCCGTCGCCCGCCGGCTCGAGCTTGGGATCGAAGCAATAGGTCCGGTCGGTTTTCAGCAGGGGCTTGAAGCCGATCCCGATGGCGCCGCCCAGGGTGTTGACGGGCGCCTGCGCCAAGGCCGCATAGGCGAAGGCCGCGCCGTCGCCGCGTCCGGCGATCACGGGAAAGAAATATCGCCCGAGCCCGAGCTTGCGCTGCACCGCCTGGGCCAGGTCCTTCATATCGTCCGAGATGTAGTGACACTCGTCTGTCGGAGGCGACTTGGCCAATTCCGCGCGCAGCGCGTCGAAGTCGAAGGACACCGCGATCATGTCGGCCTTCGCGAGCGCCAGTGCGTCCTGCCGGCGCGTTTGCGCATCGGTCTCGTTCGCCACCAGGATCACCAACCCACGCGGATCGCGGTTCTCGGCACGCACCACCTCGACGGAGCCGAATTCATCGATATCGATCTTCGTCGTTTCGATGGTCGGCGGCGTCAGCGCCGACCACGCCGAACGGCCGAGGAGGATGCTGCCGGACGCGAAGGCGGCGAGAGCCGCTACAACCGTCAGGATCTTGAGGGGCTTCATGATCTGGCTCCCTTGCTGGTGGTTCTGGACTGGGTGCCCGAAATCAGGTTCGTCACGTCGAGCAGGATCTGGGGCAGCGCCCATCCGCCGGGGCTGGCGAGATAGCGCGGCTCCCAGACCGGGCCGAACTTTTCCTTGTAGGCTCTTAAGCCCTTGAAGCCGTAGAACCGCTCGCCGTTACGGGCGACGAAGGCTGCAAGCTTGTGCCAGTTTGGCGCGAGTCGATGGTCGGACAGACCGGACAATGGCGCCATGCCGAGGTTGAACCAGCGGTAGCCCCGGGCCTTTCCCTCCTGCATGAGGCTGACGAAAAGCAGGTCCATGATGCCGGACACGCCGGGCATGTAGCGCATGAGATCGACGGTGATCTCGCCGCCGGGCTGGCCGTACCAGATATTGGCGAAGGCGACGATGCTGCCCTCGCGGCGGATGACCGCCACATCGAAGTGCGACAGGTAGCGCTCCGACCAGAAGCCGATGGAGAACCCCTTCTCGCCCGCACCGCGTTCCGCCAGCCAGGCGTCGGAGACACCTTTGAGTTCGGCGAGATGCGCGGGCACCTCGGCGGCGGGAAGGACCGCGAATTCCAAATTCTCGCGTTTGGCGCGGTTGAGCGCCGCGCGCCAGTCCTTCCCGGCCTTGCCTTCGGTCGTGAAGGCATCGAGATCCACATGTGCTTCCTCGCCGAGCTTCACGAGCGACAGGCCGCCGTCGAGGTAAAGGGGCAGATGGGTGGGGCTGACCTGATAGAACACGGGCCAGCCCGCGTGCCGATCGACCTCTTCGAGGAACTGCCACATGAGGTCGGCGGCGTGCTCGGGCTTCCCGATGGGGTCGCCCATGGCGATCCAGCTCTTGCCGCGCACGGCGTACATCAGGAAGGCCTCGCCGGATTCATGGAAGAGGAAGCGCTTGTCCTCCAGGAGGGCGAGATGCGCATCGGCCCGCTCAGCATGCGCCAGGGCGGGCGTAATCGCATTGGTCGTGACGGGATCGACCCGGTGCAGACCGGGCTGACGGTGGATCAGCGCATAGAGCGACAGGGCCGCCCCGATGATGATGGCGCCGAGGCTGCCGCGCAGGAAGCGGGATGCATCGTCGTGCCAGTTGAACTCCCACCACAGGTCATGGCTGTAATCGACGTCGTGGAACGCCGTGAAGCCGAGCCAGAGAGTACAGCCGACGATGAGGGCGATGGCCACGAGCCAGCGCGGCTCCAGCGGTTCCGCGAAGATCCCGGCCTTGCGGTAGAAGGCGGAGCGGTGTGTCAGGAGAAGGCTGAGAACGGCGCAGAGAACGAGTGCTTCCTCCCAGTCGAAGCCCTTGGCCAGCGACACGACGATCCCCGCGCCGATCAGTGCGACGGAGAGCGTCCAGGCGCTCGACAGGCGACGCATCAGGCCGCGCGACAGGATGAGGAGCATGACGCCGACCGCGCTGCCGACGAGATGCGAGACCTCTGCGAAAGGCAGCGGCACGAGGTGCCGCAGGGCGCGCACGCGGGAATAGTCGTTCGGGAGCGCGCCTGAGGTGAGCAGCACGAGGCCGCCGATGAACGTGAGCGTGGCGAGCGCGGCGGGCACGAAGGGCAGCACGACCCGTCTGACGCGCCGCACCGCCTGAGAGAACCGGGCATCCGAGCGCTTGATCTCGTGGACGGCGAACAGCACGACGGCGAACAGGAACGGGATCAGCGTGTAGGTCAGACGCCAGACGAGAATCGCGGACAGAAGCTCGGCCGTAGGCGCCTGCGGGAAAGCGAGCAGGATCGCCGCCTCGAACGCGCCGAGTCCGGCCGGGACGTGGCTGACGACGGCTAGCAGGATCGCGCTGGCGAAGACGGCGGCGAAGGCCGGAAACCCGATCCCGAGATCGCTGGGAAGGAGCACCCATAGGGCAGCGGCTGCCGCGCAGATATCGGTGAGGCCGAGACCGATCTGGACGAGTGCGGCGGATCCGCCCGGAAGACGGATCCGGATATCGCCCCGTCCGATTTCTCGGCCCCCCTTGCGGCTCCACGCCCAATAGGCCGCGAGAGCGACCAGCAAGGCTGCCCCGATGCCTTGGTTGAGGCCAGCCGGCAGGTAATCCAGCGAGGCGAGGGCCTGCGGCTCGGAGATGGCGCTGAGCCCGAGAACGCCCGCCATGCCGACCCAAAGGGTCATGGCGGCGACGGCGGTGAGCTTCGCGACTTCGGCCAGGGTCAGGCCGGCGCCGCCATAGATCCGCCAGCGCACGGCGCCCGCCGTCACCAGGGGGAAGCCGAGAGTGTGGCCGATGGCGTAGCTGGTGAACGATCCAAGGGCGATGGTCTTCAACGGCACCGGCTTGGCGGTCGCGGCGCGGACGCCGAAAACGTCGTAGCCGACGAGAGCGGCATAGCTCACGGCCGCGCAGAGGAGGGAGAGGCCGATGAGATACGAGGGCGTTCCGAGGGCGCTTGCAGCCACGGCCGCGACATCGAGGCCGGACAGGAGCTTGACGAGCAGGGCTGCCAATCCGGCGAATCCCGCGAGAGCGACGACCGGCGTGGCCCATCGCAGAAGCGCGTGCCGGCGGGTCGAGGGGACGACCGTCAGTAAGCTGGTGCTGGGGGAAAATGTCGCCTGCCGCGTTTCGGCGGCAGGGCTCGCATGGTCGGCCCGAAGAGCATTGGTGGGCATGGGAGATCTCGTCTGATGGTCTGAAGGGCGCCTGTCATTCCGGCGCCCGGATGCCTCGATAATCGATCAAGGCCTGAGCAGGGAATGTGCGGCGGCACATGGGAGCGGCGGCGCACGCGAGGGCGCGGCGCCGGCAGGCTCAGACGAGAGGTGGGCCAGTCGGAGGAGCGGCGCAAGGCCTGTGCGTGGGCGGCGCGGTGGAGTAGGCAACGCACGCCATCCGGATGAGGCGAGCCTGATCGAGGATGATCGCCGGTGCGACGGCTGGCAGGACGGAGCCCGCATCGTGATCGTTGTCGCCGTTGGCCTGGGTCTGGAGGCCGACCGCGTAATCGTCGAGCGGAGCCATGACGTCGCCGGTCAGGCTCAAGCTGCGCTCGACGGCGCCGTTCCGATCCCGGTCCTCGAACAGGCACAGCTCTGCCTGAGCCGTTCCTGCGATCAGCAGGAGCGCCAGCAGGGGCTGAACGAGGGCTAATAGGATACGATGCACGGGCACGGACAATCGCCTTATATCGATGCGATTATTCCACATGAAAGCTGAATGGTTGCTGATCGGGAACCGCCAGGGCGGGGCGGCTCTCCAAAAAGAAAGCGCCCACTTCGCAGGGGCGCTCCAAGGTCCGACCCGTAGGGGCAAATAAGAGGTCGGTGACCTATCTATTCAAAGAGTATTTTGTCCAAATTGTGACGGTTCATGACCTGAATGGGGCGTGTCAATAGAGCATCTGCGCTATTCTGACGCTTAGGATAGTTCATTCCCAAACGATTTGGCTTGATCGCGCAACTTATATGATTTATGCCGGACAAACCGTAGGGGCAAATACGGTTCGAGGGTCGCGAACACGGTCGATAAGGCCGGGCGCGGCCCTTTCTATTTATATCTATACGTTCATTTTATTGCTAAGACCCGTCGGCCTTGGGAATAGGGTCCGTCATTTGGACCTGCTGCGAGCCTCCTGCAGCCTCTCCACCATGGCCTTGATGTCCTCGACGGCCTTCGGGCCGCGGATGCCGATCACGCCACGGTCGATGGTCTTCCCGTTTTCATCCTTCCGGCCGTTGAAGAACACATCCCGTTCCTGCTTGGACATCTTCAAGACGGTGCGGGCTTCAGTTTCGATTCGCCACTCCTCGGACCAGGTGCTGACGGTTTGACCGGTGAGTTCGGAAATCGCTGTGGTGTCGCGGGAGTACGTCATGGCGGCGTTATGGCATTCAGCGGTGAACAAAGGCTTTCGGGCGGCTGACGGCTCACTCCGTCAGGCGGGACAGCACCTGATGGGCCGCCCGCACCCTTGCCTCGTTGGGATAGGCTTTGTTCGCGAGCATCACGATGCCGATCTTCCTGCCCGGCACGAAGGCGACATAGGCGCCGAATCCGAGGGTCGACCCCGTCTTGTTGACGATCACGTCGTCGCGCGGCGCCAGCGGCGGATCGATGGCGAAGGCTGGGGAGGCCCTCTGGTTCATCGTGTTGCCGGCGATGAACGTGTCCAATGCAACCGGATAGGGATATTGCTCCCAGATGAGGCCCTGGGTCAGCTCGCCCGAGCGGAAGTAGCAGGTCCGGGTCGCCCTGAGGGATCGTGCGATCGGTTCCGGAACCGAGCCGATTCCCATATTCACCTCGAGAAAACGGATCATGTCGACCGCATTCGACTTCACGCCATACGCTTCGTCCGCAAGCAGCGCTCGGGAAACGCGCACGGGCTTGCCGTCGCGGCCATAGCCCCAGGCGTAGGACTTCATCTCCGCCGCAGGAACCTCGACATAGGTCCGCCGCAGCCCGAGATCGCCAAACAGGCGCTCCGCCAGAGACGTGAAGCTCGCATCCATCGCCCGTGCGGTGACGAGGCCGAGCAGGCCGATGCTCGGATTCGCATAGCTGCGCCAAGTGCCGGAAGCCGAGGTGGGCTTCCACGCGCGATAATAAGCGATGAGCTGCTTGCGATCCTTCACGCTTGCGGGCAGCTGGAGCGGGAACCCGCCGGCAGTATGCGTTGCGAGATCCACGAGCCGAACCTTGTCGAAGGCGCTCCCCTTCAGCTCCGGCATGTGCCGGCTGACGCTGTCGGTCAGCTTCAGCCGGCCTTCGACCTCGGCATAGGTCGCCAGGGTAGCCGTGAAGGTCTTGCTGATCGAGCCGAGTTCGAAAAGCGTATCGCGTGTCACGGGAACCTGGGGCTCCTTCGATGCCAGGCCATATGCCATGAAATGGCGCCTGCCATCGACGGACACCGCGACGGCCATGCCTGGAAGCCCATACTGCGCAATGACCGGCTTCATGGCCTCATCGACGGCCTTCCGGACTTCCGCATCCTGCACAGGTCCTGCAGCGCATGCAGAAGACGGAGCACCGACGATGGATCCCATGAGAATGGTCGCAAGGCACGCGAGATGTCGTGGCGGCAAAGGCATGTCCTCTCAGCTCCAGCATGAGTCGGTCGGAAGGTGATTCATACGACCGGTCGGACGTGAGCGTACCGTCTCATGGGATGCAATCGGAGATCGGCTGGGGATAAGCCGCGGAGTGGGCTGAACATGCTCCTCGAACAAGCATTCGCCCGGCAAGCTCTCTTCAGGATGTGCTCGGACGCACCGCTTTTCCGAGGCTGCCAGCTTAGCCTGACCTGTCAATCGAAATCGGGGAGATGCATCATTCGAGCCAGGACTCAAACTGCGTTTCACCACAGCAACTGGTTTCTGGGTGCGCTGGAGCCCGCGGATCTGGCTTACCTGAAGCCCCATCTCGACGTCGTGACCCTGCCGAAGGACGCGATCCTCTACAAGGCGGGTGATCTCATCAACTACACCTATTTCCCGCATGACGCCATCGTGGGGTTGATCAATGTCATGGAGGAGGGGCAGTTCGTCGAGGTGGCCTCCATCGGGCGGGAGGGGATGTTCGGACTGATCAGCGCCCTGGTTTCCCGCGAGTCTTTCGGGCGCTACAAGGTGCAGGTCCCCGGAACCGCTTCCCGGATCACCGTGGACTGGATGCAGGAGGCGATCCGGATTAGACCGAAGCTGCGCCGGATGTTGCTGAGTTACACCGAGGCTTTGCTGGCGCAGACGTTCCAATCCATCTCCTGCAACGCCGTTCACACGGTCGAGGAGCGTTGCTGCAACTGGATCCTGAACGCACGTGACAGGATCGATGAGGATGTCCTCCCCCTGACCCATGCCGATCTGGCGGAACTGCTGGGTGTCCAGCGTTCGACGCTCAGCACGGTCCTGCGGGCCCTTCAGAGGCAGGGGCTCATCGCCCAGCAGCGTGGCGGCATCGTCATCGCTGATCGATCCGGTCTCGAAAATATTACGTGCGAATGCTATGATAAGACCAAGCGGGTTTACAGGCGCCTGCTGCCCCGTTCCTATCCTCCGGCCCACTCTTCGTAGAGTGTTCGGATGCAGACGAGTTCTTCTGCCTTCAAACTGCCCTGCGGATGAGGCGTCATATCTACCGGAAGGAGATTGACGTGGCCCGATATTATTTCGACGTCCACGACGGGGCGCAACTTGTCCGTGACGAGGACGGCTCCGAGTTCGAAAGCGACGATGCGGCCGTCCAGGCGGCGGCGCGGTCGGCGACAGAGATCGGCCAGGGGCGTTTGGCCAAGGGCGATTTCAGCGATGTCGTCATCGAGGTGCGCAAGGCCCAGAACCAGAATGTCTGTACCGTGACGGCATCAATTAAGATGGACTGGCAACCGAAGCCTTAAGGCAAGGCGGCAGATTCCCATTCACATTCGCGCGAGCGGGCCGTCGATGATCACGTGACGGCACAGGCGTGAGCATTGCTCGATGCGTCCTTCCACCTTGTAGATGGTCTGAAGCAGGGTCGGGGTGATTACCCTGTCCACCGGTCCGCAACTCACCATGGTGCCGGCATCGATCACCATCACCCGATCGGCCACGCGCAAGACCTGGTTCAGGTCATGGATGGCCAGGATCACGCAGATCCCGCGCTCCTTGGCGAGCGAGCGGATCAGAGCCAGCACTTCGACCTGTCGGTGCAGATCGAGCGCGCTCGTCGGCTCGTCGAGGAGAAGGATCTTCGGGTCGCGGACCAGCACCTGGGCGAGCGAGACCAGCTGCCGTTGCCCACCGCTGAGTTCGTGCAGGCCCTTGAAGGAGATGGGTTCGATCTGCAGGCCGTGGAGAACGCGGTCGACCTCCTCGAGGTCCATGTCGGTCACCTTCCGCCCCGCACCCTGCTTGCGGGCGAGGAGCACGGATTCATAGACGGTCAGAACCGTGTTCACCGAGGTGTCCTGCGGCATGTAGCAGACCTGGCCCGGACCGGGCAGGGGGGCCGCACCGTCGATCCGGATGCTTCCGGGGCCGTCGAGCAAGCCGGCGATGCGTCGGAACAGGCTCGACTTGCCGGCGGCATTCGGTCCGATCACGGCGGTGACCTCGCCGCCCTTCAGTTCCGGCGTGGTGACACCGGCAAGCACTTCCTGCTTGCCGTATCGAACGCCGACATCGGTGAGTTGCAGGCTCGTTACCATGAGCGCCTCCGGCTGGACATGATCAGGCTGAAGAGGAACGGCACGCCCACGAGGGCTGTGATGATGCCGATGGGAAAGATCGTTCCCGGCACGATGGACTTGCTGATGACGGAAGTCAGCGACAGGATTGCCGCTCCGGAGAGAACCGACGCCGGCAGGAAGTATCGCTGGTCTTCGCCCACGAGCATGCGTGCGATGTGCGGGCCCACCAGTCCGATGAACCCGATGGTGCCCACGAACGCCACGGGCACGGCGGCGAGCACGCTGATGATCATCATCGTCTCGAGACGCAGCCAGCGCACGTTGACGCCGAAGCTCGCCGCCTTGTCGTCGCCGAGGCGCAGCGCCGTGAGCGCCCAGGCGCGACGCATGAAGAGAGGGAGCGAAATCGCCACCACGGCGGTGGTGATCGCAAGCTTCGGCCACGTGGCGCGGGTGAGGCTGCCCATGGTCCAGAACACAACGGCCGCAAGCGCCTGCTCGGAGGCGAGATACTGCACCAGCGCAAGAAGCGCATTGAAGGTGAACACGAGGGTGATGCCGAGGAGCACGATGGTCTCGACGGTTACGCCACGCTTCTGGCTCATGAAGTGGATGAAGAGCGCCGCCGCCATTGCCATGAGCAAGGCGTTGATCGACACCACGTAGTCGATGGCCCAGGGCAGGATGCCGACGCCGAAGACGAGCGCGATCGAGGCGCCGAAGCTCGCCGCCGCCGAGATGCCGAGCGTGAAGGGGCTCGCCAGCGGGTTGTTGAGGATCGTCTGCATCTGCGCGCCCGCGGCCGACAGCGCTGCGCCAACGACCACCGCCATGAGTGCCACCGGCATTCGGATATCCCAGATCACCACGCTGATCTGCTGCGAGACGTCGGGAGAGCCCATGAGCGCCAGCACGACCTCGCGCATGGTGTAGCGGGCCGGGCCCAACCCCAGGTCCGCGATGACGGAGAGGACCAGAACGAGGCTCATGGCAAGAAGCACGAGCTTCTTGCGCTGCACGAGGACGCGGTAGGCTCCGCGTCCTTTCGGCATGGCGATGGCGGGAGAGTGAGCCAAGGGCTTAGTCCTTGTCCGCGAGGGAGACCCAGTATCCGGTCTTGTAGGGAACGGGCAGGAAGCGCTCGTAGAGCGTCTTCATGGTCGCCTCGGGATCGAGGTCCTTGAACAGATCCGGATGCAGCCACGTGGCAATCGCCTGGATGGCGATGAACTGATAGGGGCTGTTGTAGAACTGGTGCCAGATGGCATGAACCTGACGGTCGCGCACGGCCTTGACCCCCGTATAGGCGGGACGCTTCATCAGGGCGGCGAGCTTGTCGCGTGCCTTCGCCTTATCGGCGCCGGAGCCGACGCCGACCCAGGCTCCGCCCGGAACGTACAATTCCCAATTCGAGCCGGTGACGATCACCTGGTCCGGATTGGCCGCGATGATTTGCTCAGGATTGACCACGCCGAAGGTGCCCGGAATGATCTTGGCTGCGAGATTCTGCCCGCCTGCGACTTCCACGAATTTGCCGAAGTTCTCGTTCCCGAAGGACATGCAGCAATCGTCGGAATATCCGGCCGCACGCTCGACCATCACCACCGGCTTCGGCGGGTTGGCCTTCGCGAGGCGCTCGGTGATGAGATCGATCTGGGCCTTCCGGAACGCGATGAATTCTTCCGCCCGTGTTTCCTTGCCGAACAGCTTGCCGATGATCCGCATGCTCGCATCGGTGTTCTCGAAGGGTTTCTCGCGGAAATCGACGAAGACCACCGGGATGTCGATCTTCGCGAGCTTCTCGATGAGTTTGGCGTCGTCGGTCGCGGTTTTTGCCTCGATGTTGAGGAGGATCACGTCGGGCTTGAGCGAGACGGCCTGCTCCACGTCGAACGTGCCTTCCTTGAAACCGCCGAAGGTCGGGATCCTGTCGATCTGCGGATACTTGGCGAGGTAGTCCTTATAGCCGTCGAGATCTGCCTTCTGCAGATCGTCGCGCCAGCCCACCACGCGCCTGAAGGGCTGGTCGGTGTCGAGGGTCGCCACGAAGTACATCTGGCGCCCTTCGCCGAGGATGACCTTCTCGACAGGTGCGTTTACTTGAACCTGACGTCCGGCGATGTCGGTCACCGTGATCTTGTCGGCAGCATGAGATGGGACGGGCAGAAGCCCGGCGAGCGCCAGGGCGGAGCCGAGGGCCAGTTGTGAGAGTTGCATGACGCGCCTCGTGTCAAGGAAAAAGCAGGCAGTTCCTATGTCCATGACGACCATGAGGCAAGAAATATCTTTTAGAATTACTTCAATTAAAATGTAAATAGGCCAGTTTAAAACAGTTCTATTCTGCAGATCATAGTAATTATAAATTGACGTCTTCGGGATTTGGCCATAGATGAGGGCCGAAATCATCCGCATCCGTGAGTCCTCAATGAACGCGAACTACACCCTCCGGGACGAGATCCGTGATTATTGGTCCTTGCGCGCTCCGACCTTCGATCAGCAGGTCGGGCACGAGATCTTCTCGGAGGCGGAACGGCAGGCATGGCGCGACCTGTTCCTGCGCCATCTCGGACCCGGCGAAGGAAGGCAGGCGCTCGATCTCGCCAGCGGAACGGGCGTGATCTCCCACCTGCTGCACGGCCTGGGTTTCGACGTCACGGGCCTCGACTGGTCGGAGCCGATGCTGAGCCAGGCGCGGGCCAAGGCGGCCCGGAACGGCGCCGACATTCGCTTCATCCTGGGCGATGCCGAACGGACGCTGGAAAAGCCGGAGAGCTACGACGTGCTCGTCACGCGTCACCTCGTCTGGACGCTCGTCGATCCGGCAACCGCGTTTCGCGAATGGCATTCGCTGCTCAAACCGGGCGGGCGGCTTCTCGTCGTCGACGGTGATTTCGTCTCCGATACGCTCGTCAAGCGGGTGATCCGTTTCGTCGAGAAGCTTGTACCGGGCCTTGCCGGAGCCGCCCATGCGCCCAATGCTATGCGCGAGACCCATGAGCGAATCCTGAGCCGTGTCTACTTCTCCAAGGGCGCCCGGGCCCAGGAGGTCGCCGCGCTGTTGGGCGAGGCGGGCTTTGCGCACATCGTCATTGATCGGGACCTCAAGCAGATCCATCGCCAACAGGCGAAAAACCTGCCGCTCCTGAAGGGGCTCGAGCGTGCGACGCAGCATCGTTACGCTGTGCTTGCCGTGAAGACCTCCACCTGAAAAGTCATGGCCTGAGCCGCCGGGTCATGGTCTCCTGATCCCGCTGATACGGCACGAGCGGGAGAGGGCCATGGGACGAAACCTGATCAAGCTTCTCGTCGTTTGCGCCGCTCTGACCGGCGCGATCCCGTTCGAGGCACGGCCGCAGCAGCGGCCCGACGTCGAGGTCGCAACGCCCGAAGGCTTGCCGGCGGTCGGGAAATGGATGCTGACCGCCCAAGGAGTGCCCTCGGACTGGCTTGGCGAGATCTACGAGGGCAAGCACCTGCGTGAGCCGATCAACGTCATTATTGTCGACCAGGGCGCGTCATCGGCTGACGATGCGAAGGAGAGACTGCTGGCTGCCGCCGCCCGGGCCGGCTATCCGATCCGCTTCGGTCATTCGACAGGCTATCAGGGTTCCATCGCCGGGCAGCTTTACGCACAGCTGCCGCAGGGCAGGGATGACGCGTTCTCCAACGATGTGTTCGAGGTCAACAACAACCACGGCCGTGTCTTCGGTCCGCATCAGTTCGATCAAGGATACCTCTTCATCGCGGCTTTCAGTCGGGAAGAGGTCGATCCGATCCGCATTCCGGGCCATCGCTTCGGCTCGTTCAACCGGGCACGGGACGACTTCACGCAGCGCCTCGACCGCAGCACCGATTTCAAGGTGACCCGGTTCGTCGATCTCGGCAATGCGCTGATCGGCGACCCGAAGCTCACGACCGGCGATCACGACGGCATTGCGGTCATGGTGCGCGTCGGGCCGTGACGTGTGAGAATGTCATCCCCGGCGAGCGAAGCGAGGGAAGGGGATCCATGGCGTTTCGCCTGATCGTGGTTTCCCTTCCCCTCCACTGTGCTCCGGCCGGGAATGACACTGAGTAAGCGGAGTGAACGCTATCCCGCCAGGAAGCCCGCCAGCGCTCGCGGGTCGACGTTGCCGCCGCTGATGATGATGCCGACGCGCTTGTCCTTGCACGGCACGATGCCGTGGAGGGCGGCTGCCGCCGCGAGGCATCCGGTGGGCTCGACCACGATCTTCATGCGCTCGACGAAGAAGCGCATGGTGTCCACGAGCTGCGTGTCCGACACGGTGAGTATGTCGTCCGCGAAAGCGCGCATGATCGGAAATGTCTTGTTGCCGACATAGGTCGTCTGCGCCCCGTCGGCGATTGTGGTCGGTACGGGAATCTTGACGATGGAGCCCGTGCGGAAGGATTGCTGCGCATCGTTGCCGGCTTCCGGCTCGACGCCGTAGATCCGGCAATCGGGCGAGAGGGCCTTGGAGGCGAGAGCAGAACCGGCAAGCAGCCCGCCGCCGCCGACGCAGACGAGGAGCATGTCAAGGGGACCGACCTCCTCGATCAGCTCCTTGGTCGCCGTGCCCTGGCCGGCGATCACATCCTCATGGTCGTAGGGAGGAATGAGGGTCAGGCCACGCTCCTGCGAAAGCTTGCGGCCGATGGCTTCCCGGTCTTCCTTGTATCGGTCGTAGAGCACGACCTCGCCGCCGTAGCCCTTGGTGGCGGCAACCTTCATGGCCGGCGCATCCTGAGGCATGATGATGACCGTCGGCACCTCCTGCAGCTGCCCGGCATAGGCGATGGCCTGGGCATGATTGCCGGAGGAGAACGCCACGACACCGCGCTTCTTCGCGTCAGGAGACAAGCGCGCGATGGCGTTGTACGCGCCGCGAAACTTGAAAGCGCCGCCCCGCTGAAAGTTCTCCGCCTTGAAGAACAGCCGGCCGCCTGTGCGCTCATCGGCCGTGCGGGACGTGAGAACCGGCGTCCGGTGGGCCACCCCGTCGATGCGCCGCGCGGCTGCGACGACATCCTCGTAAGTGGGTAGGTTTGGCGCAGCCTGGGCCGCTGGCTCGGAATTCTGCGGGGTCGGCACGTTCATCGGGCACTCACTATCTCAGTCGAGCCTGGGGCGTCTTCTCGCTCCCAAGCGTAAGGTACAGCTTCACCGTTCTTCATATCAACTTTGCGCAATCCTTGTCACCATTGAGGCTTTCCCGAAGGTCAGAGGTCTTTGGGGCTAAGGTTCGACCAATGTCCGTCGCTTGCGGAACAGCCCGTCCGTTCCGGCCGTTCATGCTTATCAGGGCATGACAGGAGGCCTTCCATGGAACTGTGGCAGATGGTGGTGGCAGACCACGCGAATATCGAGGAGCTCTGCCGCGAGGTGCTGCGCGCCACCGGCAGCCGGCCGAACAGCCGCGCGGAACTCTTCGCCGACCTTCGGGACGAGCTTGAGCGACATTTTGCAGCACAGCAGAACGTGCTGTATCCGGCCCTGTCCTCCCATGAGCGTACCGCAGCCTACCTGGCCGATCTCGAGAGCAAGCAGGAGGAGATCTTGCGCGAGCTCGACCGGCTCGCCGCGCGTCCCGACAAGAACAGCGCCGATTGGGCGACGGATTTCAAGGAACTCACGGGATCGATCCGGCACGCCTTCACGCTCGAGGAGAATGGCGTGATGATCGTGGCCCGTGGAGCCTTCTCGCCGGATGAGCTCAAGACTCTGTGGCGGCGGTACGAGCGCGAGCGCATCGCCTCCTATGAGGCCGAGCGCTGGCACATGCCGCAATCCATGATGCCGAGCCGTTACGGGCTGCCGACTGGAACAGTGTTCGGCGTGCTCGCGGGGCTGGCCGCCGTCGGGGCTGGCGCGCTCCTGTGGAACATGACCCGGTCCGGACGCCCTGGCTCGCGGCAGGGCAGGCCGCTGCATGCGGCGCCCCGGCGTCCCCAGCCACCGTTCCCGCTCGACCGCGGCGTCATCGACCACAGCCTGGAAGGGTCTCGGCGCGGCCGCATGGGAGAGGCGTCCTCCGGAGCCCGGACCTACCGGGCGGCGGGCCCGGCATCGGCAGCCGGCACCGGCGCCGAAGCATCGTCGAGCAGCACGGCGAAAGCCGCGACAGCAGACGATGCGCTGCTTCACGGCGCGGGGGGCGGGGCTGCCCCCGCGGCGGGCGGAAGCCCCTCGGACGACACGTGGTTCTCCTCGGCCCATCCGCCCCGCGCACCGTCCGGTCTTTCGACACCGCTGCAGCCTGGCGGAACGCTTCCCGCAGGCAGTCCGGCCGGTTCCACCGGTTCCCTCGGCACCGGAGGCGCTCAGACCGGCGGCGCTGGTTCAGGCTCGCCCAAGCGGGACGGGCAGTAAACGGCTGTCCGTCCGTGGCCTAGATGCGATTGCGATTTCTGGCGATATACCAGACGATCAGGGCTACTACGACGATGAGCGCGATCAGCCACCAGGCACTCTCGACGCCGTGTGACGCGCCGGGAGTGTTGGCAGGGGCACCTTCGACGGGCGGGTTGGCCTGAGCCATAACCGCCGAAGCTGACAGGAACAGCGTAACAAGACCCGCGAAGACTCTACGCATCCAATCCTCCTGTCAGGTCTTCGGTAGGGCATAGGCGATCACATAGTCACCCGCCTTCGTGCCGAGCGAGCCATGGCCGCCTGCAACCACGAGCAGGTACTGCCGCCCATCGGCTCCCGTATAGGTCATCGGCGTCGCCTGTCCGCCGGCGGGAAGCCGCGCTTCCCAGAGCTGGTTCCCGTTGGAGACGTCGTAGGCGCGCACGAAATAGTCGATGGTGCCGGACAGGAACGCGACGCCGCTTGCCGTCATCATCGGGCCGCCAAGGTTGGGCACGCCCATCGGGAAGGGAAGCGGGATCGGAGAGGCGTCACGGACCGTCCCGTTCTTGTGCTTCCAGATGATCTTTCCGGTTGTGAGATCGGCCGCCGCGACATAACCCCAGGGCGGCGCCTGGCAGGGGATGCCGAGCACCGATGTAAAGGCGGAGAGCTTTACGGCGAACGGAGCGCCGAAATTCTCGTTCAGGGCCGGCAGGCTGCCCTCGGGCCGGTTCGCTCCCTGGACATAGAGTGTCTTGTCGTTCTGGCGCGGCACGAGCTGCGACACGAAGGCAAGGTAGGTCGGCGTGGTGAAGGCGACCTGCCGCTCCGGATCGACGGCGATGCTGCCCCAATTGAACACGCCGAAATTACCCGGATAGATCAGGCTGCCCTGAAGCGAAGGTGGCGTATAGCGGCCGTCGTAGCGGAGCTTCTTGAAAGCGATGCGGCAAGCGAGCTGATCGAACATCGTCGCGCCCCACATGTCGCGCTCGGCCAAAGGCGGCGGATCATAGGAGAGAGCGGAGACGGGCTGCGTCGGCGCCGTCCGGTCTCCGGGGGCGGCTCCCTGCGGGGCAGGCTTCTCCGTCACCGGCAAGACGGGCTGGCCGGTGCGACGGTCGAGCACGTAGAGCTCACCCTGCTTGGTCGGCTGCACCAAGGCGGGGACGGTCTGGCCGCCGATGGACAGGTCGATCAGGCTCGGCTGCGAGGGAACGTCGTAATCCCACAGATCGTGATGCACGGTCTGGAAGACCCATCGTACTTGGCCAGTCGTGATGTCGAGCGCCACGACAGAGGAGGAGAAGCGATCCACATTGGCGTTGCGATTGCCGCCCCACTGATCCGGCGGCTGGTTGCCGAGCGGGATGTAGACGAGCCCCAGGGCCTCGTCGACGCTGGAAATCGACCAGGAATTGGGAGAGTTCGGCACATATGTTTCACCCGGCGCCAGCGGCGTGGTCACATCGGGCTTGGCGGAGTCCCAGTTCCAGACTAACGCGCCGGTGCTCACGTCGAAGGCCCGGATGACGCCGGACTGCTCGCTCGTCGACACGTTGTCGAGAACCGTGCCGCCGACGATGATGAGATTGCGCGCGATCGCGGGAGGCGACGTGGAGTAATAGGCGCCTGGCTGCACGTTGGGCATGTTCGCCCACAGATTGATTTGGCCCGTTCCGCCGCCGAAGGTGGTGCAGACGTCGCCGTTCTCCGGGTTCAGGGCGATCAGCCGCCCGTCGGCCGTGGGCATGAAAAGCTTCGTCGGGCAGTTATCGGCCGCCTGCCTTTCGCTGGCCGCCACCGGCAGCTCAGGAACCGGAGCGGCGGTCGGGACGGGTGCCGCGGCTGGAGGTGTCGACGAGGCCGCCGCACCGTTGCCATGGTAATAGGACAGACCGCGGCAGGTCAGATGCTGAAGGGCGAGATCGCTGCGGATCTTCGGATCGTAGCGCCAGACCTCCTTGCCGCTCGTATCGTCGAGGGCGATGATCGATTGATGCGGTGTGCAGAGGAACAACCGGTTGCCGAATTTGAGCGGCGTCACCTGGAACGTGGTTTCTTCCGGATCTCCCGGCCGTCCGCGCACGTCGCCGGTGCGATAGGTCCAAGCCTCCTGGAGATTCGCCACGTTTGCGGGCGTGATCTGGTTGAGGGGGGAGTAGCGCTGTCCGTAGGTCGTACGCCCATAGGCATGCCATTCGCCGGGCGGAACGCCGAGGACATCGTCCGGCACGTCCGCACGCGGTCCCGGAGCGACGCCCTCGATCCGCGTCGGATCGTTGAACCAAGAGGCCACGGCAACGACAAGCGCGACAGCCAGTACGCCCGTCAACGGTAATCCCGCGCCCCGGAAGGCGGAACCGCGTCGGATCGGTGCATCCTGGTCCGATGCCGAATAGGCGGTCCGATCTCCGAGGCTGCGAGTGACCCAAGGCGTGACCAACAGCAATCCAAGGAGAAATACCACGTCGCCGCGTGCCGCCAGGGGCCACCATTGGAGACCCACTTCCCATAAGGCCCAGCCGAGCGTACCGGCGGTGACGAGTGCATAAACCCACAAGGCGGCGGGCTTCTGCGCGAGGAGGAGCACGCCCGTGAGCAGAAAGCCGACTGCCGCGATCACATAAAACCAGGAGCCGCCGAGCGTGATCAGCCACACGCCGCCAACAGCAAGAGCCAGACCGATCAGAAGGGCGAGAATGGCGGCAACGATGAGAACTGGGCTTCGCCTCGTACCAGGCATGACTCACTCCTCCGGACAAGTCGGCTTCCAACGACAGGGAGGAGGAAATGTTTCACGGGTGAGGGACGCCAAGGGTGGCGAATGCAGTCCAGCTATGTCTCTCTCACATTCGTGCCCCAGCGGCGATGGAGGAAGCGCTCCCAGGGCGAGAACAGCAGCCGGTCGACGAGGAGCCCGATCACCACGATGACGATCATGATGCCGATCACCTGATCCATGGCATTCAATTCACGCCCGTAATGCAGAAGGTGGCCGAGGCCGAAGCCGGTGAGAATCGTCACGTAAATCTCGGCCGCCATGAGCGAGCGCCATGCAAAGGCCCAGCCCTGTTTCATGCCGCTGACGAGGAAGGGAAGCGAGGCCGGCAGGATGACACGGGTCCATTTGTGAAATCCCTCCGATCCCATGGTGCGCGCCGCGCGCGCATAGATGGGCGGGATGTTGCGCGCTCCATGGTCCGTCGCGATGATGACCGACCAGACGGTGCCCATGATCACCACGAACAGCATCGCGCCTTCGGTCTGTCCGAACCAGACCAGTGCCAGTGGGACCCAGCACACGCTCGGCAAGGTCTGTAAGCCGAGGGCCAATGCACCGAGGGTGTCCTCGAAAATCTGCGATGTGCTGGTCAGGAGGCCGAGCGGGAGCCCGATGAGGACGCCGGCCGCGTAGCCGATCATGAGTCGCTTGAGCGTCACCCAGGTCGATTCCTCGAGGGTGCCGTCGAGCATTGCTCCCCAGATATATTCACCGACGAAGATCGGCGAGGGAAGCAGCACCACGGACCAGCGTCCGGTGCGCACGGCCAACTCCCAGAGGGCGATCAGCAGCCCGAAGAACAGGAGGGCGGAGGCGAGACGCTTCATTCCGAGAATGCCTCCGTCAGCGTGCCTTTGAGCGCCGCGGCGATCTTCGATGCATAGCCGGCGAGCTCCGGGCTGTTGATGTCGCGCGGGCGCGGCAGGGGAACGTCGAAGATCTGCTGGATGCGTCCGGGCGAGGGCGACATGAGGACGACGCGATCTCCCAGGCAAACGGCCTCGCGCACATTGTGCGTGACGAACACGATGGTCTTGCGGCTTTCCATCCAGATCTGCTGGATGTCGTCATAGAGCTGGTCGCGGGTCATGGCGTCCAGCGCTCCGAAGGGCTCGTCCATGAGCAGAACGTGAGGATCCGGAGCCAGGGCGCGGGCCAAGGCGACGCGCTGCTTCATGCCGCCCGAGAGCTCGTGAACCTGCGCGTGCTCGAATTTGCTGAGGCCGACGAGATTCAGGAAATGACGTGCGATCTCCTTGCGCTGCGCATTCGTGAGGTCGGGACGCAGCTTGAGCCCGAACATCACGTTGCCGAACGCGTCGAGCCAAGGGAAGAGCGCGGATTCCTGGAACATGACGAGACGTTCGCGGCCCGGTCCTGCCACGGTCCTTCCATCGGCGAGAACACGTCCCGCATCAGGCTTGGTCAGGCCGGCGATGATGTCGAGAAGCGTGGACTTGCCGCATCCGCTCGGTCCGACCAGGCAGACGAATTCCCCGTCGGCGATGGTCAATGACACATTGTCGAGAGCCTGCACCATGGCTCGTGACGAGATGAAGCGCTTGGAAACTCCCTCGATGATCAGCTTTGCCGGTCGTCCGGTCATGGCATTCCTGTCGAGTGCCTCCATCAAGGCGCCTCGATCAGACGGGACAGATCGGGCGTATCGCGCAGAAATCCGACCTGCTGGGCGCTGGTCACGAAGGATTGGAACGCCTCGCGCGACGTATCCGGCGTGATCACCATGCGGCTCCAGGCCTTGGCGACAAGCTCGGGCGGCATGTCGAGGCGAAAGGACGCCTTCAACTCGTCGCGGGCCATGCGTTGGGCTTCGTCCGGGTTCTTCTGAATCCAGTCGGTGAGTTCGCGATGGGCGACGACGAAGCGTTTGGCGAGATCGCGGTTCTTTGCCAGAAAGTCGACGCTCGACACGAGGATCGTGGTGATGGCGTCCTTCTCCTCCACCAGGATCTTGCCTCCGGCTTCGGATTCGAGCCGCGACACCCACGGCTCCACGGTCCACACCGCATCGAGCTGCCTGCCCTGGAAGAGGGAGAGCTGATCCGGATTGCTGGTGGGAACCACCTGCGCATCGCCGCCGGTCTGCGTGATGCGCAATCCGCCTGCAACGAGCCAGGCCCGGGCCGCCACGTCCTGCGTGTTGCCGAATTGCGGCGTGGCGATGCGCTTGCCTTTGAAGTCGGCGGGCTTGGTCAGGGTCGAATCCCCCTGCACGACGAGGGCCGAACCTCCGTTGACGGCGCCGGCAATCACGCGGACCTCGGCTCCACGGGAGCGGGCATAGGCATTGAGCGCCGGGTTCGGGCCGACATAGGTCAGATCGAGCGACTTGGCGAAAATCGCCTCCATGGCGCTCGGACCGGCATTGTAGACATACCATTCAACCTTCACGCCGGGCCCGAGACGCTCTGCGAACCAGTTGCGACCCTGCCGCTCGAAGGCGCGGGCCACCAGGGCTTGAACATGGGTGATGTTCGGGAAATGTCCGACCCGGACCGTCGTTGCCTGCTGAGCCCAGGTCGGGGCATGCGCCGCAACGAGCGATAGCGCCGACAGAAGAAGAATCCGCCATCCATGCCGCATCGGAAGATCTCCAGAGACGTCGGTTCAAGGCTAGGGATTCCCGGCTGAAGGTCAATGGGACGGGGCGAAGCGACGTTCACGGGAGCCGCTTTGCTTGCGGGCAGAGGACAACAATCCTCAGAATGCCTCCGATTGGCTGAAACTCTTGTTTTTTCAACAAAAAACTTGGTTGAAACCGGAAATGTTAACCACCCGGTAACCATGAATGGCGTCGAATAAGATGCATTACGTAGCGTAACAAATCCGCGATAGCCTGATCCGCCTCCGCTCTCCGACCATGTTCTGCGGTCCTCCGGGGAACCTGATGGTGATGCCGTCGCAGGGACAGATTTGTAGGGCGAGGAGAACCAAGGATGGCGAAAGTACTTGTCGTGACATCGGGCAAGGGCGGTGTCGGAAAGACGACTTCCACGGCCGCGCTTGGCGCGGCACTGGCGCAGAGCGGGAAGAAGGTGGCCGTGGTCGATTTCGATGTCGGCCTGCGCAATCTCGACCTGATCATGGGCGCCGAGCGCCGGGTGGTGTTCGATCTCATCAATGTTGTCAAGGGTGATGCCAAGCTCGACCAGGCCCTCATTCGCGACAAGCGCATAGAGACTCTTTTCCTGCTGCCCGCCTCTCAGACCCGCGACAAGGACAACCTCACCGAGGAAGGCGTCGAGCGCGTCATCAACGGCCTTCGCGAGAAGTTCGACTGGATCATCTGCGACAGCCCGGCCGGGATCGAGCGCGGTGCGACGCTCGCCATGCGCCATGCGGATGTGGCTGTCGTCGTGACGAACCCGGAAGTTTCCTCCATCCGCGATTCCGACCGTATCATCGGGCTCCTCGATTCCAAGACCGAGAAGGCGGAGAATGGCGAGCAAGTGGAGAAGCATCTCCTGCTCACGCGCTACGACAATGCCCGCGCGCAGCGTGGCGAGATCCTCAAGGTCGAGGATGTGCTGGAGATCCTTTCGATCCCGCTTCTCGCCATCATCCCCGAAAGCACGGAAGTGCTGCGCTCGTCGAATCTCGGCGCGCCAGTGACGCTCGGCAGCCCGAACTCCGCGCCGGCCCGCGCCTATCTCGATGCCGTGCGCAAGCTCCAGGGCGAGACCGTCGTCGAAGTGCAGAAGCAGCGCGGTCTTTTCAGCAAACTCTTCTCACGGAGGGCCGCATGAGCCTGTTCAGTTTCTTCAAGCGCAACACGTCCGCGCCCGTCGCCCGCGAGCGGCTCCAGGTCCTGCTCGCCCATGAGCGCACCATCGTCGGTGGTGGCGAATCCGATCTCGTGGCGATCCTGCGCGAGGAGATCATGGCCGTGATCGCCAAGCACATGTCGGTCCCGCAGGACAATGTGCAGATCAAGATGGACCGCGGCGCCTCCGTGTCGACCCTGGAGGTCGATATCGAGATTCCGACCGACATCGCAGCCGGCATGCGCCCGGCCGCGTGATCGCCCCGATCCTCGGTGCGGCCGGCACTCCGATGGAATGGCGGCCGCACCGTCATCTATAGCTTCGATGCCCATTCGGGTGTTCTCCCATTCAGGCCGCCTTGCTGCCTGGGCTGAACGATGATCTACTCGATTTGAGATCCGTTTATCACGGAGGCATTCGATGCAAGACGCATCCTGGCCCGAACTGCCCTATCCCGCTTGGCGCGACGCGGCGACGACCCTTCAACTCTGGACGCAGATCGTCGGTAAGATCCGGCTTTCCCTTTCGCCTTGGGTCAATCACGGCTGGCAAGTCCCGCTCTACGTGACAGCCCGGGGGCTTGGAACCTCGCCCATTCCCGTCGGCCACGAAATCCTCGAACTCGAGTTCGACTTCACCTCTCATCTGCTACGCGTGCGTACGAGCAACGGGGAGGAGAGGGAACTGCCGCTGCAGCCGCAGAGCGTCGCCGATTTTTACTCGCGGCTTCTCACGATCCTGAGGGATATCGGCATCGATGTGACCATCAACGAGACGCCGAACGAGGTCGCCGATCCCATTCCTTTCTCCGAGGATCGGGTTCATGCCTCTTACGACCGGGACGCGGCCCATCGCTTCTGGCGAGTGCTCTTGCAGGTGGACCGGGTGTTCAAGCTGTTCCGCAGCGGGTTTGTTGGAAAGACCTCTCCGGTGCATTTCTTCTGGGGCAGTTTCGATCTCGCCGTGACGCGCTTTTCCGGGCGGGCCGCGCCGCTGCATCCCGGCGGCGTGCCCGGTCTGCCGGACGATGTGACCCGCGAGGCCTATTCGCACGAGGTTTCGAGCGCAGGCTTCTGGCCCGGCAGCGATGCCTTCCCGCAGCCAGCCTTCTATTCCTATGCCTATCCTGAGCCGCCGGGCTTTCGCGATGCTGTCGTCGCACCGGGTGCCTCTTTCGACACCACTCTCGGTGAGTTCGTCTTGCCCTATGATACCGTGCGCCAGGCAAAGGATCCCGACGCTCTGCTGCTCGATTTTCTCGTCACCACCTACAATGCCGCCGCCGATGCGGGCCGATGGGATCGATCCAATCTCGAATGTACCCTCGGTGCGCCTGCAAAGGTACGCCCTGTCTGAACGTGTGATGTTATTGAATGTGATGCTGTCACGTATCCCACGGGTTGCGTGCAAAACACCCACACCTATCCGAAATTGTCGGTGAAGGTCCTTTACAGGCGTGCCTTGCCACGCCTGCGCCACATCCGCCGTCTAGCTCTAGCCTTCCCACGGTTCCGTCATCGATGTGATGTGCGAGGATCCTATGCACGTTGGCGATCTGTCTCGAACGCGAGCGCCCAGCGAACCGAACGACAACGCGGCCCGGCTGGCCATGCGCGTTCTGCTGGTGGTTGGCCTCATGAGCGCCGGGTGGCTCGCCCTCTGGCGGTTTCAGGAAAGCGGTCCCGCCAGGGAGGGCATGGTAGCGGCCGCTCCGCCGCAAACCATCACCGTGGAGCCCAGAGCCCCAGTCCCTCCTGACCGGACGATGCCCCTCCAAGTGGCCGATGCGGATCCGGCAGCCCCGATGGTGCTGCCCAGGAAGCCGCCAGTTGCGGCTCCGCTGCCGGAGGCGGACGAGGATGAATGGGACCAATCCTTCGCCGAACCTGCCATCGACGCCGTTGCCATCGGACAATCGCGCGATCGATCCCTTGCCGTGTTGAAGCAGTTCGAGGCCGTCATCGGTCAATCGTCCAGGAAGGAGCCCTCAAAGCCTCGGGCCGCAACGCGCTCGGACATGAACTTGACGGGCACGGTGACGCAACAGGCGAATCTCACGGATCCCGCCGCCCCGGCGGGCGGTCCCGCTTCTGACCTCGTCGACCTCAACAAGAGCTCGATCGAGGATCTGAACAAATTGAAAGGTGCCGGTTCTCTCGGCCGCGCCATCATCAGGGGACGTCCTTACAAGTCCGTGGAGGATCTGGTGAACAAGCGCGTGGTGCGTCGCGGCACCTACGAGAGGATCAAGGATCAGATCACCGTCCGGTAGATATCGCGATCCGCATCGGGCACGCGGCACGCTTGCCATGCGGCCATGAAAGGTGCTAAGAAAATCCAATCCGACAGGGGTGCTCCGTATAGCCGGGGCTGAGATGACGGCGCGAAGCCGTTGGACCCTCAAGCTGATCTGGGTAATGCCAGCGGAGCGAGGTGGCGATGTTTTCCGGCGCACAGATTTCCCTCTATCCGATGACCGACGACTTCGTCGGCGTCATCCTCGGTGCCATCGGAGCGCTCGATCCTTACCGATCAAACTTCCGGATAGAGACCGACGACCTCTCGACGTTGATCGTCGGCCCACCTGAGCAGCTCTTTCCGGCCATGCGCGATCTGTTTCTGGCAGCCTCGCGTCGCGGCGTTCACTGCGTCCTGGCCGCAACCGTATCGCGTGGTTGCCCCGGCGAGCCTGACGATCCGATCTGTACGCCGATCGCCGGTTCGAGCGACGATAGACCTCTCGAGAGCCGCATCGCCGCCGCTGTCAGGCATGTCGAGACGGCGCCACGCACAGGGCAGGTCGTCGCAGCGCAATTCTCGCTTTATCCGCTTGGTAGCGGGCACCATATGGACGAGATCTACGGCTGCATCGATTTCCTCAAACGATCCGGAGTCTTCGATCGCTCGAAGAACTTCTGCACCAAGCTGTGCGGCGATGCGGGCCCGGTCTTCGCCACGTTGAGCGAGGCCTTTCTGCGCTTCGGTGCGCCGCAGGGCCATGTGGCGCTCGATCTCAAGGTCTCGGCTAACAGTCCGAGCAAGGCCTAATTTCCGTCGTCAACTAGGAGGTCGTCATGTCCGTGACGCGTGGCTGGACGTTGAGAGAGACCCTCATCGTCACCGTGATCGGCGCGGTGTTCGCCGTGCTCTATCTCGGATGGGTGCAGGTTTGGCTGATCGCACAAGCGGTCTTCGGCCCTCTGACGATGGATGTGGTGATGGGTTTCTGGTTCGTCGCCTCGATGGTGGCGGCCGCCATCATCCGCAAGCCGGGCGCCGCCTTCGCGGCGGAGGTCTTGGCGGCGGCCGTGCAGGTGCTGCTGGGGAGCCCTGCGGGATTGCTGCTCGTGGTCAGCGGGATCGTCCAGGGTGCCGGCGCAGAGGCGGTCTTTGCCGCGACGCGCTGGCGCAATTATTCGCTTCCGGTCTTGATGGCCGCGGGTGTCGGCGCTGCGGTCTTTTCCTACATCTACACCTGGATCCGGTTCGATTACGGCGCGCTGCAGCCCACATTGCTCATCGCCATGTTCGTGTTGCGCACGTTGAGCGGCGCGGTGCTCGGTGGGTGGCTCGCCCATGCTATCGTGCAGGCGCTCTACAAGACCGGGGCACTCGCAGGCCTTGCGATCGATGTCGACAAACGCTCCGCTGCCGCCTGATCCCGCCGCGGAGTGGCGCGGGGTCGAAGTCGTTTATCCCTTCGCCAAACGCCCTGCTGTCGGGCCCTTGAACCTGCAGGTCCACCGGGGCGAGCGCCTGCTTCTGCTCGGGCCGTCGGGCTCCGGAAAATCCACGCTGTTGCTGACCCTGACGGGGCTGATCCCCACCAGCATCCCGGCGGAGGTGAGGGGAGAGGTGCGTCTGTTCGAGGCCGATGTCCCCACCTGCAAACCATGGGCCTGGGCACGCCATGTCGCGCAGTATTTTCAGGATGCGGATCAGACACTCTGCGGCATGCGGATCGAGGATGAACTCGCCTTCGCGCTCGAGAACCGGGCCGTGCCGCCCGAGTGCATTGCGCAGGCCGTCGCGGAGGTCATGCGAAAAGTCGGCTTGCCGGAGGACTGGCGCCAGCGCCGCACGACCCAGCTCTCCGGCGGCGAGCGGCAGCTCGTCGCAATGGCGGCCGTTCTCGTCCAGGACGTGCCGCTCTTCGTCGTCGACGAGCCGACGGCGCATCTCGCGCCGGAAGCGGCGCGCCGCCTGCACATGCTGCTGACGGTTGGCGAAAGCGAGCGAACAATTCTCATCGTCGATCACAGGCTCGATGGGCTGATCGAAGCCATCGACCGGATGGTCGTTCTCGGCCGCGACGGTACGATCATCGCAGAGGGCGAACCGCGCAGCATCTTCCGCGAGGAGCGCACGCTGCTGCAATCACACGGCATCTGGTACCCCGCCGCGAGCGCGCTCGATGATGAACTGACACGGGCAGGAATTGCGGCGCCCCTTCCGCCGCTCTCCATCGGCGAAGCACTTGCGCATCTCGATCCCGAGGATGCGCCGTGTCATCGCCTCGAGCAGGCGCGCCCCGCCGTGGAGAGCTTCGTCGCGTCGGCCAAGCCCACCACCATTCTCTCCGATGCTCCCGCGCTCGTGCAATTATCGAAAGCCGATTGTGCGCCTTTCCTGGGGCCTGCCGTCCTGCGTGGCATCAATCTCGTCATCCGCGAGGGTGAGATCCTCGGCATATTGGGCCGGAACGGCGCAGGCAAGTCCACCCTGGGTCTCACTCTCGCGGGTCTTCTGCCTTTGAAGGCCGGAACGCGCAGAGGACCACCGGGCGGATATGCCTTCCAGCGCCCCGAGAGCCAGTTCACCGCCGGCACCGTGCGCGAGGAACTGCTCGACGCATGGCCAAAGCGCATAAGCGGGGACGATAGGACAATCCGCACGGAGGCTGCGCTCGAAGCCTGGGGTCTGACGCATCGGGCAGCAAACCATCCGTTCGAGCTTTCGCAGGGCCAGAAGCGCAAGCTCGCTCTGGCAACGCTCACGCTTTCCGACCGTTGGCCCCTCCTTGTGCTCGACGAGCCCATGGCCGGACTCGATGCCCAGGGCGCGGCGCTTCTCACGCAGGAGATCCTCGTACTACATGAGAAAGGCCGTACCATCGCGCTGATCACGCACGACATGGATCTTGCGCTGAAACTCTGCTCCCGCTCCATCATCGTGGGAGAGGGCGGCATCCTTGCGGACGGTGCGACGGAGGAGCTGATGAGAAACGCCGATCTGCTCGCTCGTGCGGGGCTTACAGAGCCTGCCTGTCTTGCAGCGATGCGCTGGCTTGAGGCTGTCGCGCCGAGGCTGGAGGCGGTGGCCGCATGCTGAAATCGCTCAATCCTCTATCGAAGCTTGCGGTGTGCTGTGCCTGGCTCGTCGCCTCCGTCGTGATCTTCGATCCACGCTTCCAGCTAGCTGCGATCCTCGTGCCTGCACTTGTGCTCATCACCTTCAATCGCACCTCGCCCCTGGTGATCCTGACCCTGATGGTTCCCTTCGCCCTGTTCGGCTTCGGCTTTCTCACCACCAGTCTTCTATTCCGCCAGGAAAGCGACTTCGCTCTGCGCATGGCGGGTGAAGGCCTTCTCGCGTCGCCTGCCTTCTCGGCCGGCATCACTCTTTTTCTTCGCGCGCTCGCCTGCGGCATGATCTCGGTGTTCTTTGCCTTGACCACCGATCCCGGCCTCTTCGTCCGATCCCTGATGCAACATGCGGGCTTGCCGCCGCGCATCGGCTATTCGTTATTCGCCGCGATGCAGCTCGTGCCCGATCTGGCCGGTGAAGCGCAGCAGATGCGCCTCGCCCGCTCCATGAAATCCGGCCGTCACGTGCGACGCATTCCGAGTCCTTTCGAGCTGATCAGCCTCGTCATCCCGTTGCTCGCCTTCGCCATCCGCTGCGCCGGCCGTACGGCGATCGCCATGGAGGCGAGGGGGCTCAGTCCCGATGCGCCACGCACGATCATGAACGCGCCCGGGTTTCACAGGCGCGATGGGGTGTTCCTTGTGCTGGCATCGACGGCGTTGGGATTGTGCAGCATCGCGACGGTCACCGGCTTATGAGCGCCTGCGTCAGAGGAGGGCCCGCAGGAAGAGCTCCGTCCCGAGCAGCAGCAGACAGACGAGAAACCAGCGCCGGAACGTTTGTGGGCTCACCCGCTTGCGGATGGCCTGCCCGAGCCACATGCCAAGGAGCGCGGGGGCGATGGCGAGGGACGACAGAGCCAATCCATCGAGGGGAAAGGCGCTCCGCCACGTGAGCCCTGCGGCGAGAGCGATGGTCGAGATGGTGAAGGACAGGCCAAGGGCCTGGATCAGGTCATCCTTGCCCAATCCGAGCGCCTGGAGGTAAGGCACGGCCGGAATGACGAAGACGCCGGTTCCACCGGTAACGATGCCCGTCGTCAGGCCGATGACCGGTGAGAGCCATGGCTCCATCCGACGCGGCACGGATAGCTGCCGGGCAAACAGCGTGTAGCCCGCATAGATGATCAGCGCCGCGCCGAGGGCCAAGGTGGTCCAACGCGTGCTGCCGCTTGCCAGAACGGACGAGCCGGCCATCGTGCCAAGGACGATGCCCGCCATCATGGTCCACAGCCGTCGGATGAGTGCGGAGAAGCCAGGACCGGAGAGGAGCTGCCAGACATTGGTCACGAAGGACGGCACGATCAGCAGAGCCGCCGCTGCGGCAGGCGCCATGAAGGCACCCAGTACCCCCATGGCGATGGTCGGCAATCCCATGCCCGTCACGCCCTTGACGATCCCGGCAAGGAGAAAGGTCGCGGCGATGGCGAGGAGGGCCCACGGGGACAGATCGAACATGCGGCATTTGCCCATGGCCCGGAGGCAGGCACAATGCGGATGTTATAGAGTCAGCCTTCGGCCCAGCCGAAGGATCATCGCCCGTCGAATGACCAGCGACACGGGTTCGACCAAGGATTTTCCCGCAGCCCATTCACGGGACGACTTCGCCCCGCTACAAGTCTGTTCCCGCCGCAACTTGGATTATCCCATGGCCGCCAGCGTTACAGACCGTTTCCTCCGCTACGTCGTCATCGACACCCAATCGGACGCCAAGTCCCAGAGCCAGCCCTCCACCGAGAAGCAGAAGAACCTCGGCCGCGTGCTCGTCGAGGAACTGCTCGAGATCGGGATTTCCGACGCGCATCTCGACGAGCACGGCTACGTCTATGCGACCATTCCGTCGAACACACAGAAGAACAACGTACCCGTCATCTGCATCACGGCCCATATGGACACGGCGCCGGATTTCTCCGGCACGAACGTGAAGCCGCAGGTGGTCAGGAGCTATCAGGGGGGCGACATCCGCCTGCCGGGCGATTCCAACCAGGTCATACGTGTCGCCGACCATCCCGTCCTGAAGGATCTGATCGGCCACGACATCATCACCTCCGACGGTACGACGCTGCTCGGCGCCGACGACAAGGCCGGCATCGCCGAGATCATGGCGGCGGCCGAGTTCCTGATCAACAACCCTGACGTCAAGCATGGCACGATCCGCATCCTGTTCACCACGGACGAGGAGATCGGCCGCGGTGTCGACAAGGTGGACCTGAAGAAGCTCGGCGCCGATTTCGGCTACACCATGGACGGCGAGACCGCGGGCACCATCGAGGACGAGACCTTCTCGGCTGATGCCGTGGACATTGCCATCAAGGGCGTGGCGATCCATCCGGGCTTTGCCTACGGCAAGATGGAGAACGCCATCCGGATCGCCGGCGACATCGTCGCGCGCCTGCCGAAGGACATGGCGCCCGAGACCACGAAGGGCCGCGACGGCTTCATCCACCCGACGGGCATCTCCGGCGTGATGGAGAAGGCCCACCTGAGCTTCATCATCCGCGACTTCACGGAGGAGGGGCTCAAGACCAAGGAGGCGCTGCTGGAGGACATCACCAAGGAGGTGATGAAGGCCTACCCGGGCTCCAGTTATACCTTCACGGTCAAGGAACAATACCGCAACATGAAGGTCGTCCTCGATAAGAACCCGGAGATCGTCGAGAATGCCGTCGAGGCAATCCGACGGGCCGGCATGGATCCGGTGCGAGGCAGCATTCGGGGCGGAACGGACGGCTCGCGCCTCTCCTTCATGGGCTTGCCCTGTCCCAATATCTTCGCCGGTGGCCATGCCTTCCATTCTCCGCTGGAATTCGTCAGCAGCCAGGACATGGAAAAGGCCGTGAAGACCATCGTCGAGCTCGCCAAAGTCTGGGAGGAGCGCGCGTAGCGCGACGTGCGGGTCCAAAAGACTGCGGCGATCGAGCCGCCCTTCGAGATTCTGTCGGTGGAGAGACAACAGTTGCTCTCATGCTCATGGGAGCAACTGTTGGCAAAGCATGCAGAGGGAGGGGCGATTTTCAATCCAACCTTGAGATCAGCCCCTGCGATCGCCCCTTCAAAAGCTTGACACCAACAAACTTGAGCGTTTAGGCCTGTAACTCAATTTCCTTTTCATGCGACGCGCTGAGCATAGACGATAGTCGGAATCCAGGGTAGGTGTCGGAAACTTGACGACGCATCGTAATGTCGATCAGGAAGCCAGAAGATTCGGAGCGGATTTCTGACGCCGTTGGCCTCCGTGTCGCTCGATCCACAAGACGTGCCGGTCAACGATGCTATTTAATTCCTTTGCGTTTCTTCTCGTATTCCTGCCGGCCTCCTTGGTGATGCACTGGCTCGTCGAGCGCTTCCGGCCGCAATGGCGATTGCCGTTGCTGCTCATCCTGTCGTTCGTCTTCTACGGCTATTGGGATTGGCGCTTCGCCCCGCTGCTGGCGGCCTCGATCCTGGTGAACTGGTTCGTGGCACAAACCTTCCTGAAAGCGCGGCAGGGAATCCTGATTACCCTGGCGTTGATTGCGAACCTCCTCGTTCTCGGCATCTTCAAGTATTTCAATTTCTTCGCCGATCTTACGAGCCTTCTTTCCGCCGTCGTTATTCCGAAATGGGACATCGCGCTGCCGCTGGGCATCTCGTTCTTCACGTTCCATCATGTCATGTACCTCGTCGACCTGAAGGCCGGACGGGCGCCGCGTTTCGGCCTCGTGCGCTATGCCCTTTACATCGCCTTCTTTCCCCAGGTGCTTGCCGGTCCGCTCGTTCGTTGGAGCGAGATCATGCACCAGTTCGACGAGCGACCCTACAAGCGTTCCGACGCGGCGGAGCGCTTCGGCCGCGGGTTCATGCTGCTTATTCTCGGCCTTGCGAAGAAGGTCTTCGTCAGCGATCCCCTGGCCGAAAACGTCAATCCCATTTTCGCCCAGGCGGCCGCCGGCGCTACGATCCCCACTCTCGACGCATGGCAGGCGACGCTCGGCTTCACGTTCCAGATCTATTTCGACTTCTCCGGCTACACGGACATGGCACTGGGCATGGCTCTCACGCTCGGGATCGTCCTGCCGCAGAATTTCGACAAGCCCTATATCTCAACGTCCCTCCAGGACTTCTGGCGCCGCTGGCACATGACCCTGTCGCGCTTCCTGCGCGACTATCTTTACATTCCTCTCGGAGGCAGTCGGAACGGCCTCGGAGTTCAGATCGGCGCTCTCTTCGCCACCATGGCCCTCGGAGGTCTCTGGCATGGTGCCGGGCTCACCTTCATCGCCTGGGGAGTCGCGCATGGTCTCGGGCTCGGCGCGGGCGTGCTCTGGCGACGGGCCGGACTGCGCATGCCGGGCATACTAGGCTGGGCGCTGACGATGCTGTTCGTCATGTTCACATGGGTCCTGTTCCGTGCGCCGAGTTTCGATGCCGCATTGCGGATTTATGAAGGGATGCTCGGGTTCACGACGATCGGCGAGACCTTCAAGTGGCGTGCCATCGCGCTTGCTGCTGCAGTCGCATGCTTCGGGCCGACGACATGGACGGCCGTCCAGCTCGTTCCGCCCCGGCGCTGGATCGCCGTCGGCTTCGCGGTCGTGCTGATGGCGGTTCTGCTCCAGATCGGGGATTCCGCGAACTATGAATTCATCTATTTCCAGTTCTGACGGACAGCGCATCCGATGACGGCAGATAATCAGAACCCGGCCTGGAAACAGTTCGTCCTATGGGCGGTCTCCTCGTCCGTTGCCCTCTTTCTCGCATTCGTGGTCGGGATGTACCTGATCGACCCATACGATACGGGACGTTCGCCGTTCTTCCGCGAGCCGAACCTGCGTGGGCAGAAGGAGGTCAATGCGACAGCGAGCGTGGGGCGTAACCGGAAATTCGAAGCGGCCGTGATCGGCAATTCGACCATCGCTCTCATCATGCCGTCCCGGCTGACGGCGCAGACCGGAATCCCATTCGTGCAACTGGCCGTGCCGGGTACGCAGATCCCCGAGCAGCTCGCGATTATCGACTGGTTCATGAAGCACCATGAGGGCACGGCGAAAGCGCTGGTCATGGGAATCAGCCGGGACACCTGGTGCGCCTCCGATCCGACGCAACTCGGCAACAGCGCCTTTCCGCTCTGGCGCTTCAGCGCCTCGAAGGTCGAGTATCTGACCGGGCTGATCAGCATGGGAAGTATCGGGCAGGCCGCTCGGCGTTTGGGAATCCTCCGGAGTTCCAAACCCGATTCCGCCCCGGATGGCTATTGGGATTACGATCCTCTCTATGCGAAGCTTCTTGCCGATGCGCCCCGCCGACGCGAGCTCCTGTTCAAGCGTCGGAACGATCAGGAGGTGCTGGGAGAGCCGTCATTCCCCGGGGTTCAGGTTCTAAGGGAAAAGCTTGCGGCTCTTCCGGCCGATCTCTCGGTCGTTCTGGCGGTTCCGCCCGTCTTCACGGCAAAGCAACCGCGCCCCAATACACCCCGATACCGCTCCGAGCAGGCCTGCAGACAGCGTCTCATCGCTCTGGCATCGGAGCGGCCGAATACGGCCCTGGTCGATTGGTGGGATGACCGGCCGGAGCTGAAGAAGATCGATGCGTTCATCGATCAGATCCATTATCGCCACTCTGTCGCCCGGGCCATGGAGCAGGACATCGCGGCGGCATTGCTCGACATCCGGAAGCGTGCGGGACTTTAACACATCCCTAACCATAAATGAGAGAAACGGCACTTGCTGCATGCGGTGACGGGGATCCTGCGTTAGGTTAGGGGCGTTCCCAGGACAAGCCGTTCATTTCGCACGATATCGCGCGGGCACGATCCATTATGTTGCGTTTCCTCCTTCTCCTCACCCTCGTCACCATCTTCGTTCACTTGTATGGCCCGGTTCTCTTCAGCCGGGCTCCGCTCCTGAACAAGCTGAAACGCATCCCCATCCAGACGGCGGTCTTTGCGATTCTTGCGCTTGCGACCATCAATGGATTTCGCGGTGAGCCGCAGGAAAGCGAGCCGCAAGCCTCCGCAACGAACCAGGTTCCAGAGGTGGAAACCACCGCTGCCATCGCGCCGCCCGTCGTGATCGAACCCCTGCAGCCTAAGGAGGCGGCCGTGGCCTGCGTCGAGCAGGCCCTGAGCGAAGCGCGCGCCACGGAGGATCTCGTAGGCCAAAGCTGGTTGTCGTCCGTCGAAGGCTATCTCGAATCGGCCCCTGGGGAGGTGACGGTCCAGTTCGCAGTCGGGCCGCGGGTCGGTCCGGCGAAGGGCCCGCAATGTCGCTCCGAGGCGCGCCTCACCTGTGCCGTTGCCGGTCGCGACGTCAAGCCGGTCACGCCCGTTCATATGACGGGAGCGCAGATTGCCTGCGGGGCGCAAGGTAGCCTCTGACGAGCGGATACGAGCGCGTCCCTGCGGGACCGCGCTCGACGATGCGCTCTCCCAAGAGTGGAGCACCTTTCCAAGCAGAACCGGTTCCCGCTTTTGCGTTCGATGCTTTAATGAAGCGCCGACATGATGCGCCGGATCGTCGCCTCAAGCAGCTCGGTCGCGGATTCCGCCTGGGTGTCGCCGGCGAGCATGGCCAGCGAAGCGTCCCCACGGCTTATCATCGCCGTTTCGAGCACGGCATAGTAGGCGAGATCCCGCGTCCGGCCGCTGGTCTGATCCCGCAGGGAACTGATCGCTTCGATGATCCCGAGCGATTGCCCGCTGCCGACGAGATCGCAGGCCTTCCTCAAGACGCTGAGAACGGTTGTTTCCATGAGAGGTGCCCCCTCTATCGCCAGGTTCGACCTGGATCTGGTCCTTTATGATGGCCCCTGGTTCAGAAGAGACCAAGCCTGACGGGAAGAATACCATAACATTCGACTATCGGACGACGCTTATTGTCGCGCCGTGAGGAAAGTGGAGCGCCGCGGGCCCATGGCCCTGGCGCTCCGAGGCCGTGGTCAGCCCTGAAAGTTGAAGATGTGGGCGTCCTGGTTGGTGAAGGCGAGGGCATCGCCGCCATGCCCGAAGAGGCCGAGGCCGCCGACGGCGGTCGTGTCCGCCACTTGGGTGATCGGGCTGGCGTTCACGTTGATGTCGGGGCCGAAGTCCGCGCCCGGGCCGCTCCACGGGAAGTGATAGCTGTCCCCCAACTGGACATTCGAGCTCTCGGCGTGCTGGTTCGTCACGGCCGTGGCGTCGCCGCCGTCGCCGAAGATGCCAGGGCCGCCGATGGCCGTGGTGGTGGCAACCTGGGTGATCGGGCTGGCATTCACGTTGATGTTCATGACATAAATCCTCTGCAGTTCAAATGTTGCGTTCCGTACCGCCTGAGATGCGATCTCCATTGGCGATGATTGGACTTTGAACGATCGTGCGGAGGCGGGCTGTGAAGCGGATCACAGGCGCGGATGATTCAATCTCATTATGCGCTTAGGGCAGGCCGGCATCAGAACTCGTTCAGGCGGGCGTGCCGCAATTTGAACCAGCGGGGGCGCAAGATGTCGAGATTGACGAAGATCGCTCCCGCTGCAGCCATCAGTGCCAAAGCGGCCCAGGTCAGAGCGTAAACGAGGTGATTGTTCGAGAAGGCTATTACGGTCAGTCCCGGGACGGGCAAGCCGCCTTTGCCGGGTGTCCGTTCGGCATCGATGAAGTACGGTGCGACCTTAGCGAGCTCATGGGCGGCGGCGATCGCCGCCACGTCGCGGGAGTACCACCGGTCGGACGCTGGATCGTTCGCACGCAGAAAGCCACCGCCCGGTTCCGACACGCGCAGCAGGCCCGTCACGGTGACAGGTTCCGAGGTACGCGGCTGCCAGACGGCCGGATCGCGCTCTGTCTCGGGAATGAAGCCGCGGTTGACGAATACAGTCGTCCCGTCATCCCGGGCCAAGGGCGCCATGACCCAGTATCCGCCGCCCAGTTCCGTGACCGCCTGCACGCGCGCGGAACGATCTTCGAGCCACCGTCCCGTCACGACCACGTGGCGGTACTCGTCCGCGGCCGCCGACACGTCGGCCCATTGTTCGCGCCCCGGCGCAGGCGTGGGAGCCGCATGAACCCGCGCGTCCACGCGCGCGATCAGGTCGAGCTTGCTGGCACGGCGATGAACCTGCCAAACCGCGAGCGACGCGAGACCGATCACGAGCAGCAGCGCGATCACGTCGAAGGCGACCAGCGCCGCGATGCGCTTGCCCGTCAGGGCTTTTGCACTGCCTCGTGGGGTGGCATCGGCATCATGTTCTGATCGAGGTGGTACATGACCCATATGGAGCCAACCAGCGTGATGACGACGAGAATGAGCGTGAACACCAGGGCCAGGAAGGTCCAGCCGCCCTCGGATTTCGTGTTCATATGCAGGAAGTAGATCATATGGACGACGATCTGCACGGCCGCCAGCGCCATGATGATGATGCCGGTCGTGCGTGTGTCGTCCAGCACATCGCCCATCACGAGCCAGAACGGAATGGCCGTGAGGATGACCGACAGGACGAAGCCGGTCATGTAGCTTCTGAACGTGCCTTGCGAGCCATGCGCATCATGGGGTCCATGCGCCTCGCCGTGGCCTTGCGGCCTCCCGGCGAGCCCGGGCTCGACGATGTCGCTCATCGCATGACTCCCATCAGGTAGACGAAGGTGAACACGCCGATCCAGACCACGTCGAGGAAGTGCCAGAACATGGAGAGGCACATGAGCCGGCGCTGGTTCTCCCGGATCAACCCGCGCAGACGCACCTGGACCATCAGGGTCACGAGCCAGACGATGCCAAACGTGACGTGCAGCCCGTGCGTGCCCACCAGCGTGAAGAACGAGGACAGGAAGGCGCTCCGCTGAGGCGTGGCGCCCTCGCGGATCAGGTGCGCGAATTCATAAAGCTCGATCGCCAGGAACGCCGCGCCGAGCAGGCCCGTGACCGCGAGCCAGATGAGGGTCGTGCGGGCCTTCTCCTTGTCCATCTCCAGCATGGCGAAGCCGTAGGTAATCGAGGACAAGAGAAGGAGGCCTGTGTTGACCGCGACCAGCCGCAGATCGAACAGGTCCGCGCCCGATGGACCCGCCGCGTAATTGCGGCCGAGCACGCCGTAGCAGGCGAACAGGACCGCAAAGATGAGGCTGTCACCCATCAGGTAGATCCAGAAGCCGAACAACGTTCCCCCATCGCCGTGGGCGTGCTCTTCCTGCTCGTAGAAGACCGGCGCCGTTGCGCCGGGCGGTGGAGTCATCTCATGCATCGGCTCAGGCCCTTCCTGCGAGTTGCGCCATGCGTTGGTTTTCAAGCCGCACGACCTCCTCGGCCGGGATGTAGTAGTCCCGGTTGTAGTTGAAGGTGTGGATGATGGCGGCCGCCAGGAGAGCCACGAAGGACAGGGCGGCCAACCACCAGATGTACCAGACCAGGGCGAAGCCAAGCACTGTGCTGAGCCCGGCCAGCACCACGCCCGCGCCGGTGTTCTTCGGCATGTGGATCGGCCTGAAGCCTTCCAAGGGGTGATCGGCGCCGCGCCTCTTCATGTCCCACCATGCATCGAGGTCGTGGACCACGGGCGTGAAGGCGAAATTGTAGGGCGGGGGAGGCGAGGACGTCGCCCATTCGAGCGTGCGGCCTTCCCAAGGATCCCCGGTGAGATCGCGTAGCTGCTCGCGCCGAAGATAGCTGACGAAGAGCTGGATCAGGAGCGCCGCGATGCCGGCCATGATGATGAAGACGCCGATCGCGGCAACCGTCAGGTAGGGCTGCACGGCCGGGTCGTCGAAGTGCTGCGTCCGGCGCGTCACGCCCATCAGGCCGACGAGATAGAGCGGCGCGAACACGGTCCAGAAGCCGACAAGCCAGCACCAGAACGACACCTTGCCCCAGAACGGGTCGAGCTTGAAGCCAAATGCCTTGGGGAACCAGTACTGTAGGCCTGCCAGGACCCCGAACACCACGCCGCCAATGATAACGTTGTGGAAGTGGGCGACCAGGAACAGGGTGTTGTGCAACTGGAAGTCGGCGGGCGGCACGGCAAGCAGCACACCCGTCAGACCGCCGATCACGAAGGTCGGGATGAAGCCCACCACCCAGATGAACGGCGTCTCGAACCGGAGTTTCCCCCGATACATGGTGAACAGCCAGTTGAACACCTTCGCGCCCGTCGGAATCGAAATGATCATGCTCGCAATGGCGAAGAAGGAATTGACGTTGGGCCCCGCTCCCATGGTGAAGAAATGGTGCAGCCAGACGAGCCAGGACACGAGGGCGATCACCATCGTGGCGTAGACCATCGACGTGTAGCCGAACAGCCGCTTGCTGCTGAAGGTCGAGGTGACCTCCGAGAAGATGCCGAAGGCTGGCAGGACGAGAACGTAAACCTCCGGGTGGCCCCAGATCCAGATGAGGTTCATGTACATCATCGGGTTGCCGCCGTAGTCGTTCGTGAAGAAATGCGTCCCCACGTAACGGTCGAGGGCCAGGAGCGTCAGGGTCGCAGTCAGGACCGGAAAGATCGTGACGATCATCGCGTTGCTGGCGAGTGTGGTCCAGCAGAAGACGGGCATCTTCATCATCGTCATGCCCGGAGCACGCATCTTTGCGATGGTTGCGATCAGGTTGACGCCCGACAATGTGGTCCCCACGCCAGCGACCTGAAGGCCCCAGATGTAGTAATCAACCCCCACACCCGGACTGTACGCCGCCTCCGACAGAGGCGCGAAGCCGAGCCAGGTTGCCCGCGAGAACTCGCCGACAAACAGGGACATCATCGTCAGGATGGCGCCGCCTGCCGTCATCCAGAAGCTGAAGTTGTTCAGGAAGGGAAAGGCGACGTCGCGCGCCCCGATCTGCAGCGGCATCACGTAGTTCATGAGGCCGGTCACGAACGGCATGGCCATGAAGAAGATCATGATCATGCCGTGGGCGGAAAAAACCTGGTCGTAATGGTGCGGAGGCAGGTAGCCCTCGTTCACGCCGACCGAAAGTGCCTTCTGGGTGATCATCATGAGCGCATCGGCGAAGCCGCGCAGCAGCATCACGATGGCGAGGATGACGTACATGATGCCGATCTTCTTGTGATCGACGCTCGTGAACCATTCGTGCCACAGATAGCCCCATTTGTCGTACCACGTGATGGCGCCCAGGAGCGCGATCCCGCCCAGGGCGACGACCGCGAAGGTCGCGAGCAGAATCGGCTCATGGTAGGGGATGGCTTCGAGCGACAGTCGTCCGAAGATGAGTTGCTGGAGATCGATGTTCGAAAACATGCGGATCCTCGTTCCAATCAGTGCTGGTGACCGTCGGCAGGTTGATTGTTCAACTGGGCCGGCGCGGGCTCCCGGTTGGCGCCGGGGAGGGCGTTGCCCTGTCCCTGGTCAGGATGAGTCTGGGGGGCGTTGACGCCACCGCGGGTCATGTTCTGGTCCCGTGGCATCATGCCCTGAGGCTGGACGGAACCCTGGGGTGGTCGGCCGGAAGCCGGGAAGGTCGCCGCGGATGGCTCATTGCCGCTTTCCAGGCGGTGGCGGTTATCATAGTCGAGACGCTTGCGATTCTCTTCGCTTCCCTCCGCCGCTCCCCCCATGCTGTCGATGTGGTGCATTTCATGCACGCACATCTGACCCGGTTGGACGCACATGCCCACGACGGCGTCGAAGAGGCCGTTCTCAACAGAGGAGAAATAACGAACCGGCTCCTTTTCGCTCGGCTTTTCGAGGTTGAGATAGGTCTCGCGGTCGAGGGGCGCCCCAGCTGACCTGGCCTTCGCGATCCACTCGTTGAAGCCTTGCTCGCCGAGGCTTTGAAAGCTGAAAGTCATGCGGGAGAAGCCCGTCCCGCTGTACTGCGCGGACAGCCCGGTGAACTCGCCCTCGTGGTTCATGATCGCCTGGAGCGGCGACTCCATGCCGGGCATGGCGTAGATCATGCCCGCTAGAGCGGGCACGTAGAATGTATTGAAGACGGAGGATGACGTGATCCGGAAGGAGATCGGCACGTTCGCGGGCGCGGCTATCTCGTTGACGCTCGCGATGCCGAATTCGGGGTAGATGAACAGCCACTTCCAATCGAGAGCGACGACCTCGACCTTCAGGGGCTTCATGTCGGCGGGGACGGGCTTGCCGGGGGCGATCCGAGCCAGCGGCCGGAAGGGATCGAGCGTGTGCGTGCCGATCCATGTCATGGCGCCCAGCGCGATGATGATGAGCAGGGGCACGGTCCAGATGACCACTTCGAGCTGGGTCGAATGGTGGAACTCGGGATCGTAGGGCGCATCTGTGTTCGATGCGCGGTAGCGCCACGCGAAGATGAAGGTGAGCGCGATCACCGGCAGGACCACGAGCAGCATCAAGGCGACGGACGCGACGATGAGGTTACGCTGCTGGACTGCCACGTCGCCCGACGGAAACATGATGGTCATGTTGCAGCCGGCAAGCAGACCTGCTGTGGCGAGCAGCACCAGACCCTGGAGGGACTTGCGCTTCAGGGAACCACTCGGGCGGAATGCGTTCTGACGGGTTGGTTGCGTCGGCTTCCGCATGGTTCAGACCTGCCGGATTTCGGAGCGGGACAGGCTGAGCGCCAGGAGGGTGGTGACCGCCCCCGACAGCAGATACAGACCGACGCAGGCGAGCCCGTAACGGGCCGTCAGGAACAGGACGATCAGCGGCGCGAAGCCCGCGCCGAGCAGCCAGGCGAGGTCGGTCGTGAGGGCCGCGCCCGTATAGCGGTAGCGCCGTTCAAGTTGCGACGTGATCGCGCCGGACGATTGGCCGTAGGACAGGCCGAGCAGTGCGAAACCCGCATTGACGTAGATCGTCTGGCCGATGGCGTTCTCCTCGACGATCAGGGGCGCGATGGTGCTGCAGATGGCGAAGATTGCGATGAGGCCGGCCGAGACGATGAGCAGCCTGCGGCGGCCGATCTGGTCGGCGATGAGGCCCGAGGCCACCACGGCTCCGGCGCAGATGAAGGCGCCTGAGCATTGGACCATCAGGAACTCGCCTGCGGAGCGCTGGGTGAACAGGGTGATCCAGCTGATGGGAAAAACGGTGACGAGGTGGAACAAGGCGAAGCTTGCCAATGGGATCAGCGCGCCGACGATGAGAACGCGCCCCTGGGTGCGGATCAGGGGAATGACCGGTGAGGGTTCGAGCCGCCGCTGTTCGAGAAGGCGCGAAAACTCCTCCGTCGCCACGAGCCGCAAACGGGCGAACACGGCCACGACGTTGATCGTGAACGCGCAGAAAAACGGATAGCGCCAGCCCCAGTCCAGGAAATCGGCGTCGGACAGATTGAGCATGAAGAATGCGAACAGGACGCTGGCGACCATGAAGCCGAGCGGCGCGCCGAGCTGCGCGACGGCGGTGTAGAAACCCCGTCGCTCGGCGGGTGCGTTGAGCGCGAGGAGAGACGCAAGCCCATCCCAGGCGCCGCCTTGGGCGAGGCCCTGCCCGATGCGCAGGATGGCCAGGAGATAAATCGACCAGGCCCCGATCTGGTCGTAGCGGGGCAGGAAGGACACCGCCATGGTCGAGAAGCCGAGCAGGAAGAGCGCGATGGTGAGCTTGACGCCGCGCCCATGCCGGCTGTCGATGGCCATGAAGATGACCGTGCCGGTTGGCCGGGCAATGAAGGCCAGCGAAAACAGGGCGAAGGAGTAGAGCGTCGCCGTCACGGGCTCCGCGAATGGGAAGAACACCTTGGGAAACACCACCACGGATGCGATGGCGAAGACGAAGAAGTCGAAATATTCTGCCGCCCGTCCGATCACCACGCCGATGGCGATCTCGCTCGGCGCGACACGGTGGTCCGTGGACACCAGACGGGCGTCGCGCTCGAGAGCCGTGGAGGAGGGCTGCGATCCTTGAACCTGATCCATCGTCATCCGGGCGAACGCCTCCAGCGAGAATAGTTCAGCTCAGTCGGTCTATCCGGTTCAGTGCTGCTCGGCCCGTGTTCCGGCTACTCGATCTGAGGTCTTGCTGCCGCAATTCAGGTTAAACTTAGCCAAGTGTTTTAGGGCCGTCGTCCTGTTCAACAACCCGATGACATCGAGTATTTAGCGTGGAATGGACTGTCGGATGGCAAAGTAACGCCGGGCGGCTGCAAGGAGCCTTCCATTGCTCAAGCCACATCTTCAGGCCGTCGGCACGGTCAGCGGCGGCCGGTCAGGATAGGTCTCCGCCACATCAGGCTCACTTGAGACGGGTTTGCCGGGTCGGGCCGCGCTGATCCGGACCGGGACGGATTTCGCAGCCGGCGTGTTGCTCCGCTCATCGCGATGGGAGAGGGGCAGAAGCGCATTGGTTTCCGGGTAATAGGCCGCGCAGCAGCCCTGCGGCACGTCGTAGGCGACGACCTTGAAGCCGCCGACGCGCCGGTCGATCCCGTCGCCGGCGGCGCTTGTGAACTCGATTACCGCTCCCTCCGACAGCCCCAGGCCGGCAATATCCTGCTCGTTCATGAAGACCACCAGCCGCTCGCCCGAAACGCCGCGATAGCGATCGTTGTACGAATAGACGGTCGTGTTGAACTGGTCGTGGCTGCGCAGGGTCATGAGCTGCAGGTGCGGCGCCTCCGGTGTGTCGTCGTCCTGATCGGTCTGGCCGGGTTTGAAGAGGAAGTTGGCCTTGCCGGTCGGCGTATCCCATTTTCGCACGCTCGCCCCATTGGGAAGGCGGAAGCCGCCCGGCGTCTTGATCCGGGCGTTGTAATCCGCGAACTGCTCAGGCAGCACGGCCTCGATCTTGTCACGGATCAGCGAATAGTCCGACACGAGGAGGTCCCAGTCGATTCTTGCCCGGTCGGCTACGGTCGCCTTGGCCAGACCCGCGATGATCCAGGGCTCCGAACGGCAATGCTCGCTCGCTGGGGTCAGCATCCCGGTCGAGCCATGGACCATGGAGAAGCTGTCCTCCACCGTGACCGTCTGCTTGTTCCCATTCTGGATGTCGAGTTCCGTGCGCCCGAGGGCCGGAAGAATATAGGCTTGCTTGCCGTGGATCAGGTGGGACCGGTTGAGCTTGGTGGCGACATGCACCGTCATGCCGATCTCCGGCACCTTCGCGCCGACCCTCTCGATGTCGGGAATGGCGCGGAAGAAGTTGCCGCCCATGGCCAGAAAGGCGTCGACCTCGCCCCGGAGGACCGCCTCGCAGCATTCGGCCGTGTCGTGCCCGCCCTCCCGGGGACTGTGGAAGCCGAAGGCAGCGTCGAGCTTCGCGAGGAATGGCTCCTTGGGTTTCTGGTAGATCCCGACCGTGCGGTCACCCTGCACGTTGGAATGTCCTCGGATCGGGCAGGCTCCAGTGCCCGGACGGCCAATATTGCCGCGGAGAAGCAGCAGATTGACGATCTGCTGCATGGCGTCTCCGCCGCGCCGGTGCTGAGTGATGCCTATTCCCCAACAGGCGATCACGCGCTCGGCTTTCATGTAGATGTCTGCCGCCTGCTCGATCTGCTGCCGGGTCAGAGCCGTGTAGCGCTCGATCTGTTCCCAGCTCAGGCCTCGGACGTAATCCGCGAAGGCCTTGAAGCCGTGGGTGTGCTCGGCGATGAAGCCGACATCGAGGATGCGCGGCCCGCCGGTGGCCCTGGCCGCATCGTCGGCCGCGATCACCGCCTTGCACATGCCCTGCATGGCCATGATGTCGCCGCCTGTGCGGAGCTGGAAGTAGCTTGAGCTGATCGTCTGCCCTGTTCCCGTCAACATCTCGATCGGGCTTTGCGGATCGGTGAACTTGACGAGCGCGCGTTCTTTCAGCGGGTTGAACGTGACGATCGGGATCCCGCGCTTGGCCATGTCGTGCAGGTAGCCCATCATGCGCGGGCTGTTGGTTCCCGGATTCTGGCCAAGGATGAAGACAGCGTCGCATTCCTCCCAATCGCCCAGGGTCACGGTTCCCTTGCCGACACCGATGCTCTCGGGCAGAGCCACCGTGGTCGTCTCGTGGCACATGTTCGAACAATCGGGAAAGTTGTTGGTCCCGATCAGGCGCCCATAGAGCTGCCAGAGAAAGGCGGCCTCGTTGGACGTGCGGCCGGACGTATAGAGCTCCACGCGTTTCGGGTCGAGCTGACGCACGAACCCGCCGATCTCCCGGAAAGCAGTTTCCCAGTCGACCGGCTCGTACTTGTCGGTCTGCGGGTCGTAGCGCATCGGATGCGTGAGACGGCCTTTGTCCTCGAGGGCGAAATCGCTCCAGTTCTTGAGCTCTTCGACCGTATGCCGCGAGAAGAATTCCGGGGTCGTGCGCTTCTTCGTCGCCTCCCAGGCCACAGCCTTGGCGCCGTTCTCGCAATATTCGGCGATGTGGGGCTTCTTCGGGTCGGGCCAGGCGCAACTGGGGCAGTCGAAGCCGTCCGGCTTGTTCATGGAGAGAAGGGTTCGGTTGCCCTTCAGCAGCACCTTTTGTCTGCCGAGATGCCTTTCGACCGCATTCAGGGCGCCCCAACCGCCGGCGGGAGGCTGCTTGGGGACAGACTTGCGACCTTCGCCCATGACGGCCTCTCAGCAGTTGACGATCCAGCCCAACTATCGAGGGTGCCGATTGTTCAAACCCAGGATCGAACCGGTTCCTCGTGACCGGCTTCCGCTGACCTCCGCTCAAGGTTCCGCCACATTCACCCATGCTGTCCTCGCGCCACAGGCGTCGCGAACCTCTTATCCTGGGCCGCCGCCGACACTCGGCCTGATATTCTGGTTCAGGTAGAACACGTTCGCCGGGTCGTACTTGTTCTTGAGGTCCACGAGCCTTTGATAGTTCGGGCCATATGCCGCCTTCACCCGGTCATGGCCTTCATCTCCCAGATTGTTCACATAGACGGCCCCGGTCGAGTATGGCCGCATGGCGGCCCACACTTCGCGCGCCCAGCCGATGTTTTCCTCGTCTCGGGCCGGATCGTCCCAGATGGCGATGGGGAAGCAGTCGAACTCTGCGCTCCGGCATGCATAGGCCGTGTCCGAGACGGGGACGCGGGAAATGGCTCCGCCGACCTGCTGAAGCACCAGCAATGCGTTGTCGTTTGGCGCCTTCCTGTAGACATCGAGGAGAACGCCGATCGCGTCATCGCTGAGCTCGCGCATGAACTGCGCTTTCCACGAGTAGCGGCGGCCCCGCGGAAACAGGGCGTCACCGGACGACTGCACCTCAAGGTAAGGCACTTTCCCGAGGCGCTCGCTCATCGCCTTGCCACGGGCATAGGCGAGCAGAGGTGCGATCGCCGCCTTGGACTCGGCCGGTGAGCCGGAATGAAAGATCGAGATCGAGAACATCCGCTCTCCGGCGGAGGTGACGAGCGCAGCGTCCAGGCTGAGTTCATCGGGCGCCTTCGTGGCGAATTCCCGATAAAACTTCAGCGCATCCTGCGCCTCTGCTTCCCGGAAAGTCACGCTACCTGCGATGACCTCTGTGCCGATCGGGTGGAGCCGATACTCAAAACTGGTCACGATGCCGAAATTTCCGCCGCCGCCGCGCAGGCCCCAGAAAAGGTCCGGATTCTCGGCGCTGCTGACATGCAGCGTCCTCCCGTCGGCCGTCACGACTTCCGCCGACAGAAGATTGTCGCAAGCGAGGCCGAAGCGCCGCCCGAGCTTCCCGAAGCCGCCGCCCAGCGTCAGTCCGGCAATACCCGTGTCGCCGTTTACACCCATCGTCGTTGCCAGACCGCAAACCTGCGTAGAGCCGTCGAACTCGGCGAGGGTCAGTCCGGCCTCGACCCAGGCGACGCGCCGCTCATCGTCCACCACCCTGTTCTTCATACGGGACAGGTCGATGACGAGGCCACCTGCGGAGACTGAGTTCCCGGCTACGTTGTGGCCGCCGCTTCGCACCGAAAGCGGCATGCCATTGTCCCGTGCGAAGGACAGGGCCGCGACGACATCCTGCACGCCGGCGCAATAGACGATGGCCGCCGGGTGCTTGTCGACGAGGCCGTTCCATACCCGCCGCGCCCGTTCGAAGCTCGGGTCACTCGGCAGAACCAACTCGCCTCGCAGGGCGCGGCGGAGCGGGATGAGGTTCTGGTCGCTCATCTCCGGACTCGGGGTCAGAGTGGTGGTTTCCAGCGGCATGCCGTTTCTCCCCTCCAAGGCTTCGCGCAGCGTCTCACAGGAGGAGAGCGCTGACAAAATCGAAGAAATCAGGTGATGGATGAATTCAATTCATCTACAATCCGCCTATGAAGAAGCTGCCGCCGCTCAACGCATTGCGGGCATTCGAAAGTGCCGCCAGGCACTTGAGCTTTCGGCTTGCCGCTGCGGAGCTCGGGGTTACGCCGACAGCGATCAGCCATCAGATCCGACTTCTGGAAGAAAGCTGCGGCCAGTCCTTGTTTCGGCGAAGGCCGCGCCCGCTCCGCCTCACGGCCGCTGGCGAAATGCTCTTCCCCGTCCTCCGCAACGGGTTCGACTCGTTCGCAGCGGCACTCGCAAGCCTGCCCGGTGACTTGACGGGGCAGACGCTGCGCGTCACGACGCCGAATGCCTTCGCCAGCCGGTGGCTGGTACCGCGTCTCCCGAAATGGCGAGAGATCCAACCTCAGATTACCCTTGAGGTGATCGGGACAGACCGGGTCTTGAACCTCGCAAGCGGTGAAGCCGATGTGGCGATCCGCTATGCGCGGCATGTCCCCTCCGAGCACGTTTCACATGAATTGTTTCGTGACGCCTACTTCCCGGTTTGTCGGCCCGAACTGCTTCCCGAAGGTAAGTCTCTGACTGAGCTGGAGGACTTGTGCCGATTGCCGCGTATTCATTACGACTGGATGAAGATGGATGCCGAAAGTCCGACTTGGCGGCGCTGGTGGAGGGTCGCGCGCGATCAGAATTCCAATTTGCCTCGCGACGCCGAGACCTGCCAGGCCAGCTTTCGCGAGGAGGCGCATGCGATTGCAGCTGTGTTGGCGGGGCAAGGCGTCGCCATCTGCAGCGACATCATCCTGGCACCGGAGCTCGAGCGAGGCGAGTTGGTAAAAGCACATCGGCTCTCGCTTCCCGGGTTGAGCTACTACCTGATCCATAGGCCCGAACATCGCCAGAAAGCCGTGATTGCGCAGTTTGCCAATTGGCTGCGCTCCGCGATCTGAAGGAACCCTGCGGCTCACCGTACGCCTCATGACGCCTGGGCCGAGTGCCATTTGGGCCGCTCCGCGTCCCTGGAGGCGGGTTCAACGATAGAAATGCTTGATCCAGGTTCCGCCTTGCCCCGAGCGTCCGGCAGGTACCGTCCTGTGGTATGATGATGGCAAATCAGCCTTGGGAGATGTGGATATGCCCAAGATGAGAGCTGCCATTTTCGTCGAGCCCGGCCGCATTGTCCTCGATGAAAAGCCGATCCCGAATATCGGACCGCTCGATGCCCTCGTCCGCATCTCCACCACGACGATCTGCGGCACGGACATCCACATCCTCAAGGGCGAGTATCCGGTGGCCCCGGGGCTCACCATCGGGCACGAGCCGGTCGGCATCATCGAGAAGCTCGGCTCGGCCGTGCAGGGCTACCGCGAGGGCCAGCGGGTTATCGCCGGCGCCATCACGCCGAGCGGGTACAGCGAGGCCTGCCTGTGCGGGTGCCACTCGCAGGACGGAGCCGGCACCAAGCATGGCTGGAAGGCCATGGGCGGCTGGAAGTTCGGCAACACCATCGACGGTTGTCAGGCCGAGTACCTGCGGGTACCGGACGCCATGGCGAACCTCGCCCCGGTGCCGGACGGCCTGACGGACGAACAGGTGCTCATGTGCCCGGACATCCTGTCGACCGGGTTTTCCGGCGCGGAGAGCGGACGCATCCGGATTGGCGACACGGTGGCCGTATTCGCGCAGGGCCCCATCGGGCTCTGCGCCACGGCTGGGGCAAAGCTGATGGGTGCAACCACCATCATTGCCGTCGAGAGCCTACCGGAGCGGATCGACATGTCGCGCCGGATGGGAGCGGACCACGTGATCGATTTCACGAAAGCCGATCCGGTCGAGGAGATCAGGCGTCTCACCGACGGGCGCGGCGTCGACGTCTCCATCGAGGCGCTCGGGCGTCAGCAGACCTTCGAGGCGGCGCTTCGTGTGCTCCGTCCCGGCGGAACCCTGTCGTCGCTCGGCGTCTACTCGGGGGATCTCAGGATCCCTCTCGACGGCTTCCTGGCCGGGCTGGGGGATTACACGATCCGGACGACGCTCTGCCCGGGCGGCAAGGAGCGGATGCGTCGTCTGATCAGCGCGATTGCCTCGGGGCGCGTCGACACGCGTCCTCTCGTGACGCACCGCTTCAAGCTCGACCAGATCGAGGAGGCCTATGACCTGTTCTCCCATCAGCGCGACGGCGTGCTGAAGGTGGCGATCGCGCCATGACTCGCCGCCATGACAGCATCTATCCCGGCTGGATTGCTCCAGATCAAGGCAAGATCCCTGTCCTGATCGCATGATGGCCACCAACGGCTGCGGCATGAGCCGTGTTCGAGTTGATGGAGGAACGAGGCGATGATCAAAGACATCATGGTGCATCTCGATGGCAGTGCCGAGGACGAGATCCGGTTGGAATACGGGCAGGCGATTGCGGCGGCAGGGCAGGCCCACCTGATCGGGATATTCACCAACCTGCTGTCGGACATCACCATTCCGATTCCAATGGATGGGGGTGGAGCGGTCGTACAGGTCCTCGCGGAGCTCGATGAGCGTGCCCGCCGCGAGGGGGACGTGACGGCTAAGCGCCTGACGGAGCGGATGGCCAGCCTTCAGCTGCCCAATGAGTTCCGTCGGCTCGACGAGACTTATGGCGTCTTGTCCGCCAAGGTCGCGGAACTGGCACGGTGTGCCGATGTCTTCATCGCCACGCGGCCCCACCGCAAGCCCGACATGACCGATTGGTCGGATCTCGTGGAGGCCGTGCTTTTCGGCAGCGGCCGCGCGCTCCTGCTCGTCCCGCCCGGCCGTCATCGGCAGGGGCCGATCCGGACCGTTCTTGTGGCCTGGAACGGCAGCCGCGAGGCGGCCCGTGCCCTGCGTGAAGGATTGAGCTTCATCGACCAGGCGGCTCGCACCATCGTCCTCGTCGTCGATCCTCCGGAGGATATGGAATCATGGAACGAGGTGGAACGTCATCTCGCACGCCATGACATAGTCCCGGAATTGATCTCGACCGAAAGCGGGAACCGCGGCATCGGCGAGGCCATCCTGGAGGAGGCAAGCCGCCTGTCCGCCGACCTCATCATCATGGGCGGGTACGGCCATGCCCGCTTGAGAGAGCAGGTTTTCGGAGGTGCGACACGGGACGTGCTCCAAACCGCGGCAAGCCCGCTGCTGATCGCGCATTGATAGAGCCGTGTAGCGCTCGCCCCAGGCCGGCGGATGTTTGCAGATCCGCAGGGATCATCGATCCGCACCGTGAATGGACCTGACGATGCGTGGTTTCGAGAAATCCAGCCTGCCAGGCTTCTCCGGGCTTGCCCGAGAGGCGAGCCTCCCATCCTTGCGGGATCTTCACAGGCTCCTCCGCCCCACGCTGGTCATGGTACCCGCTGTCGGCCTCGTGCTGGGTTTCGGGATACGGATCGCCGGGAGCGGGGAGACAGCCGGAACGGTCTGGGCCATCGCGATCCTCCCGGTTCTCGCTGCATTGCTGATCGAGATCGTCGCCAGTCTGCGGCGCGGCGATGTCGGCCTGGACATTGTCGCTGCTCTCTCCATGGCCGGAGCGCTTGTGTTCGGAGAGCATCTCGCCGCCGTCGTCGTGGCCTTGATGTATGCCGGCGGGCAGTACCTCGAGAGTTTCGCCGAGCGTCGCGCCAACCGCGAGATGACGGCGCTCCTTGCGCGCGTGCCGCGTGTGGCCCTCCGGCACAGCAATGGCAGGCTCGAGGAAGTCGCTCTCGATGCCGTCGCACCCGGCGATCGCCTGCTCGTACGGCAGGGCGATGTGGTTCCCGTCGACGGTTTCGTGGACAACGGGGTCGCCGTCCTCGACCAATCGGCGCTGACGGGCGAGGTGATTCCTGTCCGGAAGAAAGCGGGCGAGCAGGTCATGAGTGGGGTAACGAATGCCGGGGATGCCTTCGACCTGGTGGCCACGCGCCGCGCGGCCGAGAGCACCTATGCCGGTGTCGTGCGCCTGATCGAGGCCGCCCAGAGCGCGAAGGCACCGATGGCCCGCTTGGCGGACCGGTATGCCATGGCATTCCTGGCCTTGACGATCGGACTCGCCGGCGGCGCCTGGCTGTGGAGCGGCGATCCGATCAGGGGGTTGGCCGTCCTCGTCATCGCAACCCCGTGTCCTCTCATTCTCGCCGTTCCCGTGGCGATCGTCTCGGGGGTGTCGCAGGCCGCGAAGACCGGTGTGCTGGTGAAGGGCGGAAGGGCCTTGGAGGGGCTCACGCGTGTCACAGGCTTGGTCATCGACAAGACCGGAACACTCACGCACGGACAGGCGCAGCTCGTCGAGATTCTCCCCGTCTCGGACATGCCATCCGACAGGCTCCTCCAGCTTGCGGCATCCCTCGATCAGGCGTCGAAGCACGTCATCGCCCATGCGCTCGTGGCGGAAGCGCGAGAGCGCAGGCTCGATCTCCTGCCGCCGACCGAGGTCGTGGAGATCGCCGGGGAGGGGCTGGAAGGGGTCGTCGATGGCCGACACATCTCCGTAGGCGGTGTTCGGTACGTCTCGCAACGTGTCCCCAGGATAGCCCAAATGGTCTCCGAGAACCGCTGGCCTGCCGGAGCCGTCGTCGTGGCCGTATCGGTCGACGGCCAGGGGGCCGGGTTCCTGATCCTGGCCGATCCCCTGCGGATGGAATCCGCCCGGGTGGTCGACAGCCTCCGCCGACTCGGAATCGCCCGGATCGTCCTCGCAACGGGGGATCGCCGGGAGGTGGCCCAGGCGGTCACGGTCGGGTTGCACCTCGACGAGGTTCACGCCGAGCTCACGCCGGACCAGAAAATCGCCATGGTGCAGGACGAGAAGCGATATGGGCCCGTCATGATGATCGGTGACGGCGTCAATGATGCGCCGGCCCTTGCTGCGGCCGACGTCGGCGTCGCCATGGGTGCGAGGGGCGCGACCGCTTCCGCCGAAGCGGCCGACGTGGTTCTCCTCGTCGACCAGCTCGACAGGCTTCCTGCCGCCATTCTCATAGCGCGCCGGTCCCGCCGTATCGCAGTTCAAAGCGTCTATGCCGGAATCGGTCTTTCCGTGATCGGCATGATCGTTGCCGGACTGGGCTACATAACCCCCGTTCAGGGTGCCCTGATCCAGGAAGCTATTGATGTCGCGGTGATCCTCAATGCCCTGCGGGCCCTCTGGGGACCAGAACCGTCGCGGTCGTAATCAGCGGGTTTTTCAAGGTGCAGTGCTCAAAGCCAGATCATAGAGCGTTCTATCTGACGACGAGAACGGGAATCTTCGAATGTGCGAGCACCTTCATGGTCTCGCTGCCCAGGAGCATGGCCGAGACGCCGCCGCGTCCATGCGAGGCCATGACGATCATGTCGCAGCGCTTGTCTTCCGCCGTGCGGATGATCGCCTGGTAGGGTGCGTCGTCCTCCACGTGAATCGTCGTGGCTTCGACGCCGAGATTGTGCGCCATGTCGGAAGATTCCGACAGAGTGCGTTCAGCCAGCTTTCGCATATGGGCGCGGAACGAAGACGGTGTCTCCTCCACCTGATCGGCTTCGAGCGCGAACACATGGAACCGTTCGGTCACCGTCAGGAGAATGACCGCGGCACCCAGCGATTTGGCAAGATTGGTTCCGTGCTCGACCGCCCGAGCCGCAAGGGACGACCCGTCCGTTGCAATCAGAATCTTCTTGTACATGCAACCCTCCTCCATGAAAGCACGCCAGAGTGCCGATCCTCTCTCGTCAGTAGGAGAGGAACAGAGGCGCCGGAGCGTTCTTGAGCAGTGACTGGGTCGTGCCGCCGAGCACCATCTCGCGGAGGCGCGAATGCACATAGGCGCCCATCACGATCATGTCGGCGCGCGTCAGGTGAGCGTGCGTACGCAAGGTTTCTGCCACGTCGCCCTTAACGACCGGAAGCGACAGGACGCTCACGGCGACACCGTGGCGGGCGAGATGCGGGGCGATCTCCGCGCCCGGCACCGTATGCGCCAGGCTCTTCTCCCCTGTGACGCTGATCACTTCGACCTGTGAGGCAGCCCGCAGGAACGGCAGGGCATCGTTGAGGGCGCGCGCTGCCTTGGCGCTGCCATCCCACGCCACGATGATCCGCTCCCCCGCAAACGCCTCCCGCCCCTCCGGCACGACGATGAGCGGGCGTCCGCTTTCCATCAAGACGGCTTCGATCAATCCCCGGTCGACGGCAAGGGAAATCGGCTCGAGGTCGAGAATGGTCAGGTCGTGGGTGCGGGCCAGGGAGGTGAAACTCCGAAGGAGTTCCGGATAGGCAAGCTGCGGCGCCTGCGTGATGCAGGCGATACCCGAGGCCGCGGCAGCTCGTTGTGAGGCTTCCGCAGCCGACTGGGCAAGAGCGTTCAGCCGGCGATTCTCAGCGGATACGAGTTCTTCTGCAAAGGCGCTGGCGAAGGCATGTGTCAGAGTGACTTTCAGGGAAGCCGCCTGAACGGTGACATGGGCATTGGCCTGCCGCGCGAGCGCAAGTCCGTAGGGCAGGGCCGAGGAACGTTCCTCAGCGTCTCCTTCTTCCGTAATCCCGATCAGGATGCTGCGAATGTTCTGGATCATGAAAACCTCTCTTTGAGCGTTTTGTTCTGCGGCTGAAGTTCATGGCATCCGTTGTCGACCTCTTCAGGGGGTCAGGACCGCGGCCCCTTGGAGCCGGCCCGACCGGAGATCGTCCAGGGCCTCGTTGGCGGCTTCCAGCGGATAGCGCGTCGTCTGGGTTCTGATGCGGGCCTCCGGGACGATCGCCAGGAAGTCCTGAGCGTCCTGTCGGGTGAGGTTGGCGATGGAGCGGATCTGTCGCTCCTCCCAGAGAATCCGATATGGAAATTGCGGGATGTCGCTCATGTGGATGCCGCCGCAGACGACGCGCCCGCCCTTCCTCACGGTGCGTAGGGCAACAGGCACGAGTTCGCCCACAGGCGCGAAGATGATCGCCGCATCGAGACGCTCGGGAGGCTCCTGATCGGAGCCACCGGCCCAGACGGCGCCAAGTGACCTGGCGAAATCCTGAGTCGCAGGATCGTGAGGGCGCGTGAAGGCGAAGACGTTGCGTCCTTGCCAGGCGCAGACCTGAGCGATGATATGAGCCGCGGCACCGAACCCGAAGATGCCGATCGTCTTGCCCGGTCCTGCGGCCACCAGAGAACGCCAGCCGATCAAACCGGCGCAGAGGAGGGGTGCCAGCGCGGCGGGATCGTCGTCCTCGGGCAGACTAAACGCATAAGCTTCGTCGGCGATCGCATGGGACGCGAAGCCGCCGTCCCGCGTGTATCCCGTGAACAGCGGTTCGTCGCACAGGTTCTCTTGTCCGGCGATGCAGTAAGAGCAATGTCCGCAGGTATGGCCGAGCCATGGAATGCCGACGCGCTCGCCCAATGCGCGGCTGCGGATTCCAGGACCGAGCGCGTCCACCCGTCCGACGATCTCGTGCCCTGGAATGACGGGAAGCTTGGGATGCGGCAGATCGCCATCGAGCAAATGGAGGTCGGTCCGGCATACCGCGCAGGCCTCCACCGCAATGCGGATCTCGCCTGCTCCAGGTGCGGGGACCGGGCGCTCCTCCATGACCAGAGGCTTGCGCATCGCGTGGAGGACCATGGCCTTCATGGCAGTGCTCAATGAAACGCCGCCTTTGGCGGCATAGGAAATCATCGTCGTTGTGCGCGCGAGGGGCATTGACCAAGATCAAAGGGGACCGTTTGAGCCTGTCCGGAGGCTCCTGGCTGGTGGCTCACCATGAATCGTTGTTGCAGCGGCTTCGCGGTTGCCGATCCCTCTGTCGGAGCGCGGGAGTGAATTCCTTGGTTCACAATGGTTTCTACATGCGTTAGGGCATTGGCGGCACGCCTCGCCTTCGAAGGCCGCTCTTGGCCGCCGATGCGCCCGGAGCATCGTGCAAGCTCGGCCGGAGCTCGCGCGATTCTCGAAGATCCCTCCCGAGCCGGCCGATCGACAGCATCTCACCATGGACACGACTTCACCCCGGACTTCGCCTGCGGCAGGCATCACCGACGGCCTGCCCAATCCCGAGCGGCTGCTGGCCTTTCTCGCCATTGCCATCGCTCTCACCATGGCGGTTCTGGATAGCGCGATCGTCAACGTGGCCCTTCCGGTCATGGCCCGCGAACTCCAGGTGGATCCGGCCACGACCGTCTGGGCGGTCAACGCCTATCAGCTGGCCATCACCGTTTCCCTTCTCCCTCTGGCCTCCCTCGGCGACTCCCTGGGCTACCGCCGGATCTATTGGGCCGGACTCCTGGTGTTCACCCTGTCCTCGCTGGGCTGTGCCCTTGCCGGGTCATTCCCGATGCTGATCGCCGCGCGCGTCCTTCAGGGTTTCGGTGCGGCCGGAATCATGAGCGTCAACATTGCCCTTGTGCGCTTCATCTATCCCTCGAAGCTCCTGGGCCGGGGCGTCGGGAACACCGCCCTCGTGGTCGCCATCTCGTCGGCCGCAGGTCCTACGGTGGCGGCGGCCATCCTGTCGGTTGCGTCCTGGTCCTGGCTCTTCCTGATCAACGTGCCCCTCGGCATCTTCGCGCTCATCGTGGCGGCCCGGACTCTGCCCGATACGCCCCGTTCGGCCCGGCGGCTCGACGGATGGAGCGTCGGTCTGAACGCTCTGACCTTCGGGCTCCTGATCACCGGGATCGACGCCCTCAGCACCGGCAGCTTCACGTATCCATTCATCGCCATCGCCGGCGCGGTCGTAGCGGGGTTCGTCTTCGTGCGCTATCAGCTGTCGCTGGCAATGCCGCTGCTGCCCCTGGATCTCCTGCGATTGCCCGTCTTTGCCCTGTCGATGATGACGTCGATCTGCTCGTTCGCCACGCAGGCGCTCGCCACGCTCGCGCTTCCGTTCTACTTCCATGACGAGCTGGGCCGGAGCGTTGCCGAGACTGGCATGCTCATGACGCCCTGGCCCCTGGCGATTGCCGTGGCGGCTCCCATCGCCGGCCGCTTGGCCGATCGCTTCTCACCCGGCCTGCTGGGCGGGCTCGGGCTTGCCACTCTCTCGGGGGGCTTGGCTCTCGTCGCCATGCTGCCGGACAATCCGTCAACCGCGGACATCATTTGGCGGCTGACGATCTGCGGCCTGGGATTCGGTCTGTTCCAATCTCCCAACAACAAGGCCATCATCACCAGCGCGCCGCCGGAGCGCAGCGGCGGGGCGAGCGGGATGCAGTCGTCCGCTCGACTGGTCGGACAATCCCTCGGAGCGGCCATGGCGGCGGTTCTCTTCGGACTGGTTTCCGGCAGCCCGACGACGATCATCCTATGGCTGGGAGCATGCCTGTCGCTGATCGGCTGCGTGACGAGCAGCCTGCGCATTCTCAGGGGAGGCCGGCCCTCCGGCCGATAAGGGGTGCCGGCGGAGCTTCCTAGCTTTGCCGCTTTTCGGGGCTGACATGGCCGAGATCCGCGGGCGTATCGATGTCCTGAAGGATGGCCGGATCGTCGACCGGGCATTCCAGTACGTCGGATCGTCCGCGCAGGATTGGTCCAGCGCCGCTATCGCCTGAAAGCTGCTCGATCTGGCCTGCGAGTTTGCGCGAGAGGATGACCGGATTGCCACGCCGACCGTTGAGGGTGGGAACCAGCGCCATCGGCTCGCCGGCTCGCTGCCATTCGTGCACGAGGGTGTCGATCAGGCTGGACTTGATGCAGGGCATGTCGCCGAGGAGAATGACGGCGGCCCGAGCCTCGGACGGGAGGGCCGCGAATCCTGCCTTGAGCGACGTCGAAAGCCCGTGCGCGAAGGCATCGTTCCGGATGATGTGGATTGGAAGACCTGCCAACGCGCCTTCCACCTCGGAAGCGTGGTGGCCTGTGACCGCGATCACGGGTTCGGCCAATGACTCTAAGGCGGCGCTCGCCACGTGGTGCACCAAGGGCCTGCCATCCATTCGAGCCAGCAGTTTCGGGTTCGGCCCGAAGCGTGTGCCTCGCCCGGCGGCGAGGATGATAGCCGCAACATCGCTCATCAGGCGATTTGGTCTCAAGCTCGGCGTTCCGTCAACTGGAGCCCGGGCAGGCGCAGCGATCCGCCACGCCATTGGCAAGCGCATTCATGCTTGGCTGAGGCATCTTTCGGGCACGATGTCCGATTTGCAATTCGGAGGCATCCTGGTGGTAATCTGTCGGCCGAGACCTGGAGGCCGCGATGACTGGACGAGCCGACATCCGTAAAAATCCTGTGCGCGGGCTTGTTTGTCCCAACGCCGAGAAGTCCATATCCCTGGCGCTGCAGGGCGGTGGCGCACATGGTGCCTTTACCTGGGGCGTGCTCGATTACCTGCTTGAGGATGGACGGCTGATGATCGAGGCGATCACCGGTGCCAGCGCCGGATCGATGAACGCGGTCGTCCTTTTCGAGGGATGGCTCGAGGGAGGCCGTGACGGTGCACGGGAGCAGTTGCGCAAGTTCTGGAAGCGCGTGAGTCTCGATGGTGTGCTCTCGCCGGTCCAGCGAACGCTCTTCGACCGCATGTTGAGCTATTGGAGCATGAACGGCTCTTCGAACCTCTGGTTCGATGCCTGGTCCCGGGTTGCGAGCCCCTATGATCTGAATCCTCTCGACATCAATCCCCTGCGCGATGCTCTCAACAGTCTGATCAATTTCGAACGGGTGCGTGCCTGCAAGGATGCGAAGCTGTTCATCGCGGCGACAAGCGTTTGGTCCGGCAAGATCAGGGTCTTCAACGGTCCTGAGCTGACGGTGGATCATGTCCTGGCGTCGGCTTGCCTGCCAATGCTCTTCAAAGCCGTGGAAATCGACGGCGAACCGTACTGGGACGGAGGCTACACCGGAAACCCAGCCTTGTTTCCGCTGTTCTACGAAACACAGACGGACGATATCCTACTGGTGCAGATCAACCCGATCGAGCGCCGGTCGACTCCGCGAAGCGTGCAGGAAATCCAGAACCGGCTGACCGAGATTACGTTCAATGCCAATCTTTTGCAGCAGTTCAGGGCGATCGAGTTCGTGACGCGCCTGATCGACGAGGGAAAGCTCTCTGCTGACGATTACAAGCGGGTCTTCATGCACCGGATCCACGGCGGAGAGAAGCTCGACGAGTTCACGGCGGCGTCGCGCCTTAGCGCTCAATGGAGTTTCTTCAAGGAGTTGAAGAATCTCGGCAGGAATGCGGCTCGTACATGGCTGAGGGAGAATTATCAGTTCATCGGGAAGAAAGGCACTCTCGATCTCCGAAATGCCTACACCTAACGGGTTCAGGGCTGCGGGAAGCTTCTTATGATCGTTGCGCTGAAGCGTCTCGCAATCGAAGCGCCCTGGCAGAGTCGTTCGTTAGGGGATCGTGGATCGTCTCGACGGAATTGTATCTGAGTTGCATATCTTGTCAGAGCATCAGCAATGCGCAATATTGCGTTGCAATAAGAACAAAAGCCCTTCTGCGTGCCTCTGCGCATGGGTCGTCAAGCTGGAATTCGGAGGCATAGTGCTGCGTTCATCATGCCGATCAGGAGGTTACGCATGCGCTTTCCTCGGTCCGTGTTGTTTTCCAGCGTTCTGCTGTCATGGTTTCCAGTAGCGAGCTTGGCCATGGCGCAAGGCGGCCCCGCGCCACCCCCACCCGTGACTGTCGCGAAACCCATCGTGAAGGACATCGTCGAGCAGGACGATTTCATTGGACGTTTCGAGGCGATCGATCAGGTCGACATTCGTGCACGGGTCTCCGGCTATCTCGATAAGGTCCATTTCCAGGACGGAACCTTCGTCAAAGCGGGTGACCCTCTTTTCACCATCGACCCACGGCCCTATCGCAATGCTCTTGAACAGGCGCAATCGGCCGTCACGTCCTCCCAGGTCCGTCTGGAATTCGCCCAGAGCGACCTCGATCGTGCCGAGCAGCTGCGGAAGACTGGAAACATCACCGACCAGCTCTACGATCAGCGCCGTCAGTCCTTCCTGACGTCGAAGGCAGAATTGGATCGCGCTCAGGCAGCCCTTCGACAAGCCCAGCTCGATGTCGAGTTCACGGAGATCAAGTCTCCCTTGTCAGGGCGCATCTCGCGAAAGCTCGTTTCCGAGGGCAATCTGGTCAATGCCAACGATACGATCCTGACGAATGTGCTCTCGCTCGACCCGATTCAGTTCTACTTCGATGTCGACGAGCGCTCGTTCCTGGCCTTTTCCAGGCAGTCCCGTGGAGGGACGAATAGCTCCGCCAACGGAGAGACCAACGAGGTCGTGCTCAGATTGACGGACGAGCGTCTGGAGCCGCGCAAGGGGCATCTCGATTTCGTCGACAACCGGCTGGATTCGGCAAGCGGAACGATCCGCGTGCGTGCGGTGTTCGAGAACAAGGATCGCTTTCTGACCCCGGGCCTGTTCGGCCGCGTGACGATCGGCGCGTCGGACCCGTACCGAGGAATCCTCTTGCCCGACGAGGCCATCGGCAGCGATCAGGACAGGCGGGTCGTCTATGTGCTCGGCGAGAACAATACCGTCAATCTCAAGCCCGTTCGCATCGGTCCACGGATCGATGGCTACAGGGTGATCCGTGACGGACTGGCCGGCAACGAGACGGTGGTCGTGAACGGCCTCGTTCGCGTCAGGCCAGGCGCGCCGGTGACGCCTCAGATGACCACGCTCCCGCCAGTGCGGGAACGAAACGGAAGCTGATCCCACGCGAGGAGGGTGCTTCCATGCGCTTTGCCCATTTCTTCGTCGATCGCCCCATCTTCGCGACGGTCCTGTCGGCGCTCTTCCTGATCATCGGGGGGATTGCCTATTCGACCCTGCCGGTGGCGCAATACCCGGATATCGCGCCGCCCACCGTGGTGGTCAGAGCCAATTACCCGGGAGCCGATGCGCAGACGGTCGCGGCCACGGTCGCGACGCCACTGGAGCAGCAGATCAACGGTGTCGAGGACATGCTCTATATGTCCTCCTACTCCACCGGCGACGGCGCCATGGCGCTGACGATCACGTTCAAGCTCGGCACCGATCTCGACAAGGCTCAGGTGCTCGTTCAGAACAGGGTGGCGATCGCGACTCCGCGCCTGCCTGAGGAGGTGCGTCGTCTCGGCGTGACCACGCTCAAGAGCTCTCCCGACCTGATGATGGTCGTGCATATGCTCTCGCCTGACGGATCCTACGATCAGCTCTACGTCTCCAACTATGCCCGCAACTATGTGCGCGACATTCTGCTGCGTCTCGACGGCGTCGGCGATCTCATCATCTTCGGCGAGCGGCAATATTCCCTGCGCGTCTGGCTCGATCCCGAGAAGCTTGCTTCGTACGGCCTGACATCGAGCGAAGTAGTGCGTGCCATTCAGGAACAGAACGTCCAGGTCTCAGGCGGCGCTCTGGGGCAGGAGCCGACACCGATGGATGCGGCGTTTCAGCTCACGGTGACGACGCAGGGCCGCTTCGAGGATCCGCGCCAGTTCCGTCAGATCATCGTCCAAGCCACGCCGCAGGGACGCCTCGTGCGGCTGCAGGATGTGGCCCGCATCGAGCTTGGTGCGCAGGATTACGTGACGAACTCATACCTGAACGGCAATCCCGCGGTCGCATTGGCGATCTTCCAGCGGCCCGGAACCAATGCCCTGGCTGCGTCGGCGCAGATCACGCGGACCATGGAAGAGCTCAAAGGCAACTTCCCTCCGGGCATCGCCTATCAGATCGTCTACAATCCCACCGAATTCATCTCCGAGAGCGTGAACGAGGTCTACAAGACGTTGTTCGAAGCCACGGCGCTCGTCGTAATCGTGGTCTTCGTGTTCCTGCAGAGCTGGCGGACGGCGATCATCCCCATCGTGGCGATTCCGGTCTCCCTGATCGGAACTTTCGCCTTCATGGCGGCCCTCGGCTTCTCGATCAACACGCTGACCCTCTTCGGCATGGTCCTGGCGATCGGCATCGTGGTGGACGACGCCATCGTCGTTGTGGAGAACGTGGAGCGCAACATCGCGCTCGGAATGACCCCGCGCGATGCCGCGCACACCACCATGGACGAGGTCGGAACCGCGCTCGTGGCCATCGCGCTGGTCCTCGTCGCGGTCTTCGTGCCTACGGCCTTCATCCCCGGCATTTCCGGCCAGTTCTACCGGCAGTTCGCTCTGACCATCGCCGTGTCGACGGTGATCTCGGCCTTCAACTCCCTGACGCTTTCGCCGGCCCTGGCCGCCTTCCTGCTGAAGCCGCACAGCCACGAGCATTCGCGGAACCCGGTCGCGCGCTTCGGGCGTACATTGGCCAACGGCTTCAACCGGGGTTTCGACGCCACGTCCAACGGCTATGCGAGGGCGGTCGGAACCCTGGCACGGCACAAGCTCATCGTGCTGCCGGTCTATGTCGGTCTCCTGGCCGGGACATTATGGGCCGCAAATCACGTGCCGCGCGGCTTCATCCCGACGCTCGACCAAGGCTATGCCATCGTCGTGATCCAGTTGCCGGACGGAGCGTCGCTGGCGCGCACCGATGCGGTGGTGCAGCGGGCATCCAGGATCATGCAGGAGACCCCAGGCGTCAAGAACGCGGTGGCCTTTGCGGGGTTTTCGGGCGCCACCTTCACCAACGCGACCAATGCCGCGGCGATCTTTGCCGGATTCAAGCCGTTCGACGAACGGATCAAGGCGGGGGAAACCGGACCGAAGATCATCGCCGATCTTTTCGCGCGCATGCAGCAGATCGAGGAAGCGTTCATCATCGCCATCCCGCCGCCGCCCGTCCGAGGCCTCGGAAATTCGGGGGGCTTCAAGATTCAGATCCAGAACCGCACCGGCGACGATGTGCGCGGCATTCTGGCGGTGGCCTATCAGCTGATGGGGCAGGCGCGGCAGAACCCAAATCTGGCCGGCGTCTTCACGACGTTCTCGGCCAATTCGCCGCAGGTCTATCTGGAGATCGACCGCCAGAAGGCGAGCATCCTGAACGTTCCGATCCCGAACATCTTCGAGACGCTTCGCATCAATCTCGGCACAGCCTATGTGAATGACTTCAATGCCTTCGGCCGGGTCTACCAGGTTCGCGCGCAAGCCGATCAGCGCTTCCGGATAGACCAGGATGACATCAATCGGCTTCGAGTCCGCTCGTCCACAGGCGCTCTCGTGCCCTTGGGCACCCTCGTCGAGATGCGGGAGGTCTCGGGCGCGGACCTGATCCAGCGATACAACATGTTCACATCGGTGGCCCTGCAGGGCAATGCGGGGCCCGGCGTGTCTTCGGGCACTGCGCTCGATGCCATGGAGGCCCTGGTTCGGCAGAATCTTTCTCCGGGAATGGGTTTCGAGTGGACCGAGCTGGCGTTCCAGGAGCGGCAGACCGGCAACACGGCGGTGTTCATCTTCGCTTTGTCCGTGCTCTTCGTGTTCCTTGTGTTGGCAGCCCAGTATGAGAGCTGGTCGCTGCCCATCGCCATCATCCTGATCGTGCCGATGAGCGTTCTCTCGGCGCTGATCGGCGTCATGATCAGAGGCCAGGACAACAACATCCTGACACAGATCGGCCTCGTGGTTCTCGTCGGTCTGGCGGCGAAGAACGCGATCCTCATCGTGGAATTCGCGAGGCAGGCCGAGTTCGACGGGAAGACACCGGTGGAGGCCGTCATCGAAGCGTGCCGGCTGCGCCTGCGGCCGATCCTCATGACGGCTTTCGCCTTCATTCTCGGCGTTCTGCCGCTCGCAGTCGCGACCGGGCCCGGTGCCGAGATGCGCCGATCCCTCGGCACGGCCGTGTTCTCCGGTATGCTCGGCGTGACCGTGTTCGGCCTGTTTCTGACGCCTGTCTTCTATGTCGCGGTTCGGCTCGTGGTGCTGCGCCTCTTCAAGCGTGCCGCCCCGAAGCGAGCCGGCTCCTTGGGAACTCAGGCATCCCCGGCCGAATAGGCGCGGGGCTGCTGGTTCACATGAAAGCTGTTCGACTCTACCCGGTGCCCCATATGCTGGCATGGAACGTCGAACGCCCAGACATCGTGAAGAGAGCCCCATGGAAGCAGCCCAGGCAGCAGACATCGCAAAATGGGTCACCGAAGCCGGATTGTCCGGCACGTCGGAACTTGAGCTCCTGCAAGGCTTCTGCTCCCGCTTGACGGAGGCGGGGCTTCCTGTTTCCCGCGTGAACATCGTGATCGACACGCTGCACCCGATTCACGAGGGGCGGGTTTTTCGCTGGCGTCGCGACGACCAGGACGGTCTCGATCCGGTCATCGAGTATGGCCGTACCAACGTTGAGGGACAGGCGGCGGAAAACTGGCGCCGGAGCACCTATTATCACCTGTGGGCGACCGGAGAGGATTTCCTGCGTCGACGGATCGGTCCCGGACATATCGAGGACTTCTCGGTTCTTGCGGATCTTCGTGCTGAAGAGCAGACGGATTATCTGGCTCTGATCCACCGTTTCGAAGCCGAAGGCGCCATCGGCGAGATGGACTCCTTCTATTCCTCCTGGACGAGCGATGCGCCTTCCGGCTTCAGCGAGGAAGAGATCGCGCTCCTGCGCGAACTGGCGTCGCCCCTGATGCTGGCGATGAAATGCGCTTCGCTCGCGCGCATCGCGAAAACCCTTGTCGAGACCTATCTCGGCCGCGATGCCGGACGACTCGTTCTCAGTGGCCGGATCGCCCGTGGCGTCACGGATCGGATCCAAGCGGTCCTGTGGTTCAGCGACCTGCACGGCTTCACCCACATCACGGAAACGGCGGATCCGGAGCAGATCATCCCGTTCCTGAACGATTACTCGGAAGCGATTATCTCATCCATCTACGACGCGGGCGGCGATGTCCTGAAACTCATCGGAGACGGAGCGCTCGCGATCTTCAAGGAGGAGGTTCCAGGCCAAGCCTGCCGTTGCGCGCTCAAAGCCCAGCGATTGATGCAGTCTCGGATTCGAGTGCTGAACGACGAGCGCCTGTCGTGCAACCTGCCGGTCACCTCGGCCTATCTCGGACTGCATATCGGCGAGGTGTTCTACGGGAATATCGGCAGCCAGGACCGCCTCGACTTCACGGTGGTCGGACCGGCCGTGAACGAGGTGAGCCGGATCGGCGCCTTGTGCCGCTCCGTCGAGAGGGATGTTCTCGTGTCGTCCGCCTTCTTCTCGGCGGCGTCGGAGGATGATCGGGAATGTCTGGTATCGGTCGGCCGTTATGCCCTGAGAGGCGTGGCCAGGCCGCAGGAGCTGTTCACGCTCGATCCCGCATGGGTGGAAAAATGAGAGATGCGGGCGGACCCGGAAGAGGTCCGTTCGTCCGCTCGCAATTTCTGTCGCAGCTTACTCGGATCGGGTTGTCTTCGTCCTGCGCTCCACGGGCGTGATCGTCACGGTGCGCATTTCGCCCTTCTTGAGCAGGACGAGTTCGACGACGCGCCCGATCCGCTCCCCGTTCAGCAGGCGTACGAGATCATCGACCCCGCCGACGGGCTCGCCGTCGAGCGAAAGGATGACGTCCCCCTGTTCCAGGTGCGCCTGGTCGGCAGGGCTGTTCGGCTCAACGGCGGCGATGACCACGCCGAATGTTCCGGCAAGACCGGCCGCATAGCTGACGCGCCGCGGCAAGGGCACCGTCTGCCCCGCGATTCCTATGGAAGCGCGGCGGACGCGGCCGTGGCGGATCAGTTCCGACACGACGAAATTCGCCGTGTTGCTGGCGACGGCAAAGCAGATGCCCTGGGCCCCCATGATGACGGCGGTGTTGATGCCAATCACCTCGCCGGAGGTCGCAACGAGCGGTCCTCCTGAATTGCCCGGGTTCAGGGCGGCATCCGTTTGGATCACGTCGTCAATGAGTCGTCCGGATTTCGCCCGCAGGCTCCGTCCGAGGGCCGAGACCACGCCCGCCGTGACGGTCGATTCGAAGCCCAGGGGATTGCCGATGGCGACGGCGATCTGGCCGCGCTTCAGTCGCTTGGAATCGCCCAGGGTGGCGAAGGGAAGCCTGTCTCCACTGGCGCGCAGCAGGGCAAGATCCGTGTCGGGATCATCCCCGATGACTCGGGCCGCGATGGTGCGCCCGTCCGAACCGGTGAGCTTCGCCTCCCGACCCCCTTGCATGACATGGCTGTTGGTGAGCAGGAGTCCGTCGGGCGAGATGAGGACACCGGAACCCATTCCTGCCGGTCGGCCGGATACCTGCGGCTCGACCCGCATGACCGAGGGGCCGATGCGGTCCACTACGCTTGATACGGCGTGGGAATAGGCATCGAGCAGCACTCCCTCATCGGGAGACCCGGGCGTCGGCTGCGATGAGGAAGAAGAGGCAGTGTCGTGAAGAAGATAGGCTGGAGTGCGGTCGAGCATTGAGGCCTCCAATGATAACGCTATTTCACATCATGTGGTCATTCGGACCGCCGACACCAAGGGCAGGATCACAACAGAATGAGGCCGAGGCGGACGGCTTGAGCGACCGCATCCGTCCTCCCGGTCGCATCGAGTTTCGCAGCGATCGAGGCGACGTGGAACTTCGCCGTGTGGAATGAAATCCCAAGTCTGCGCGCGATAAGCTTGTTCGAGGCACCTTCCGCCAGAAGCTTCAGAACGTCCAGCTCGCGCGCAGTGAGCAGATCGTCTCGTGACGGGGTTTGGCCGCTCCCGATCCCGCTTCGTGGCAGGATGGCAAAGCCTCTTTTGACGATGTCCAGCGCCAGCAGCAGATCCGGGGCGGCGATATGGCGGGAGAGAACCCCGCTCGCCCCGGCCTTGAGCATCTCGATTCCGTTCACCTCATCACCCAGAAGGATCGTCGGCGCCGTTCCCGAGAACGGCAGATGGTCCGTGATGACGAGGTCGGGGTTAACCGGGTGCAGGACATCGATGCCGGTTTCGTCGGCCAGGATCGTGGCAATGCGGTCGAGCAAGCTCGCATCGTCGATGTGAAGTGCCACCCTGTGCAAGGTCTCACCCTAAAGCATTGGACCCGAAATTCGCTACTGAGGTGCTGGGCGCTCCCTGATCTCTACGGCAAGAGTGATATGCTCACCCGCTCTCAGGATTCCTAGATCGACCGCCTGACCCACGCTCTCGGGCCCCAGGAGCCGGAAGACCCGGCGGACGGATGGAAGGGTGTCATTGTTCCAGCGGACGAGAATATCGCCCTGGCGAATGCCAGCGCTTTGCCCTGGCCCGTCCTGGTCCAAGCTGACGACGATCAGGCCTCTCGGCTCGCTCAACCCCGCCGTGTCGGCTGCGGCTTGGTCGATACGGATTGGCTGGAGCCCGAGGCCCAGATAGCCGCGAGCGACGCGACCTTTCTCAAGCAATTGAGGAGCGACGCGCTCGATGGTCTCCGACGGGATGACGAGGGCGCGCCGCCGCGGGCCGAACACCGCCATTCCGAGGACTTTTCCGCTCGTGTCGAGGGCAACCCCTCCTTCGGATTGAAAGTCGAGCCTGAGATCGAGATGGATCCTGCGGTCGATATGGCCTCCGCGCAGACTCTTCCACGCCGCGCCTGTGAGGGACACGATACCCAGCGCCGCGCTCGGTCCCTCTAGCTGCCGCCCCGCCGCGAGAACAAGATGGCCGGCGCGAAGGCCATCCGTCGGGCTGAAGGCGATTTCGTCCGACGGCTCTTCTTCGGTGCGGAGAAGGGCGATATCCGTGCTCGGATCGCGGCCGACGAGGCTTGCCGTGACTTTGCTTCCATCGGGACGCATGACTGTGATGTCGTCATCCGCCTCCAGCGCTTCCTCCGCCGTGATGACGAGGCCGGGGCGCCAGAGAAAGCCGCTCGACGTTCCACGTCGGCGACCGTGAATCGTCACGAGTCGTGGCGCGATACCATCGAGCAGACCAGAGACATGGTTCGAGATCAGATTGAGGGAGAAACCGGAGACTGGATCTGGCATGACAAACCCTTTCGGTCATCGTCCTGGCGATCCTGTCGGCAAACGTCTTTTTCCGATACTGGCCGGGCGGCTAGGTGATGTGGCTGCCCTCCACATGAAAAAGGCCCCGCCTTTGGGCGGGGCCTCTCAGGGTCAGCTGCGCTTCGGCGGTGACGCGGGCCAACTCTTGATGAGCGTGTCGTAGTCCACCGTCTCGCCTTTGGGCTTCTCGTTGGCAAGTTTACGCTGAGGTGCGATGGTACCGGAGCTTTCAGCCTTCTTGAACCACTCCTCGGCGGAGGTCTTCGGGTTCAGCTTCGGGCCGCATTCGCCCTGTACGTTGGCACGCTCCAAACGGCCGAGCACCTCGTCCTGCGCATTGGCAAGCGAGGTCATCGCTTCCTGCGGGGTCTTCGCGCCCGAGGCCGCATCGCCGATGTTCTGCCACCAGAGCTGGGCGAGCTTCGGATAATCCGGCACGTTGTTGCCGGTCGGGGTCCATTGCACGCGGGCGGGAGAGCGATAGAACTCGATCAACCCGCCAAGCTTGGGCGCCCGCTCGGTGAAGCTCTTGTCCCAGATGTCGCTCTCTCGGATGAAGGTGAGGCCCACATGGCTCTTCTTCAGCGAGACCGTCTTCGACGTGACGAACTGCGCATAGAGCCAGGCCGCCTTGCGCCGGTCGACGGGCGTGGACTTCAGCAACGTCCACGAGCCGGCGTCCTGATAGCCGAGCTTCATGCCGTCCTTCCAGTACGATCCGTGCGGGGAGGGCGCCATGCGCCATTTCGGCGTCCCGTCCGCATTCACCACGGGAAGACCGGGCTTGACCATGTCGGCCGTGAAGGCGGTGTACCAGAAGATCTGCTGGGCGATGTTGCCCTGTGCGGGCACCGGACCCGATTCGGAGAAGTTCATGCCGGCCGCCTGGGGCGGAGCATACTTCTTCATCCACTCGAGATACTTGGCGATGGCGTAAACGGCCGCGGGTCCGTTGGTGTCGCCGCCGCGCTCGATGGAGGAGCCGACGGGGCGGCAGCCTTCCATGCGGATGCCCCATTCGTCCACCGGCAATCCGTTCGGAATGCCCTTGTCGCCGTTGCCGGCCATGGACAGCCAGGCATCGGTGAAGCGCCAGCCCAGGGACGGGTCCTTCTTGCCGTAATCCATGTGGCCATAGACCTTGACGCCGTCGATCTCCTTCACGTCGTTGGTGAAGAACTCGGCGATGTCCTCATAGGCCGACCAGTTCACCGGCACGCCGAGATCATAGCCGTACTTGGCCTTGAACTTTTCCTTGAACTCCGGGCGCTGGAACCAGTCGTAGCGGAACCAGTACACGTTGGCGAATTGCTGGTCCGGCAGCTGATACATCTTGCCGTCGGGCGCCGTCGTGAAGGACCTGCCGATGAAATCGGCAACATCGAGAGTGGGGGACGTCACGTCCTTGCCGTCGCCCGCCATCCAGTCGTCGAGCGGAATGGCCTGCTTATAGCGGAAGTGAGTGCCGATGAGATCCGAATCGTTGACCCAGGCATCGTAGATGTTGCGTCCGGACTGCATCTGCGTCTGGATCTTCTCCACGACGTCGCCTTCCTGGATCAGATCATGATTGATCTTGATGCCAGTGATCTCCGTGAAGGCTTTGGCGAGCGTCTTCGCCTCGTATTCATGGGTCGTGATGGTCTCGGAAACCACGTTGATCTCCTGGCCCACGAACGGCTTGGCCGCATTCACGAACCATTCCATCTCCTTCATCTGCTCATCCTTGGAGAGGGTGGAGGGCTGGAATTCGCTGTCGATCCAGCGGCGTGCTTCTTCCATGCCTGCGAGAGCAGCGCTTGAGCCTAGCGCCATCGCGAGGATGCTTGTCGAGACGAGCAGTTTCAAATGCCGGTGTGGTTGGGTGAGCTTCATTCGTTCCTCCCAAGTAATGCCCTGGCCGGCTTATCCGCTGGTCTTGATCCTTCCGGTCCGGGCAAACCGGAGGGTTTTGTTGAGCCATCCCTCCTAGACGTAGCGAAACACGGCTGCTGCGTAGAGCAGGGACAGGCCGGATGCCCACCACAGGTCCGGGCCGATAAGGCCCAGCCATGCGAGGTGGATGAACGCCGCACCGAGAAGCGAGATGAAGAGGCGGTCGCCGCGCGTCGTCGGGATGCGCAGCGCGCCGATACGTTCCGTCTCAGAACGCTGGATCGCCAGCAGGGTCATGACGAGCAGAAGGCTGGCGATGCCGGCAAAGAAGAGGCCCGTCTGCCACGTCCAGGCCATCCAGGCGAGATCAGGCATGGCACTCTCCTCAAACCCGGCCCAGGGCAAAGCCCTTGGCGATGTAGTTGCGAACGAACCAGATCACGAGCGCGCCCGGCACGATGGTGAGCACGCCGGCAGCGGCGAGCAGTCCCCAATCCATTCCGGCGGCCGAGATGGTGCGCGTCATAGTGGCGGCGATCGGCTTGGCGTTGACCGAAGTGAGGGTGCGGGCCAGCAGAAGCTCGACCCAGGAAAACATGAAGCAGAAGAAGGCGGCGACGCCGATGCCCGAGGCGATCAGCGGCATGAAGATCTTCACGAAGAAGCGGGGATACGAATAGCCGTCGATGGCGGCGGTCTCGTCGATCTCCCGTGGTACGCCCGACATGAATCCTTCCAGGATCCACACGGCCAGCGGAACGTTGAAGAGGCAATGGGCGAGGGCCACGGCCCAGGGCGTATCGAACAGCCCGATGGCGGAATAGAGATTGAAGAAGGGCAGGGCGAAGACGGCGGCCGGCGCCATGCGGTTCGTGAGCAGCCAGAAGAACAGGTGCTTGTCGCCGAGGAACCTGTAGCGCGAGAAGGCATAGGCCGCCGGAAGCGCGAAGGAGATCGACAGCACCGTGTTGATGACGACGTAGCTCAGCGAGTTGATGTAGCCCGAATACCAGCTCGGGTCCGTGAAGATCCTGATGTAGTTGTCGAAGGTGATCTCCTTCGGCCAGAGGGTCAGGCCGGACGTGATCTCCATGTTGGTCTTCAGGCTCATGTTCAGAAGCCAGTAGATCGGCAGCATCAGGAACAGGAGGTAGAGCGTCATCACCACAACGCGCCCGCTGATGCGAGGGCCGGACAAGGCACGGTTCGCGGCCAGCGGCGCTGCGACGGGCTTGGTATCGGAGCTGCCGACGGCGATGGTTCCGGTCATGTTTCGACCCTCTCTCGCTGGGCATCCACGTTAGTCATGACGGTGTAGAATACCCAGCAGATGGCGAGGATGATCAGGTTGTAGACCAGGGACATGGCGGCGGCCTTGCCGAGGTCGAACTGCCCGAGCGCCAGCTTCACCAGATCGATGGACAGAAATGTGGTCGCGTTGCCCGGGCCGCCGCCGGTGATCACAAAGGGTTCGGTATAGATCATGAAGGAATCCATGAAGCGCAGGAGAACCGCGATCAGCAGAACGCGCCGCATCTTGGGCAGCTGGATGGTGCGGAAGACGGCCCAGCGCGAGGCGCCATCGATGCGGGCCGCTTGATAATAGGCGTCGGGAATGGATTTCAATCCGGCATAGCAGAGAAGCGCGACCAGACTCGTCCAATGCCAGACATCCATGACGATGAGGGTCGCCCAGGCGTCGATGGGATCGTTAGTGTAGTTGTAGTCGATGCCGAGATGATTGAGTGTCCAGCCGAGCAGGCCGATATCGCCACGGGCGAAAACCTGCCAGATCGTGCCGACCACGTTCCACGGAATGAGAAGCGGCAGGGCCATCAGGACGAGGCAGAGCGCGACGGTCCAGCCCTCCCGCGGCATGGCGAGCGCCACCGCGATGCCGAGCGGCACTTCGATCATGAGAATGATCGCCGAGAAGAGAAGGGTGCGCCACAGGGCGCCAAAGAAGCGTCCGCCGAGTTCCGTGGAGGGATCGAGCAGTTCCTGGAACCAGCCGATCCCATTCCAGAAGAACTGGTTGTTGCCGAAGGTGTCCTGAACCGAGTAGTTCACCACGGTCATCAGCGGCAGGACAGCCGAAAAGGCCACGATTGCGAAGACCGGCAGAACGAAGATCCAGGCCTTGTTGTTGACGGTTTTCGTCATGTCCGGCCCTCGCCGATCGGCTCGCCCGGGACGAGGTGTCCATTGGCATAGATGTGGATCTGGCGCGGATCGAGCGCGAGGGCGGCTTCGTCTCCGTCAAGGGAGATGTCCTCCGGAACGCTTGCGGCCAGAGGGCGGCCGTTCATCTCCACGCGGGCAATGCGGGCACGGCCGATATCGTCGATGCGACGGACCTGGACAGGCAGTCCCGATCCTCGCGGCTGAAGGCGCACGAATTCCGGCCGGATGCCGAATTCGACCCGCTCGCCATCATAGAGCGCCCGATAGGTCCGCTGCAGGGGAATGGCTTGATTGCCGATGAAGGCCGTAGCGCCTTCGACCTTGCACGGCAAGATGTTCATGCCCGGCGAACCGATGAAATGCCCGACGAAAGTGTGGGCGGGGCGTTCGAACAGTTCGTCGGGTGTTCCCGTCTGCACCACGGCGCCGTCATGCATGACGACCACCTTGTCGGCGAAGGTCAGCGCCTCCGTCTGATCGTGCGTCACATAGATCATGGTGATGTCGAGGGTGCGGTGGATCTCCTTCAAGGTCGAGCGCAGCTGCCATTTCAGGTGCGGATCGATTACGGTGAGCGGCTCGTCGAACAGGATGGCCGCCACATCCGGGCGCACCAGGCCCCGCCCGAGCGAGATTTTCTGCTTCATGTCCGCCGTAAGGTTGCTTGCGTTGCGGTCGAGCACGCGGGTCAGGTCGAGGAGGCGCGCGATCTCCTCCACCCGCTCGGCGGTCGTGTCGCGCGGGACGCGCCGGTTCTTGAGCGGGAAGGCCAGGTTCTCGCGCACGCTCATCGTGTCGTACACCACTGGGAACTGGAAGACCTGAGCGATATTGCGGGCTTCCGTGGCCAGGTCCGTCACATCGAGATCGTCGAAGAGCACGCGCCCGCGCGTGGGGCGGACCAGCCCTGAGATGATGTTGAGCAGGGTCGTCTTGCCGCATCCGGACGGCCCCAGCAGCGCATAGGCGCCGCCTTGGCTCCACACATGGTTGATCTCCTTCAGGGCGTAATCGTCTGCGGTGTGAGGGTCGGCCCTGTAGGCATGGGCGAGATGATCGAGGGTGATGCGGGCCATCGGTCTCTCCTCACGCCGCTCGCAGGGCCGGGTCGGCAGCGGCCAAGCGGCCCCCTGTGTCGAACAGGAACAGGTGTCGCGGATCGATATAGGCCGTAACAGGAGATTTCGGCTCCAGCCGCCTCACGCCCGGAACGAGCGCAATGAGGCGATGCGCACTGGCATCGAGATGGACATAGCTTTCCGACCCGGTGATCTCGGACACGGACACGATGGCCGGAATGGCGATCCCGTCGGAGCCTGTCGGTTCGAAGGTGAGGTGATGAGCTCTGAAGCCGATTGTGTATTCTCCGTCCGGGACGGCCGCGAGCGGACCTGACGTGCGGATCTCGGCCCCCGTGCTCAGGATCACTTGGCCGTCCGCCTTGCGGGCGCTCAGGGTGTTGAGCGGCGGATCGGAGAAAACCCGGGCCGTGGTCAGATCGTCAGGGCGGCGATAGACCTGCGGTGTCGGTCCGAACTGGGTCACCCGGCCTTCGAACAAGGTCGCCGTGTTGCCGCCCAGGAGCAGGGCTTCCGACGGTTCCGTCGTCGCATAGACGAAGACGGCGCCCGACGCCGCGAAGACACGCGGCAATTCCTCGCGCAGTTCCTCGCGGAGCTTGTAGTCGAGATTGGCCAGGGGCTCGTCGAGCAGGACGAGATCCGCGCGCTTCACCAGCGCGCGGGCGATGGCGGTGCGCTGCTGCTGGCCGCCGGAGAGGTTCAAGGGCTTCCGGTCGAGATAGGGTTCCAGCTTCAGGAGCCTGGCGGCCTCGCGAACGCGCGTGTCGATCTCTGCCTTCGGCAGCCTGGCGACCCGCAGAGGCGAGGCGATGTTCTCATAAACATCGAGCGACGGGTAATTGATGAACTGCTGGTAGACCATGGCCACGCTGCGGCGTTGCACGGGCCAGCCCGTCACATCCCGCCCGTCGACGAGGACGCGGCCCGTGGTCGGCACATCGAGCCCGGCCATGAGCCGCATGAGCGAGGTCTTGCCGGCAAGCGTCGCCCCAAGCAGGACATTGAGAGAGCCCCGCTCCAGGGACAGATGAACGTCGTCGATATGCGTCGCGGCTCCGACCTTTTTCGAAACGCCTTCCAGAGCAAGGGTCATCGGCACTGCTCTGTTCGATGGAGGGCTTCGAGAGGGGACGAGATGGGGTATGGAGAGATCGTCGCGGTGCCAAGCTCCACCGCGTTTCGGGCCCTCGCGTGCCCGCATGCGCTACCACTCACCGCGACGCCGAGCGTCGCCGATTCTTGCGGACCCAAGAGCGCTTCTCCCGGCTGCAGCCCTTAAGGGCCTAAGCTTTCTTTTGTTGTTACGGTGAAGGTAACTTGCCCCCATGACGAAAGCAACTGCCCGATATCTTCGCGGAAGTGGTCTTTGACTGGACTGAACTGTCAAGGTGCTTCGGGCGGGAGGGGCGACTGCTTCGCTTGGAGCGCATTTTTGAACCGAAGGGTTCTTCGTGAGTTCAAGCTCCACATGCCGGTTGCGCTCTTTTCTGACAGTGGCCGGGCCATTCCTTCGAACCGCTTGGGAGAATGCCATGCCAGAAACCGCAAAGCCGCTCGCCATCGTGACCGGTGCCTCCTCGGGTATCGGGTATGAACTTGCGAAACTCTGTGCCGAGAACGGGTACGATCTCTTGGTCGCAGCGGATCTGGCTGCCATTCACGACGCGGCGAAGGATTTTCAAGGGCTCGGCGCCAAGGTCGACGCCGTCGAGGCTGATCTTTCCACCCTCGAGGGCGTCGACAAACTTTATGCTGCAGCCGGTGGACGACCGGTCGACGCGCTCCTGGCCAATGCCGGCCATGGTCTCGGTCATGCCTTCCTCGATCAGGATTTCACCGAAGCACGCCACGTGATCGACACCAACATTACGGGGACGCTCTACCTGATCCAGAAGGTCGGACGGGACATGCGGTCGAGGAACGAGGGCAAGATCCTCATCACCGGCTCGATCGCCGGCTTCATGCCGGGCACCTTCCAGGCCGTGTACAACGGCACCAAGGCTTTTATCGACTCTTTCTCCTTCGCGCTGCGGAACGAACTGAAGGATACGAACATCACGGTGACATGTCTGATGCCGGGCGCGACCGAGACCGAATTCTTCGAACGGGCCGGCATGGAAGACACACAGATCGGTCAGGACAAGAAGGATGATCCGGCCATGGTGGCGAAGGTCGGGTTTGATGCCATGATGAAAGGCGAAGGCGACGTGGTGAGCGGCTGGAAGAACAAGTTCACCACCATTCTGGCCAATGTGACGCCGGCCGGCATGCTCGCCGAACAGCACCGAAAGATCGCCGAGCCCGGATCGGGCAAGCGTTGACCGCCACTTTGTTGCGGATTTGTCCGAATATCCCTCGCGCATGCCACGTTGACGATTGCGTCCTGATCGGTCAGGAGCGGTGCTGAAACCGCGAGGGATTTTTCCATGACCAACGCGACGGACCTGCTGCCGCGCCTGACGAGCCTTCTCGGCCCTGCGGCCGTCATCACGCAAGGGGCGGATCTCGAGCCCTATGCGATCGACTGGCGCAGGCTCTTTCCGGGCAAGCCCGCCTGTGTCGTCCGTCCGTCCTCAGTCGAGCAGGTCGCCCGGATCGTGCAGATCTGCCGCGAGGCCGGGGCCGCCATCGTTCCGCAGGGCGGCAACACGGGGCTCGCCGGTGGAGCGGTCCCGGATGCGTCAGGCACGCAGGTCGTTCTGTCCCTCAATCGCATGGCCGCCATTCGCAGCGTCGATCCGGTCGGCCTGACGATCGAGGCCGAGGCCGGGTGCATCCTGAAAGTCGCTCAGGATGCCGCCGGCGCCGCCGGGCGCCTGCTGCCGATCAGCCTGGCGGCGGAGGGCTCGGCCACCATCGGCGGCGTGATCGCGGCCAATGCGGGTGGCGTGAACGTCCTGCGCTACGGCATGACCCGCAGCCTCGTGCTCGGCCTCGAGGTCGTTCTGCCCGACGGCACGATCGTCCACGGGCTGCGGAAGCTGCGAAAGGACAATGCGGGCTACGACTGGAAGCAGTTCTTCATCGGCAGCGAGGGGACGCTCGGGATCGTCACGGCGGCCGTCCTGAGGCTTCTGCCGCGGCCCAAACACTCGGTGACGGCCTTGCTCTCGGTCGCGGACCCCGCGGCCGCCCTACGCCTTCTGGAGCTCGCCCAGGACGAGTTGGGCGACCAGATTTCGGCCTTCGAGTTGATCTCGGCCACCTCCATGCAGCTTGTCGCCAAGCACGCCGGCTTGAAAGCGCCCATCGCAGAGGGCGAATGGTTCGTGCTCATCGAAGCGGCTTCCAGCCTCGCAGGCCTGCGGGAGGCTGCCGAGACCATGCTGGGGGCGGCGTTCGAAAAAGGGATGGCACTCGATGGCGTCATCGCCGAATCAGGAGCTCAGGCCAGCCAGCTGTGGGCGCTGAGGGAGCATGTCACGGAATCCGAGGCGCGGGAGGGTAAGAGCGTGAAGCACGATGTCTCCGTGCCGCTCACGGAGGTTCCGCGCTTCCTCATCGAGGCCGGGGAGGCGCTCGCGGCCGGCGCACCGGGCACGCGCGTGAACGCCTTCGGACACCTCGGAGACGGCAACATCCACTACAATGTCCTCGTCGACGAGAGACATGATGCCAGCCACGTGAACCGGATCGTGCACGATGTGGTGGCGGCTTTCGGCGGAAGCATCTCGGCGGAGCACGGCATCGGCCAGTACCGCGTGGGCGAGCTGGCGCGCTATCGCGCCGCGCCCGAGATGGATCTCGCTCGGACGATCAAGCGGGCGCTCGATCCCGACAACCGGCTCAATCCGGGCAAGGTGCTCTCAGCCTGAGCGCCTCACCCCCGGCCGAGCGAATAGAACTCGTCGTTCGGCCGCATGCTGGTGACGTTGGCGAGGCGGTTGGACATGGCAAAGAATGCCGCGATCGCCGTGATGTCCCATACATCATCCTCTGAGAACCCAAGGGTGCCTAGCGCGGCAATGTCCGCGTCGCCGACCGAGTGTGCCTCGAGCGCGACCTTCATGGCGAAATCCAGCATCGCCTTCTGTCTCGGCGTGATGTCGGCCTTGCGGTAATTGATCGCGACCTGGTCGGCGATCAGCGGATTCTTGGCCCGGATCCGCAGGATGGCCCCGTGGGCGACGACGCAATATTGGCATTGGTTGGCGTTGCTCGTCGCCACCACGATCATCTCTCGCTCGGCCTTCGTGAGATTGCCGGGCTTGTCCATCAGGGCGTCGTGATAGGCGAAGAAGGCGCGGAACTCGTCCGGGCGGCGGGCCAGCACGAGAAAGACGTTCGGCACGAAGCCCGACTTCTCCTGAACCGCCAGGATCCGCGTGCGGATATCCTCCGGCAGGTCGGCGATCTCGGGAACGGGAAAACGGCTGATGGGCGAATTGCTCACGATGGCACCTCTTGTTGTTCGGACCCGGCCAGGAGGTGGCATTCCAAGGGTCTTGTTGCCATACTGAGCTTATTCAGGTTGGATCCTGCTCACAATGCGCAAGAGCATCGCGCGGAAAGTGGAACCGGTTTTCCGCACGATGCTCTCTTCTATAGAGGAAACGTCGGATCCAGCCCGAAAAGTGCAAATCCACTTTTGGGTCCGATGCTTCAGGAGGGATCCGGAGGAGAATGCCGATGAGTGCCCAGCAGGCCGTTTCCAGCAATGACATTCTGCTGCGCGACGAGCGGGACGGTGTCGTGACGCTGACGCTCAACCGCCCGGCCCAGTTCAACGCCTTGTCCGAGGAAATGCTGTCGGCGCTTCAGCAGGCGTTGGACGACCTGAGGGACGACGAAGCGGTGCGCTGCGTTGTTCTTGCCGCCTCCGGCAAGGCCTTCTGCGCAGGGCACGACCTCAAGCAGATGCGGGCCAATCCGCGTCAGGAGTATTATCAGGCGCTGTTCGCGCAGTGCAGCCGGGTGATGCAGGGAATCGTCAAGCTGCCCGTTCCGGTGATCGCCCGTGTGCACGGCATGGCAACCGCGGCGGGCTGCCAGCTGGTCGCGTCCTGCGATCTGGCGGTTGCCGCCGAGAGCGCGACCTTTGCCGTCTCGGGCATCAACGTGGGGCTGTTCTGCTCCACGCCTGCGGTCGCGCTGTCCCGCAACATCACGCCCAAGCATGCCTTCGACATGCTGGTGACGGGACGCTTCATTTCGTCCTCCGAAGCCCTGTCCTTTGGGCTCATCAGCAGAGTGGCGCCCGATGCCGAGCTGGATGATGCCGTCGCCGCCTTGACGGCGGAGATCTGCGCCAAGAGCCCCGTGGCGATCCGGACGGGCAAGGCCATGTTCGGCCGGCAGCGCTCCATGAGCCTGGAGGAGGCCTATGCCTATGCGGGCGACGTCATGGCCTGCAACATGATGGCGGACGATGCCGCCGAGGGCATCGACGCCTTCATCGAGAAGCGCAAGCCCGTGTGGAAGGGGCGGTGATCGCTCGTGATCACCCTGCCGCCTTATGAGCCCTGGCCATCTCCCGCAGCTGGAACTTCTGGATCTTGCCCGTGGAGGTCTTGGGCAGCTCCGTGAAGATCACGGTGCGCGGGCACTTGTAGGAGGCGAGATGCTGGCGGCACCAGGCGATGATGTCCTCCGCCGGGACTGACTGATCGGGCCTCAGCTCCACGAAGGCACAAGGCGTCTCGCCCCATTTCTCGTCCGGCATCGCGACGACGGCGGCCGCTTGAATGGCGGGGTGCCTGTAGAGCGCATCTTCCACTTCGATGGACGAGATGTTCTCGCCGCCGGAAATGATGATGTCCTTGGAGCGGTCCTTGAGTTGCACATACCCGTCCGGATACTTCACCCCGAGATCACCGGAATGAAACCAGCCGCCCTCGAAGGCCTTCGCCGTGCCGGAGGGATTCTTGAGATAGCCCTTCATGACCACGTTACCGCGGAACATGACCTCGCCGAGGGTTCGCCCGTCGGCAGGCACGGGCTGCATCGTTTCCGGGTCGAGCACGTCGAGGGCTTCCAGAACCGGATAGCGCACGCCCTGACGGGCCTTCTTGGCCGCATAGCCGCCCTGGTCGAGCGCATCCCATTCATCGTGCCATTCGTTGACCACCGCAGGGCCATAAACCTCCGTCAGGCCGTACAGATGCGTCACGTCGAAGCCTGCAGCCTTCATGGCTGCGAGCACCGCTTCCGGCGGCGGTGCGGCGGCCGTCAGGAATTTGACCGTGTGGGGAAGGGGGCGCTTCTCGGAGGCCGGCGCATTGAGCAATGTCGACATGACGATGGGCGCGCCGCAGAGATGCGTGACCCTTTGGTCGGCAAGCGCGTCGTACATGGGCTTCGCGCGCACGGCGCGCAGGCAGACATGGATGCCCGCGACGATGGACAGCGACCAGGGAAAGCACCAGCCGTTGCAATGGAACATGGGCAGCGTCCACAGATAGACGGGATGTTGGCCCATGCCGGCCGTGAGGATATTGCCCATGGCGAGCAGATAGGCGCCGCGATGGTGATAGACGACGCCCTTCGGGTCGCCCGTGGTGCCCGAGGTGTAGTTCAGTGTGATCGCGTCCCACTCGTCCCGAGGCGGATTCCAGGCGAATTCGGGATCGCCCTCGGCCAGGAACTCCTCGTACTCCATGGCACCCAGTCGCTCGCCCGGGCCGGTGAATTCAGGATCGTCGTAGTCGATGACGAGGGGCTTGACCGAAGATCGCGCCAGCGCCGCCTTGACGGTGGCAGAGAACTCCCTGTCCGTGATCAGCACCTTGGCTTCACTGTGGTCCAGGGAGAACGCGATGATCTTGGCATCAAGGCGGGTGTTCAGCGTATTGAGCACGGCCCCGGCCATCGGGACGCCGTAATGGCATTCGAGCATGGCAGGGGTGTTGGGAAGCATGACCGAGACCGTATCGCCGCGCCCGATTCCACGCCGGGCAAGCGCTGACGCAAGCCGTCGGGCACGCGCGTAAAAGTCACGATAGTCGCGAACCAGGGGGCCGTGGATCACGGCGGTCCGGTCCGGATGAACGCTCGCGGCCCGCTCCAGGAAGGAAAGCGGCGTCAGCGGCTGGTAATTCGCCGGGTTCTTGTCGAGGTTCGTATCGTAGATCGTTGAGGTCATTGGCTTTCCTCCCCCGCTGCCGAGTATCGCCAGGAGGGAGGAGGCTGACAATCCTACGAAATGTCAGCCGTTGAATGGCCTGCGGAAGCTCATTCCTTGATCGACGTCATGGCACGCTGCGCTTTCGCCGTGATCTCACCCCAGGCTTGCGCACGGATGTCGGAGGTCTGGCAGACCCACGATCCGCCGATGGCCACGACATTCGACAAGGCGAGCCAATCCCGGGCGTTCTTCTCGTCGATCCCGCCCGTCGGGCAGAAGCGCGCCTGCGGGAACGGTCCGGCGAGGGCTTTCAAGGCCGGGATCCCGCCGGATGCGACGGCCGGGAAGAATTTGACGGTCTGAAAGCCGTGGGCGAGAGCCGCCATCAATTCGGACGCGGTGGCGATGCCGGGAATGAACGGCATCTCGCTCCGGCTCGCCGCTTCGAGCAGGTCGGGCGTGGCACCGGGGCTCAAGGCATAACGCGCGCCGAGGGCCTGCGCGCGCTCCAGATCCTTCGGGGTCAGGACGGTCCCGATGCCGACGATGGCCTCGGGCACGTCCCGGATGATGGCCGCCGCTGATTCTGCCGCAGCGGCAGTGCGCAGGGTGATTTCCAGCAGGCGCAATCCGCCTGCGACGAGGGCACGCGCGAGGGGAACCGCATCCTCCACACGTTCCAGCGTGATCACCGGGACGATGGGACCGGCGCGGAGGAGGTCAGCCAGCGTCTTGCTGCGAGCGCTGGCGAGATCCTTCGGGTCTTGAGGCATGGGAGGAACTCCTTGGATGGAGATGGAGGAAAAGCTTATGGCATCGCTTCGCGCGGGATGATCGCGCCACGATAGCGCACGACCTGTCCGGCGAGGCGATGGCCTGCCGCCGCAGCGGAACGCTGGCTCTCGCCCGACAGGCGCGCATTCAGATAGGCGGCGGCGAAGCTGTCGCCGGCGGCCGTGGTGTCGACCACGTCTTCCGCAGGCTTGCCGGGCACGAGGATGTCCTCACCTTGCGACAGGACGCGGCAGGTCAGGTCGGGATGTTTGAGAACGATCTCTGCCTTGCCCGAGAAGGCGAGCAGCTCTTCCACACCCTTGCTGCCGAAGAGAAGGTCGAGGTCTTCTGTGGAGGCGAGGATGATATCGGCGCAGGCGAAAGCCTCGCGGAAGGCTGCTCGTGCGACGTCCGGATCCGGCCAGCCGCGCGGGCGGAAATTCGTGTCGAAGGCCACAAGTCGGCCGTTGGACCGGGCGTTGCGAAGAACGTCGAACAGGCGCTCTCGCCCGCTCTCTCCGTAGAGCGAGAGGGAGATGCCCGACAGGTAGGCGAGATCGTATGTGCCGATGGCTTCGATGATGCTTGCGGCTTCCGGTGCCTGGAACAGCAGGCGCGCAGCTGCGGTTTCGCGCCAGTAGGAGAAGCGACGCTCCCCCTTCGCGTCCGTCTGGATGATGTAGAGCCCCGGGAGACGTCCGGGCAGGCGCAGCACCCGTTGTGTCCCAACGCCTTCCTTGTTCCAGGCCGTGATCAGCTCATCGCTCCAGCTGTCGTCTCCGAGCGCGGTGATGTAATCGGTCGGCGTCCCGAGGCGGGCCAGGTAGACGGCGGTATTGAACGTATCGCCGCCGTATCCCCTCGATAAACGGCCGTCGGCCTCTTCGCGGAGCTCGATCATGCATTCACCGATGCAGGCGACTTGAGTCATGTTTCCACCATGGCGTCTTCGGATTGTGGCGAGCCTGAGCCCTATGTCGATTCAATAACCGGAATACTGCGATTTTGCGACAGGGGAGGTGCCGCCAAATTATCCACGAACATCCAATCTCCGGGGCAGGGGAGGTCTGGCGGCCGTAGGAGACCGCGCGTCGAACGCGAAAAGCGGTTCTGGCAGTGATGTCCCTTTGCATTCGAGCCGTTTCGATGCCTATGCCGCCTCGAGGTCGGAGTGCGCTGCAAAGGGCCGTGGAACCAGCATTCGGGTGCTTCTTGACGAGAAATCGACAAGTATCCCTTACTATTGTGCGGAAACCCGGCTTTGCCATCTTTAATTCTTGGCTGAAAGCGTTATTGAGAATCTGCTGTCTTATGCATTCACCATCTACAATAAGGAGTTCCTGATGGCCAAGACTGCAACCAAGGTTTCCAAGAAGGCCCCGGCCAAGAAGGCTGCGGCGCCTAAGGCTGCAGCGAAGGCATCGTCGAAGGCTGCCAAGGCGCCTGCAAAGGCCGCCAGCAAGGCTGCTGCGACTAAGGCTGCTGCGACGAGGGCCCCGGCAAAGAAGGCGGCTGTGAAGAAGGTTGCGAAGGCCTCCTCCTCGGCATCGTCCCCGATCCTGACGCTGCGCCATATCGCCGAGAAGCTCTCCGAACTGCACGAGCTTCCCAAGCGCCAGGCCAATGAGATGCTGACCCAGGTTGTCGAGATGATCGCCAAGAGCCTGAAGAAGGGCGACAAGATTCGCCTGACCGGCCTCGGCATCCTCCAGGTGCGCAAGCGCGCCGCGCGCATGGGCCGCAATCCTCAGACCGGCGAGCCGGTGAAGATCAAGGCCTCGAAGAAGATCGCCTTCCGCGCGGCCAAGGATCTCAAGGAATCCATCTAACCTTAGGCCAACGGGACAGCGCCCGAGGTGGGTCCCGGTGAGTTCCAACCAGAGAGCAAGGCGGCCATCCGCCTTGCTCTTTTTCGTTCTAAGGGCGTCGCGTTCCCGGATGCTGCGGTGAACCGGTCCCGTTCTGATCGAGAATGAAACCAGAGTTCCCTGCCATAGGCTCGCTCGGAGACTCTTGCTCTGGTCGAGGCCATGTCATGCATTCGATGGCGGGCCGCCCTTTGGGACGATGTGGGGCCTCGCACGCCTATCGGCGCGTTGGCCCGTCGCAATCCCGATCAACGGGCGCGCTGCTGGCGAAGCGAACATATCGTCATCGATGCCATCGGCATCGCGGCCGATGGATGGTTGGATGGCGGTCGAATGCGACGAGGCAGGGGAACACCCGCCTCGCGGCGTGTCATCCGACGATCGAGCAGGGGACACAAGACGTGATCAGATCTTTGAAACACGTCCGATGCTCAAGCTTTTAGACGGCGCATCGCTCGGGGCGGGTCCCAAAGCGCGAGCGATGCGCTAGAGCTTTTTCGGCGAAGCGGATCCGGTCCGCCGTCAAAAAATGCGGCTCCGCCAAGAAGTGAGATGATCCCACGCCAATGGGAACAGCTCTAACGAGTATTTTGCAATTGATCGATGTCGTACTCGCCCCTCACTGTGACGAGGCTTGCCACGATTACTCTTATTTCAATCGAAACTTATTTCGGTCATGCCGCTGATGCGCGAATGAGCGCCTCGCTAGCGGGGAGAAGACGTCTATCAGTTGAACGCGTAGCTTGCTGCCTCTCCCATCAGAGCCGCCTTTGCTGCGAGAAGCAGGGCCTCGCCGAGCTCTCGCGCGTGCTCCGGTGTCATGGCAACGGGCATCTGGTGGCGGATGCCGCGCTCGTATTCCTCGGGCGTGGTCGCGAGTTCGATCACCATCATTGCGTCGCGGCCGTCAAGCGTGCCGACGGAGAAGCTGGTGAGAGCGCCGATCAGATCCATATCCGGTTTCATGGTTTTGCCCTTTGCGTAGCGTAATTAATCATTACTCGAACGGAGTCCCCCTGTCTGCTCTGCGTATAGAGGGTGGATTTTGTTACGTGTTTCCGGGGGCTTCCGCGATCGAGCGGCCGTGCCATCGCTCGTCTTGCTATTGTCCTCGTGGATCGGGGAACGATCTGCATCAAGTAGATTTGCCGATTTATCGGCAAAATTTGCGTATCAAATGCCTGATTGGAACGTTGACAGACACTAATCTTGGCCGCGATCGCGTGCCGGGAGCGGAGGTGGTCATGGCGAATAGGCTTTTGAGTACTCTCGCGTTCTTTCTATTGGCCGGCGATGTTCTTGCCGCCAGTCCAGCCGCTCCGGGAACCCAGCTCGATGTCGCCCTTGTGATCGCGGTCGATGTATCGTCCTCCATGGAAAACGACGAGCAGACCCTTCAGCGGGAAGGCTTCATCGACGCCTTCCGGTCCTCTCTCGTTCATGAGGCGATCGGGAGCGGCCTGAATGGCCGCATCGCGGTGACTTATGTCGAGTGGTCGGGTGTCAAGGATCAGCGGGTCATCGTGCCGTGGATGATCATCGACAGCCCTGAAAAGGCGATGTCGTTCTCGAACCAACTCGCCTACCAGCCCATTCGGCAAGCGGGGATGACCTCCATATCGGGCGTGATCGATCAAGGCGGCAAGCTCTTCGAGCAACTGGGAGGAGCGCCGCTCCGCCGCGTCATCGACATCTCCGGCGATGGGCCCAACAACGACGGCCGTCACGTCACCTATGCGCGCGATGAAGCGATTGCGAATGGGATCATCATCAATGGCCTGCCCATCATGTTCAGACGCGGTACCGGCAGTGCGGACCAGGAGGATCTGGATCTCTACTACAGGGAATGTGTGATCGGGGGCGCAGGATCCTTCGTGATTCCCCTGCATGATCCCGAGCAGTTCGCCATGATCGTCCGCACGAAAATCATGCGTGAGGTTGCGGGAATTGTTGACCCGCGGCCCTTGATCGTCCCGGCTCAATCAGGAAGCATGAATTGCATCACGGGCGAAAGACGCAAGCAGGAGGATCTGTTGAGCCAGGAGAAGAAGCCCTGAGCGGCGCTTCAACTCTCCTAGCGCATCGGACGGAAAAGTGGACCCGGTTTTCCGGCTCATCCGATGCGCCACGCAAGAGAAAGAGCATCGGATGAATCCCAAAAGTGGTGTCCACTTTTGGGTCCGAGGCTCTAGGCTCATCCACGGTTACTTCATAAGGCCGGCAGACCTGAGAGCCTTCGTGATCACGGAACCGATATCCAAAGGAGACGGCGCCGGCCGCTCACGCCATGGTGCGTCGCGTGCTGCATCCGCCATATCCGGTACTTCCGTCACGGAGGGGAGCGCATGAACGGTCGCTGCCGTATCGCGGGCGACAGCGTCATTCGAAACCCGACGTGATGCTGTCTCTTCCAAAGACTCCGTCAATCCCCAAAACTTCACGATCCGGTAGCTCGACGAAATGCCGACATCGAGCAGGAAGGGGCCCGCCGTGCCATAATTGTGCTCGTCATTGCCGACAGCGAGGGGCGTGCCGTGCGCCATTCCGGTAATGACATATTCCTCGATGATCTCTTCGCCTGCGTCATTGGTCCAGGCGCGTCTCGGATAGCCGTCGACGACGTCGCTGCGGTTCGCTTCGGTGCGCAGGCCATGGACGTTCGTCCATTGCTTGATGATTTCGCCCGCATTCATCGGCTTGACCGTCGCATCGGCGCTGCCGTGCCATACGGAGATCTTCGGCCATGGCCCCGTGTGGGGTGACGCCGTGCGCACGAGGGCGCCCCATTCCTCGGCCGATCGCGTCTGGCCCTGGAACATGCACTCGAAGGCTTCCGGAATGCTGGTGGCGGAGCGATAGGGCAGGCCCGCGATGATGGCGCCGCCGGCGAAGACCTCCGGATAGGCCGCAAGCATCGTCGAGGTCATCGCGCCGCCGGCTGAGAGCCCGGTCACGAAGATCCGGCTGCGATCGACGGCGTATTGCTCGACCGCATGCTCGACCATTTGCCGGATCGAATGAGCCTCGCCACGATCCCGTTCGATGTCGCCGAGCTGAAACCAGTTGAAGCAGCGCTTCGGATTGTTGCTCTCCTGCTGCTCGGGGTAGAGCAGAACGAATCCGTAGCGATCCGCAAGCGCCGACCAGCCCGAGCCATGATCGTAGCCTGCCGCCGTCTGCGTGCAACCATGCAGGACAACAACGAGTGCGGGAGAAGGCGGCAGACTTTCCGGAACGTAAGCCAACATTCTCAGATTGCCCGGATTGGAGCCGAATTCCGTGACTTCATTCAGCCGTGTCGGCACCGACGGGCTTCCCATGATAGGGGATGCCGCGTTCGACGCATTCATCACGGTTTCCCACTGACGGCGGTATTGTGCCAATTGGCGAATCATTTGCCCTAAGCGTTGCATAATGACTGGGCCCTTTCGGGTAAGGTGTTATCTCAAAGTCAACGCCTCATATGGGGTCTATGTTGCAATGCACAATATGCTTGTTGCATTGCGTCATGACAACGGGTTTCCCGTTCCGTCCTCACGAGAGCTGGGCCGTTTCGTGAAACAACCGAAGCAGAAGGTTATGGCTGCCGCCATAAAAGATCAGGCCGGGACATACTGATGTCCCGGCCTGTTTCCTTCATCAGGGGCGCTTGTCGAAAGACCGCTTCCTGTCCTTCGGGCGCTTGTGATCTTTCGGACCTTTGCCGTCCTTCGCGGCCCGGAAGGGAGGAGGTCCGCTTCGCTCCTGGGAGCCCTTGCCCTTCGGCTTGTCCCACGGCTTGCCTTCGCGGGGCCGCCTGTCGGGGGCCTTGCCCGGTCCGGCGTCGGCGGGCTCGATCCGGATGTCCTCGTCATTGGACTTGCGGACGGCCGAGGCGAATTTCGGCGCATGGGACTTCGCGATCTCGAACTTTGTCTCGCGATCGAAGATCTTGATCGAACCGATTTCCTTCTTCGTCACGTGTCCCAGGCGGCAGATGATCGGCAGCAGCCAGCGGGGATCGGCGTTGTTGCGGCGTCCGACGCTCATGCGGAACCACACCATGTCCTCGGACGAGCGTTCGAAGCCCTCGTCGGACGCTCCGCGGCCTCTCTCCTTGAAGCCACGCTGGCGCTCGTCCTGGCGCTCGCGCTTGTCCTTGCGCTGGCGCGGCTCGCGGTCCGCGCCCGCATCGACGATCTCTTCCGGCGCGGGCAGGCGCGCGCGGAAGAAGCGCGCCAGGGCATTGGCGATATCCTCGGCCGAGCGCTCCGCCAGGAGAGCCCGCGCCATGGCGAGATCATCGTCCGTCACCTCTTCCGAGAAGATCGGATCCTGCATCATCCGTTCGCGGTCGCGCTGGCGGATTTCGTCGGCGGAGGGAGGCCCGGCCCAGGTCACGTCGACGCCGGCCATGTCGATCAGCCTCTCGGCCTTGCGGCGGCGCGTATAGGGCACGAGCATCACGCAGACGCCCTTGCGGCCCGCGCGGCCCGTGCGGCCGCTGCGGTGCAGGAGCGTCTCGTGATCGTTCGGCAGGTCGAAATGGATCACCAGGCCCAGATCGGGCAGGTCGATGCCGCGGGCCGCCACGTCGGTCGCCACGCAGACGCGGGCGCGCCCGTCGCGCAGCGACTGCAGGGCGTTGCTGCGCTCGTTCTGGGTCAGCTCGCCCGAGATGGCGACCGCCGCGAAACCGCGCTCGATCAGGCTGGCATGCAGATGCCGCACCGCCTCGCGGGTGTGGCAGAACACCATGGCGCCCCGGCTCTCGTAGAAGCGCAGGACGTTGACGACCGCATGCTCGACCTCGTTGGGAGCGATCCTGAGCGCGCGATACTCGATATCGCCATGGGGCTCGTTCTCGACCAGGGTGTCGATGCGATGCGCGTCGCGCTGATAACGCCGCGCCAGGGTGATGATGTTTTTCGGCAGGGTTGCGGAGAACAGGAGCGTGCGCCGATCCTCGGGCGTCGCGTCGAGGATGAATTCCAGATCCTCGCGGAAGCCGAGATCGAGCATCTCGTCGGCCTCGTCGAGCACCACGACGCGCATCTTCGAGGTGTCGAGGCGCCCGCGCTCCAGATGGTCCCGCAGGCGGCCCGGCGTCCCGACGACGATATGGCAGCCGTCTGCCAGGGCCCGCTGCTCCCGGCGCACGTCCATGCCGCCGACGCAGGAGGCGACCCGCGCTCCGGCCGGGCCATAGAGCCAGATGAGTTCCCGGTTGACCTGGAGGGCCAACTCGCGGGTCGGGGCGATGATCAGGGCCAGGGGCTCGCGCGGGGCGTCGAAGCGTTCGGCATCGCCCAGGAGGGTGGACGCCATGGCGAGGCCGTAGGCGACGGTTTTGCCCGAGCCGGTCTGAGCGGAGACGAGAAGGTCGCGGTCGCGGGCGTCCGGCTCCAGCACCGCGGCCTGGACGGGCGTCGGATCGTTGTAGCCTCGGTCGGCAAGGGCACGTTCGAGGCTGGGATTGGTCGTTGGAAAAGGCATGTGAATAGGGCTGAACCGTGTTGGGGGAGGCTGCTAGGGGCTCCGGTAAGGATGATCAGCCGGAGGCGGCGGCGTCGTCAATTTCGTCGATGGACACCAGGAACACGACATCGATATCGAGGTCGCCGTCATAGTCTTCGTCGTCTTCTTCGACCTCGTCCTCTTCGTCCAGGGCCTCATAGAAGGCATCGATCTCGTGTTCCGATGCGGGCCGTGTCGTCAAGGCAGCTGAGCCGTCCCAGAGGGATCGGCCCTCGCTCTTAAACGACTTTAAGTCATCTTTAAAGCTCTCACTGAAAAAGAGTTCGCGGGCTTGCCCCTCGTCCGCGTTCGTCACGGCAACGGCCTGGCCGTCGATTTCCAATGTGACCATGGCTCTTCCTTCGACAACAGGTTGATCAAAGCACTAACGCCCAGGTGCGGAATTCGATCAAACCTAACCTTCCGAAGGCTTTTTTGCCTCTCGAAGCATGTGAAAAGCACTTAAGACCAGTATAGACACGAAGCGACCAATATGAGACCAGTTAAGCCGTGAACCCGACTGGTCCCATTTATCATTTCCGGTCTCTGGACCGGCTTTCCCTGCCAGGCTCCCGTATCAACGAGGACGGGATCGGCCTGCATGGACCTTTTGCCTGGGTCATCGACGGGGCGACCGGCCTGTCCGATGAGCAGCTCACCTCAGGGGGAAGCGATGCCGCCTGGCTCGCCGGCACCGTCGGAGGCCGCTTGATGGGCCTCGCCCGGGACGAGAGCGCCGACGCGGTGCTGCAAAGACTCGAGGCTGCCATCGATTCGGATTTCCGGGAGGCAACGGCCCATATCCGGAACATCGACGATCATCAGGCACCCTCCGCCTGCCTCGGCCTCATCGAAACGATGCCGGGGGAGGGAGGGCGCGTCCGCATCCAGGGGCGCTTCCTCGGCGACGTGATCGCCCTCCTGCCCACCGAGCACGGCATCGTCCGGTGGAGCGACGAACGGGCAAAACCCTTCGAGAGGAAGACGCTGGCGGCGCTCGGGGCCCGGGAGCACGAGCCGGGGTCCATCCCCGAGACGGTCAGGCGCCAGATCCTCGAGAACCGAGCCAGTCTCAACCGGCCGGACGGCTATTGGGTCGTGAATCCGCGCCGCCCGTGGGCCGGGCAGGAGCTGCGTTTCGACGCGCAGGTGGAGGCGGGCGCCCCGATCGTGTTGGCGACAGATGGATTCATGCGGCTCGTCGATGTGTTCGGGGCCTATTCGGACAGCGCTCTTCATGGCCGGCTCGCGGCGGGCATGGGAGCCGACCTGATGCAGGAATTGCGGGAAAGGGAGCGGGGCGACCTCATGGCGGGTGCCTATCCTCGTGTTAAAACCCACGACGACGCGACCTTTCTCGTGATCTCAGCCGAGCCACACGGCTGAAGAAAATTCCGTCCGGTGCGATCGAGGATCGGGCCGGATGGTGGGAGGACAAGGACTTCAACGATGAGGGAACCCACAATGAAACTGACCCGACGCATTCTGATGGGCGCTGCCGCAGCAGGCTTCCTGCTCTCAGGCACGGCCGCCATGGCCCAGACCGAGCTGACCTTCTGGAGCTGGCGCCAGGAAGACAAGGCTTTCTACCAGGACATCATCAAGAAATTCCAGGCCGCCGAGCCGGGCATCACGGTGAAGTTCGAGACCTACGCGCCGGAGAACTACCAGACCATCCTCTCCACGGCGCTCGCCGCCGGTCGCGGTCCGGACGTGATCCAGGTGCGCGCCTACGGCAATCTGGAGACGATCGCGACTCCCGGCTACCTGCTCGCCCTCGACAAGCAGAACGTGCCGGAACTGGCGAACTTCCCGGAAGCGGCGCTCGCGGCCGAGACCCTGCGCTCGGACGGCAAGGTCTATGCGGTTCCCTTCGCCATGCAGGCGCAGCTCGTCGTCTACAACAAGAAGATCTTCAAGGATAACGGCCTGAATCCGCCGAAGACCTGGGACGAGATGATGGCCTTGGCCCAGGCCCTGAAGGCCAAGAACATCAATCCGTTCTCCAACGGCACGGCAACGGCCTGGCAGAACGAGACCATCGTCGGCGGCCTGCTCTCGTCCATGCTCGGCAAGGACTTCGAGGCCGACATCGTGTCCGGCGAGGCGAACTTCACCGATCCGCGCTTCGTCAGCGCGCTCGCCAAGCTGAAGGACATCAGCCAGTACTTCGCGCCGAACTTCACCGGCGTGGATTATCCGTCCTCGCAGCAGCTCTTCGTGGCGGGCCGCGCGGCCATGTTCGCGGGCGGTTCCTACGAGGTGGCGAACTTCAAGAACCAGAACCCCACGCTCGATCTCGGCGTCTTCCCGGCCCCCATCATGAAGGCGGGCGACCAGGCGCTGATCGCCACCTATTACGACGGCGGTTACGCGGTGAACGCAAAGTCCGAGAAGAAGGACGCGGCGCTCAAGTTCGTGCGCTTCCTCGCTACGCCGGAATACGGCACGGCCTTCACCAACACGCTCAAGAACCTGTCGCCGATCAAGGGCATCAAGATCGAGGATCCGATCACTCAGGACGTGGCGAAGCTCGCCGAAAATTCCATGTCCTACCTGATGCTCGTGCGTTTCCGCTACCAGGAGCCGAGCGGCTCGGTGCTGCTGCAATCGAACGTGCAGAAGATGCTCGCCGGCCAGCAGACGCCGGAGCAGGCTGCGGCCGAGATCAACAAGGGCATCGCGACCTACTACAAGCCCTTCCAGAAGTAAGCACAATCCTCTCGTCATCCCCGGGCTTGGCCCGGGGATCCACGTCTTTGACACGTAGCGATTCCCAAGACGTGGGTGGCCGGGACAAGCCCGGCCATAACGGGGGATGCCTTCCCAAGGTCAAGTCATGCACGCCTCGCGCCAACAGCCCCGCACGTTGAAGCACCGGTTATGGGTGGCGTTTCTCGTCGTCCCGCCGATCGCCTTCATGTCGCTGTTCGTGGTCTATCCGATCCTGTCTGCCTTCGCCTATGCCTTCTACGATTGGCAGGGATTGGCGCGGGGCCCATTCGTCGGCCTGAAGAACTTCAAGGAAGTGCTGTTCGGCGCCACCATGGCGCCCGTGGTGTGGAACGCCTTCCTGCATAACGTCTATGCGCTGATCGCGCTGATGATCATCCAGAACGGCGGCGGGTTCTTCCTCGCCTGGCTTCTCTACAAGGAGCCCTTCGGCTTCCGATTTCACCGCATCGCGATCTTCGTGCCGGTGGTGCTGTCGACGATCATCGTCGGCTTTCTCTGGAAGCTCTTCCTCAATCCGAATTTCGGCATCATCAATCAGGCGCTTTATTCCCTGGGGCTCGATTCGTTGGCCAAGCCATGGCTCGGCGATTCCTCGACGGCCCTGGGAGCCCTCATCCTCGCCAATGCCTGGCACTTCGTCGGTTTCCCAGCGCTCGTCTATCTGGCCGGCATGCAGCGAATCCCGCCGGAAGTCATCGAGGCGGCCCGGCTCGACGGAACCAGCGAGTGGCAGCTTCTGAAGAACATCGTGTGGCCGCTGGTGGCGCCGAGCACCACGATTCTCTTCACGCTGCTCTTCATCGGCGCGTTCAACTGGTTCGAGATTCCATACGTGATGGTCGGTCTCGACGGCTCGCCCTTCGGCACCACGGACGTGCTCGGGCTGGTCTTCTACCGCACGGCTTTCGGCAACCAGAGCGCCAGCATTCAGAATTTCGGCATGGGCTCGGCACTGGCCACGCTCCTCTTCCTCTTCATCGTCGTCTTCGCGTCCATGCTGACCCTGTGGCTGCGCCGTCGGGAGATCCAGTTTTGACCGCCATCACGTCCGATACGCCGGCCACGCGCCAAGCCATTCCCTTCGTCCTGCTCGCCCAGGTCATCCTGATCGCGAATTCCTTCATCATGCTCTATCCGGTCGTGGTGATGGTGCTGTCCGCCTTCAAGACGACGGGCGAGATCTTCGAGCATCCCTTCGCGCTGCCCGATTTCACGCAGGTGGGCAACTTCGCCAAGGTGCTCGGCGAGACCGCAATGCCGACCTACTTCGTCAACTCGGTCCTGGTCACGGGCACCTCGATCATCCTGATCCTGGTGCTGGGCACCATGGCGGGCTACGCGGTGGCGCGCTACGAGTCGCGTACGAACACCTTCATCCTGCTGTTCTTCCTGGCAGGGCTGATGCTGCCCCTGAAGCTCGCGGTGATCCCGCTCTTCATCCTGCTGCGCGATCTCGGCCTCCTCGACAGCCGCTGGAGCCTGATCGTCACCTATACGGCCATCGGCCTGCCTTCGACCGTGTTCATCATGGCGGGCTTCCTGCGTACCCTGCCGGCGGAGCTCGAGGATGCGGCTCGGATCGACGGCGCATCCGAGCCCCGCATCATGTGGTCGGTCATGCTGCCGCTGGCGCGTCCCCCCATGGCGATTGCCGCCATTCAGAACGCGGTGCCGATCTGGAACGACTTCTTCTTTCCGCTGGTCTTCATCCAGACCGATGCCCGCAAGACCCTGCCGCAGGGCCTGACCACCTTCATGGGCGAGTACACGACCGATTGGGGCATGCTGTTCGCCGGCCTGACCATCGCGGCCGCCCCGATCACGCTTCTCTACATCGCCCTGTCGCGCCAGTTCATCCAGGGCATGACCGCCGGCGCCGTGAAGTAGGAGACGGACAATGCTGATCCCGAAAGGGGCCCTCGTGGTCTCCTGCCAGGCCCGGGCCGACAACCCGCTGCACGGCTCCATCCACATGTCCGCCATGGCGCAGGCGGCGGAGGCGGGCGGCGCGAAAGGAATCCGCGCCAACGGCGAGGCCGACGTGGCGGCGATCCGTGCGGTGACGAGCCTCCCTATCATCGGGATCTCCAAGGTGTGGGACGACCGCTTCCCGGTCTACATCACGCCGGGCTTCGCGCAGGCGGAGCAGATCGCGAAAGCGGGCGCGGACATCATCGGCATCGACGCCACGCCGCGCCCGCGCAACGGCAATCCGGTGGAGCGCCTGATCGGCCGCATCCTGACGGAGCTGGGCCGGGAGGTTTTCGCCGACATCTCCACCCTGGAGGAGGGGCGCGGCGCCCATGCCGCAGGCGCGACCTATGTCGCTACGACACTGGCCGGCTACACGGAGGAAACCGCCCTCCGCAAGGGTCCGGGTCCCGATCTGGAACTCCTGTCGGCTCTCGTTGCGGAGCTTGCAGTGCCGGTCGTCGCGGAAGGACGCTTCGACACGCCCGATCTCGTGGCCGAGGCTTTCCGGCGCGGGGCCCATGCGGTGGTGGTGGGGACCGCGATCACCAACCCGCGCGAGATCACGCGACGGTTCGTCCAGGCCGTGAACCCCTGAACGAAAAACTGTAACGGAAATGTGAGGCCACGTCTGGCGTTCTCGGGTGTACCCATTCACAATGGGTTTGAAACGAGGTGATGCCGTGCTGATCCGCCGCCCTGACGATGTCCTGCCCTCCGAAATCACGCCGCGGGAGGTCTATTTCAATCGCCGCCAATGGATGGCAGGCGCGGCCGGATTGGCTTTGACCGCTTCCCTTCCGAAGGGCCTGGAAGCCGCTCCCCTGTCCGGCGCCAAAAGCCCCTTCTCGACGGACGAGAAGAAGACGAGCCGCGAGGACGTCACGAGCTACAACAACTATTACGAGTTCGGGACCGGCAAGGAGGATCCGGCGGCCAAGGCCGGCAGCCTCAAGACCGCGCCCTGGACGGTCAAGGTCGACGGCATGGTGGGCAAGCCCGCCGAATTCGCCATCGAGGATCTCATAAAGTCCCCGGCCCTGGAGGAGCGCATCTACCGCATGCGCTGCGTCGAAGGCTGGTCCATGGTCATCCCCTGGGTCGGCTTCCCGCTGGCCGACCTGATCAAGCGGGTGGAGCCCCTGGGCAGCGCGAAATACATCGCCTTCGAGACCGCTTTCCGGCCTGATGAAATGCCGGGCCTGGATTCGATCTTTCCGGTGCTCGAATGGCCTTATGTGGAGGGACTGCGCCTGGACGAGGCCATGAACCCCCTGACGCTTCTGGCCGTCGGTCTCTACGGCGAGACCCTGCCGAACCAGAACGGCGCACCGATCCGCCTCGTCGTTCCGTGGAAATACGGCTTCAAGGGCATCAAGTCGATCACCCGGATCAGCTTCGTGGACAAGCAGCCGCCGACCTCCTGGAACAAGCAGGCGCCGAGCGAATACGGCTTCTATGCCAACGTGAACCCGAACGTGGACCATCCCCGCTGGAGCCAGGCGACCGAGCGGCGCATCGGCGAGGGCGGCCTGTTCGCGAAACGCCGTCCGACGCTGATGTTCAACGGCTATGCCGAGCAGGTGGCGAGCCTCTATACCGGCATGGACCTGCGGAAGCTCTACTGATGGCGGGACGAGCCTCCGTTCAGGGCGAGAAGAAGGGTTTCGCCCTGCCTCAGGTGCCGAAGATCGCCGTCTATATCGTCGGCTTCATCCCGGCGGTCTGGCTGTTCTATGCGGGCATCGACGATCGGCTCGGGGCCGATCCGATGCGTTACCTGGAGCAGGCGCTGGGGCTCTGGGCGCTGCGCTTCCTGATCGCCACCCTGGCGATCACGCCGCTGCGCCAGCTCTTCAACATCAACCTGCTGCGCTACCGCCGGGCCTTGGGGCTGCTGGCGTTCTATTATGCCGCCCTGCATCTCACCACTTATCTGGTGCTCGACCAGGGCCTCGATCTTGCGGCCATCGTGGCCGACATCGTCAAGCGGCCCTACATCACCATCGGCATGGCGACCTTCGTCATCCTCATCCCCCTGGCGGTGACCTCCAACAATGCCGCGATCCGGCGGATGGGAGGCCAGGCCTGGGCAAAGTTGCACCGCCTGGTCTATGTCGCGGCCATCGGGGCGGCGCTGCATTTCCTGCTGGTGGTGAAATCCTGGCCGCCCGAACCGCTCGTCTATGCGGCCATCGTGGCCACGCTGCTCGGCTACCGGCTGGTCCGCCCGATGGTGAGGAAGCCCTCGCCGAGGCGCCGCGCCGCTTGAAGGGCCCGATCGCTTCACTAGGATACCTGTACCAAGCGGGCCAGCTCCATCCGGGAGACAGAGGATGCACTCGACACGACCTTCCATAGGCAAGATTGCGAAGACGCTTCTCTTCGGGCTGCTTCTCTCGGGTTTCACGCTGGTCGGCGCGGCTTCGGCCCAGACCAGGGACGTGGTGGTGTTCGCGGCGGCCAGCCTGAAGAATGCGCTCGATGATGCCGGCGCGGCCTGGATGCGCGAGACCGGCAAGCGGGTCACGATCTCCTATGCCGCCAGCAATGCGCTGGCCAAGCAGATCGAGGCCGGCGCCCCGGCGGATCTCTTCTTCTCCGCCGATCTCGACTGGATGGATTACCTGGCCTCGAAGGGATCGATCAAGCCGGAGAGCCGCGTCAGCCTGCTCGGCAACGCGCTGGTCCTCGTTGCGGCCAAGGGCTCGACCCTGCAGGTTCAGCTCCAGCCCGGCATCGACCTCGCGGCCATTCTCGGCAGCAACCGCTTGGCCATGGGCCATGTGGACGCGGTCCCGGCGGGAAAATACGGCAAGGCCGCGCTCGAGCATCTCGGCGCCTGGAACGGCGTGAAGGACAAGGTGGCCCAGGCGGACAACGTGCGTGCCGCTCTCCTGCTCGTGTCGCGCGGCGAGGCGCCGCTCGGCATCGTCTACAGGACCGATGCCGTGTCCGATCCGAACGTGAGCATCGTCGCCACGTTCCCGGACGAGAGCCATCCGCCCATCGTCTATCCGGTCGCGCTCACGAAGGATTCCGCCAACCCTGACGCCGCAGCGTTCCTGGCCTTCCTGCGCTCGGACAAGTCCAAGCCGTTCTTCGACAAGCAGGGCTTCACCTTCGTCGGCAAAGCGACCTCCGGTTCGTGACCGACTGGCTTTCCCCGGAAGAATGGACGGCGGTCCGCCTGAGCCTGAAGGTCGCCTTCGTGGCGATGACGGCGAGCCTCATCCCCGGCATCGCCGTCGCGCTGCTTTTGGAACGCGGCCGCTTCTGGGGACGGCAGGCGCTCGATGTGATCGTGCACCTTCCCCTCGTGCTGCCCCCGGTCGTGGTCGGCTGGGCTCTTCTTATCGGCTTCGGGCGGCGCGGACCCATCGGGTCTTTTCTCGCCGAGCAGTTCGGGATCGTCCTGTCGTTTCGCTGGACGGGCGCCGCGCTCGCCTGCGCCATCATGGGCTTTCCGCTGCTGGTGCGCGCCATCCGCCTGTCCATCGCATCGGTCGACCGCAAGCTCGAGGACGCGGCCGGCACTTTGGGCGCGCATCCTGTCTGGGTCTTCGGAATCGTGACCCTGCCGTTGATCCTTCCGGGCATCATCGCCGGCATGGTGCTGTCCTTTGCAAAGGCGATGGGCGAGTTCGGGGCGACGATCACCTTCGTGTCCAACATCCCCGGTGAAACGCAGACCATCCCGAGCGCCATCTATGCCTATACGCAGGTGCCGGGAGGCGAGAGCGGCGCGATGCGGCTGACGCTCGTTTCCGTCGTCATCTCCATCGCGGCTCTCTGGATGTCCGAGTGGTTCGCCCGCCGTGCGCGCTTGCGAGTGCAGGCGCGATGATCCTCGAGGTCGACATCCGACATGAGCAGGGCGGCTTCGTCCTGCAGGCGCGCTTTCAGTCCGGCGGCGGGCTGACGGCCCTGTTCGGCCCGTCCGGTTCCGGCAAGACGACCATCGTCAATGCGATCGGCGGCCTCGTCCGGCCGGAGCATGGCCGGGTTGTCGTGCAGGATCGGGTGCTGGTCGATACGAAGAAGAACGTCTTCGTGCCCAAGCACCGGCGGCGGATCGGCTATGTCTTTCAGGAGGGGCGCCTCTTCCCGCATCTCGACGTGCGCCAGAACCTCCTCTTCGGGCGCTGGTTCACCCCTCGGCGGGAAAGAACGGCGAACTTCGACCATGTGGTCGATCTCCTCGGCATCGGGCATCTGCTGGAGCGGCGACCGTCCACGTTGTCGGGCGGCGAGAAGCAGAGGGTCGCCATCGGGCGGGCGCTCCTGGCCGATCCGCAACTGCTGCTCATGGACGAGCCGCTGGCCTCCCTCGACGAGGCGCGAAAGGCCGAGATCTATCCGTATATCGAGCGCCTGCGCGACGAGGGCGCGGTGCCCATCGTTCTCGTCAGCCATTCCGTCGCCGAGATCGCACGGCTTGCTACGTCCGTCGTCGTCCTGTCCGAGGGCCGGGTGACGGCGTCGGGCAGGGCTTCGGAAATCCTGCGGCATACCGATCTCTTCGCACAGGTCGGCCCGGCGGAGGCCGGCGCCCTGGTCGAAGCCCAGATCCTGAGGCATGAGGACGGGTTCGGGTTGACCATCCTTCAGGCCAAGGCCGGTCTCCTGACCGTCCCGCGGATCGAACGCCCCATCGGCGCACCCCTGCGCGTCCGCCTTCGCGCCCGCGACATCATTCTCTCGCTGCACCGGCCCGAGGGCCTGAGCGCGCTCAACATACTGCCCGGGCGCATCGCCTCCATCGACGATACCGGCGGGCCGAGCGTCGACGTGATGCTGGAATGCGGCGGGGACGCGATCGTCGCCCGGGTGACCCGTAGATCGGTGAGAGAACTCGGTCTTGCCCCGGGGCTTGCCGTCCATGCCATCATCAAGAGCATCGCCTTCGATCCGGAGGCTCTCGGGAGCGTGGCGCCGCATGATGTGTGATATTCCCAGCCGTCGAGGTTGCGTCGGCGGCAGAGCAGTGTAGCCTCACCGGCTAACCTTTTCAGTTTCGCGAGTCCAAGACCATGAACGAACAAGTCCGGAATCCGGCCGATGCCGCGTCAAACGCCAAGCTTCTCGACCGCTTGGGGGAAGTCGCCGTCCGCGTTGGGCTCGGGCTGAAGCCCGGGCAGGAACTGGTCGTGACCGCGCCGCTCGAAGCCGTCGCCCTCGTGCGGCGCGTCACCGAGCACGCCTACAAGGCCGGCGCCTCGCTGGTCACCACGATCTTCTCCGACGAGGAGAGCGCGCTCATGCGCTTCCGGAACGCCCGTGACGAGAGCTTCGATACGGCGGCGTCCTGGCTCTACGAGGGGATGGCGGCCGCCTACAGGAACGGCGCGGCGCGGCTCGCCATCGTCGGCGAGGATCCGTCCCTGCTCGCCAAGGAGGATCCGGAGAAGGTTTCCCGCGCCAACCGGGCCCGCTCGAAGGCCTACATGCCGGCCCTCAACATGATCGCCGGATTCGACATCAACTGGACCATCGTGTCCGCCGCGACGCCCGCCTGGGCGAAGACCGTGTTCCCGGACGACCCGGAGGATGTGGCCGTCGCCAAGCTTTGGCAGGCGATTTTCTCGGCCTCCCGGGTCGATACGCCGGATCCCATCGCCGCATGGGAGGCGCATAACGCGAATCTCCGGGCGCGTACGCGCCTTCTCAACGGAAAGAACTATGCCGCGCTCCATTTCCGCGGTCCCGGGACCGACCTTCGCGTCGGCCTGGCGGACGGGCATGAATGGAACGGCGGCGCCACCCGGGCGAAGAACGGCGTCGTCTGCAATGCCAACATCCCGACCGAGGAGGTGTTCACCACGCCCCATAGGGACCGGGTCGACGGGCATGTGACCAGCACCAAGCCGCTTTCCTACAACGGCACCCTGATCCAGGACATCCAGGTGCGGTTCGAGGCCGGCCGGATCGTGGAGAGCAAGGCGCGCACCGGAGAAGCCGTGCTGAACAAGGTTCTCGATACGGACGAGGGCGCCCGCCACCTCGGCGAAGTGGCTCTCGTGCCCAATTCGTCGCCGATCTCGCGAAGCGGGCTGCTCTTCTTCAACACCCTGTTCGACGAGAACGCCTCCAGCCACATCGCCCTCGGCCAGGCTTACAGCAAGTGCATCCAGGGCGGCGGAACGATGAGCGAGGAGGAGCTCGCCGCGCGCGGTTCCAACAAGAGCCTGATCCATATCGACTGGATGATCGGCTCCGAGCGCATCGATGTGGACGGTGTGACGCAGGACGGCAGGGCCGAGCCTCTCATGCGCGGCGGCGAATGGGTTACGCCATAACGTCGGCCTGCTTTATTCGCGAGTTTCCGGCGTCGATGATGCCGGAGATTGCCTGATCCGACGCAAACAGACCTTGACGGACCGGGTCCGTCGCTGTGATGGAAGACAGGTATCAAAGAGGTACTGGGCTTATGCACGTAAGCTCGGCGCCGTCTCGCGAGCATGGATGGATGTCGGATACTGCCAATCGTAGGTCTCAGGACCAAGCCCTCCTGTCGGTTCGCTCCCTCTCGGTGGAGTTCGGCAAGGGGGAGGGCGCCTTCAGAGCCGTCAAGGACGTCAGCTTCGATGTGCAGCCGGGCAAGACCCTGGCGGTCGTCGGCGAGTCCGGATCGGGCAAGTCCGTCACCTCCCTGGCGATCATGCGTCTGACCGACTACACGGGCGGACGCATCACTGGGGGACAGGTGCTGTTTCGCCCCGACGGGGGCGAGGCGCGCGACCTCGTCAAGGCGTCGGATGCCAAGCTCAGGGAGATCCGCGGCAACGACATCGCGATGATCTTCCAGGAGCCGATGACGTCGCTCAATCCCGTCTTCACCATCGGCAACCAGATTTCCGAAACCCTGATCCTGCACCAGGGCCTGGGCGGGCGCGACGCACGCCAGCGCGCGAAGGAGCTCCTGCAGAAGGTGCGTCTTCCCGACGCGGACAAGCTGCTCGACCGCTACCCGCACCAGCTCTCCGGCGGCATGCGCCAGCGCGTGATGATCGCGATGGCGCTCGCCTGCAATCCGAAGCTCCTGATCGCCGACGAGCCGACCACGGCCCTCGACGTGACGATCCAGGCGCAGATCCTCAACATCATCCGCGATCTGCAGCAGGAGATGGGCACCGCCGTCATCTTCATCACGCACGACATGGGCGTCGTGGCCGAAATGGCCGACGACGTGGTGGTGATGTGGAAGGGCGAGAAGGTGGAGCAGGCGCCGGTGCGCGACATCTTCGCCGCGCCTCAGCATCCCTATACTAGGGCTCTTCTGTCGGCCGTGCCGCGCCTGGGCAGCCTCAAAGGGCAGCCTTTCCCGAAGCGCACGCCCGTCATGGTGATGGATGGCGGCGTCGCCAAGCCGGTCGGCGAGACCCATGAGCAGAACACCGCCGACTACACGAAGCCGATCCTTCAGGTGGACAAGCTCACCACGCGCTTCGATGTGGGCAAGACCTTCTTCGGCCGCGTGACCCACCGGGTCCATGCGGTGGAGGAGGTGAGCTTCGACATCTATCCCGGCGAGACGCTGGCGCTCGTGGGCGAATCCGGCAGCGGCAAGTCGACCATCGGGCGCACGCTGCAGCAGCTCGTCGAGCCGACGGGCGGCACGGTGCGCTTCGACGGGCGCGACATGGCCGCCATGAGCCAGGGCGAGCGGCGTCGCCTGCGGCAGGAGATCCAGTACATCTTCCAGGATCCCTTCGCGTCGCTCGATCCGCGCCATACAGTGGGCTACAGCATCGCGGAGCCGATCATCGTCCATGGCCTGATCAACGACCGCAAGGAGCGGGACCGGCGGGTGCACGAATTGCTGGAGCAGGTCGGCCTGCAGCCGCAGCATGCCAAGCGCTACCCGCACGAGTTCTCGGGCGGCCAGCGCCAGCGCGTCTGCATCGCGCGGGCGCTCGCGAGCAATCCGAAGCTCGTCATTGCGGACGAATCCGTGTCCGCGCTCGACGTGTCGATCCAGGCTCAGATCGTCAACCTGCTCATGGAGCTGCAGGAGCGGAAGCGCCTGTCCTATCTCTTCATCACCCATGACATGGCCGTGGTGGAGAAGATCAGTCACCGCGTCGCCGTGATGTATCTCGGTCAGATCGTCGAGCTCGGGACCCGTCGGGCGATCTTCGAGAACCCGCAGCATTCCTACACCCGCAAGCTGCTCTCGGCGGTGCCGATTGCCGATCCGCAGCGCGAGCGGGCCAAGACGAGGATCGAGGGCGAGATCCCGAGCCCCGTGCGTCCGGTGGGCCAGGAGCCCGCCATCCACCGCATGCGCGAGGTCGAGCCTGGACATTGGGTCGCCATCGAGACCGATCAGCTCCGCGGAGCTGCGTGAGACACGAATTCATAAGGGAGACAACGACATGAAGTTCTCTGCTACGATCAAGGCGCTCGGCCTGACGGCCGCTGTCGCGCTGGCGCCGATGACGGCATCCGGCGCCCAGGCCGCCGGAACGCTGACCACGGCGGTTGCCATCGACCCGGGCAGCTGGGATCCCATCGACACGTTCCTGGTCGACTGGTCATCCGCCGCCAACAACATCTTCGACGGCCTGACGGCCCGCGGCGCGGACATGAAGCTGAAGCCTGGCCTCGCCACGTCGTGGGAGTTCCTCGACAACAACAGCCGGATCCGCTTCAAGCTGCGTCAGAACGTGAAGTTCCACAACGGCGAACCGTTCAATGCGGAAGCCGTGAAGTTCACCTTCGACCGCCTCCTCGGCGAGGAGGGCAGGAAGGGGCCGCAGCAGTCGAACTACAACTCCATCGACCACGTGGAAGTCGTCGACGATTCCACGGTCGACTTCGTCATGAAGCAGCCGGACCCCGTCCTGCTGACCAAGCTCGCCGGCTACGGCGGCATGATCGTGCCGCCCAAGTACATTCAGGAAAAGGGCGACGCCTATTTCAACATGAACCCGGTCGGCACCGGGCCGTTCAAGTTCGCCGAATACACCCCGAAGGTCAGCCTCACGCTCGAAGCCTTCCCGGAGCACTGGGGCGGCGCGCCGAAGCTCGACAAGGTCGTGACGCGCTTCATCTCCGAGGCGAACACCCAGGTGGCCGAGCTGCAGGCGGGCCGCATCGATGTCGCGACTCTCATCCCGTTCGGCCTCGCGCCGACAGTGGAGAAGAGCCCTAACCTGAGCCTCATCAGCATCACCGGTCCAACCGTCGTCGCCCTGCGCCTGAACACCAAGGAGGGCATCACGAAGGACGTGAACGTCCGCAAGGCTCTGATCATGGGCATCGACCGCGACGCGATCATCAAGGCCGTGCTCCTCGGTCACGCGAAGCCGATCGCAAGCTTCCAGTCCGACCTGTCCTTCGGCTACGATCCGAGCATGAAGCCGCTTCCCTTCGATCTCGCCAAGGCGAAGCAGATGCTGCAGCAGGCCAAGGTTCCGGCCGGCGCGCCGGTGCGGATCGACTTCCGTGGCAACGACGCGACGTTCCGCGAAGTGGCGCAGGCCGCCGCCGGCTTCCTCCAGGCGCTGGGCCTCAAGCCCTCGCTGCAGCCGCACGAGCCCCCGGTTCTGCTCAATGACATCATTCCGAACGGCAAGACCGGCGAAGCCTGGCACAATGCCTGGGGCGGATGGACCTTCGACTACGACAACACCGCTTACCTGATGTATCACTCGGGCGAGAAGTGGAACCCGTACGACAACGATCCCAAGCTGAACGCCCTGCTCGAGAAGCAGCGCACGATGTACGACGTGAAGGAGCGCGAGAAGGTTCTCCAGGAGATCGCCCGCTACGTGGCCGATCAGGCGCTCGAGATTCCCCTCTACAACCAGAACACGCTCTACGGCGTGAACAAGCGGGTGAAGAACTTCGACGCTCCGTCCGACCGCCGCTTCCGCTTCACGGAAACGACGGTGGAGTAAGAAACCGTCTCGGACATGCGTCGCGAACGACGCGTGTCCGAGGCTTTGACATGCAAGATCAGGCCCCGCGTCAGCGGGGCCGTTTTTCCGAGAGCAAGAAGGACCACCCGATGGCGGGCTTCATCCTCAAACGATTGTTGCAGGCTGTTTTCGTGGTCCTCGCAGTGACTCTGATCGTCTCCTTCGCGATCAGGCTGTCGGGCGATCCAGCGATCATGCTGATGGGTGGCGGCAACGTCACCGAGCAGGACCTGCAGAACATCCGGCAGGCGCTCGGGCTCGAACGTCCGTTCTTCGTTCAGTACCTCGACTTTCTCGAGGGCATGATCACGGGCGATTTCGGCAAGAGCTTCATGGGCGGCACCCCCGTTTCCATGCTCATCGCCAATGCCCTACCGGCCACCCTCCTGCTGGCGTTCACGTCGCTCATCGTCTCCATCGTCCTGTCGGTGCCTCTCGGCGTTTATGCGGCGGTCAATCGCGGGCGCTGGCCGGATCAGATGATCCGCATCCTGTCGCTGGTCGGCCTGTCATTCCCGAATTTCTGGCTCGCCATCATGATGGTGCTGCTGTTCTCCATCGTGCTCGGTCTTCTGCCGCCGAGCGGCATGGAGGGGCCGGAGAGCTTCGTCATGCCGGCGCTGACCATGGCGATCATCCTCACGGCCACCAACGTGCGCCTCGTGCGCACCTCCATGCTGGAGACGCTCTCGCAGCAATACATCATGGTGGCGAGGTCCAAGGGCCTGCGCGACCGGGTCGTTCTCTACAAGCACGCCCTGCGCAACTCGGCCATTCCGCTCGTCACCTATATCGGCCTTCAGTTCGGCGGCCTCATCGGCGGCATTGTCATCATCGAGCGGGTGTTCAACTGGCCCGGCATGGGCACGCTCGCCTTCGACGCCATCTCGAACCGCGACTACCCGGTGCTGCAAGGCACCATCACGGTGCTCGCGCTCTTCATCGTGCTCATCAACCTCCTGGTCGATATCGCCTACGGGCTGATCGACCCGCGCATCCGGACGGAGTAGGCTCCATGGCTGCCGCTCAGGCTGTATCGTCGGCGCGCCGGCACTTCCGCTCGCTCGAACTCGTTCTCGGCCTCCTGCTCACCGTCGGCATGGGGCTGGCCGTGCTGTTCTCGGGGATCCTGTTCCCGGATGGCGGCGAGAGCATGGACCTCATGGCGCGGCTCACGCCGCCGTTCCAGAGCCTTGCTCACCCCCTCGGCACCGATCCGCTCGGCCGCGACGTGCTGGCGCGCGTGATCGTCGGTGGACAGATCTCGCTCACGGTCGGCGTTCTCTCGGTGGTGGGAGCGGTCATCGTCGGAACGATCGTCGGCCTCGTCGCCGGGTACTATCGCGGCATCGCCGAGGTTCTGCTGATGCGCTTCGCCGACATCCAGCTGGCGCTGCCCTTCATTCTCCTCGCCATCATGTTCCTTGCCATTCTCGGCACCGGCATCGACAAGATCATCTTCTTCATGGTCGTCGCCCAATGGGTGCAATATGCGCGGCTCGTGCGCGGCTCCGTGCTGGCCCTGCGGGACCGGGAGTTCATCCTCTCGGCCCGCGCCATCGGTGTCGGCAACGGGCGCATCATCTTCACCCATATCCTGCCCAACGTGCTCGGCCCCATCGTCATTCTCATGACGCTCAACGTGGCCAACAACATCCTTCTCGAAAGCAGCCTCACGTTCCTCGGTCTCGGCGTCGATCCGCTCATCCCGAGCTGGGGCGGCATGCTCGCCGACGGCCGCACCTATCTGCAGACGGCCTGGTGGGTCAGCGTGTTTCCGGGACTTGCCATCATGTTCACCGTGCTCGGCCTGAACCTTCTGGGCGATTGGCTGCGCGATCTTCTCGATCCGACAGGACAGACATCACGATGACGATTTTGCTCGACGAGCGTATCTCTCGCACTCTCGATAATCTCCTGCGCGAATGGGCCCGGAACGATCACCGCGGCGCGATGCTCGAAGCCTGGCTCTTCGAGGACGAGGCGGCGCGACGCGCGGCGGAAGCCGTGCTGGCGGAAGCAGGCGTCCGGGCGCGGTTGCGCAGCGCCTATAAGCCGCTCGTCCACGCCTTCCTCGAAGAGTTCGAGACCGGCCATCTGAAGCGCGTCACCGTGCGCTATCCGGTGCACGCGGAGGCGGACCGGCTCCGCTTCCTCTCCGAGGCCTATCCCCTGGCAGCCCTGCTCGATGGCGTCGAGACCGTCTTCGAACCCGGCGCCGCCGACATGACCTACCATGTCACTCTGGAGGACAAGGACGGCCATGTGGCGGAGCATGCGGTCTTCGCGCCGGACCGCCTGCGCACCAATCATCTCGATCAGGTCGATCTCACGCCGACCGGATGGTTGAAGATCACGGAGCGGCCGGACGATGCGCCGGATCTCGACGAGCCGCTCGAGACCGAGATCGAGCAGGTCTTCCACTCCGTCATGGCGGCCGTGGCGGCCCATGACTGGCCCGACACGGAACCCTATGCGGAGACGATTGCCGTCGACGTGACGATCCCCGGCATCGAGCGCCCGCTCGATTACGGCGACGAGGTGATGAGCACCCGCGAGGCGCTGCACGAGGACTTCTATTTCTCGCTGCTCGAGTTCTTCAAGCGCAAGTCGGGCCGTCCGCCCGAGGACCGCAGCGTGCAGCCCGGCCAGATCGTGCCCGACATCCGCGCCGGGAACGGCGATGCGCATGTGCGCGTGACGCTGCGCTCCTTCGGGCCGCCGGAGAACCCGGTGCGGCCCGAGCAGGACATCGAGACGGCGGATGCCGCGCCCGGTCTCGATCAGATCTATCGCGAACTCGCGGCGCTTCCCGGAAAAACTTTCGAGGGGATCTCCCGGGAGGGACGTCCCGTGCGGGGCCTTTACCGGGCCGGTTCGCGTCCGGCGGTCCTCGTCACCAGCGGGCAGCATGCGAACGAGACCTCGGCTCCCGTGGGAACGCTGAGAGCCGTGCACCGCCTGCTGGCCAATCCTGACACCAACATCGCCTATGTTCCGGTCGAGAATCCCGACGGTTATGCTCTTCACGGGCGGCTGTGCGAGAGCAACCCGCGCCACATGCACCATGCGGCACGTTACACCTCGCTCGGATGCGATCTGGAATACGGACGCAAGGAGCCGCTCTACGAGATCGGCGCGCGCAACCAGGCGCTGGAGATGTCCGGCGCACAGCTGCACCTCAACTTCCACGGCTATCCGGCCCATGAATGGACGCGGCCCTTTACCGGCTATCTCCCGCGCGGCTTCGAGCTCTGGTCGATCCCGAAGGGCTTCTTCCTGATCATGCGGCATCATCCCTCCTGGAGCGAGACGGCGCGAACCCTGGTCGAAGCCGTGACGACGGGCCTCTCGGCCGTGCCGGGATTGGCTGAGTTCAACCGCCGGCAGATCGAGATCTGCTCGATCCATTCGGGGGGCACGCCGTACGAGATCATCAACGACATTCCGTGTCTGATCACCGCCGACGAACGCCATCCGTCGCCGCTGACCCTGATCACGGAATTCCCGGACGAGACGATCTACGGCGATGCTTACCGTTTCGCCCATACGGTCCAGATGGCGACCGTCATCGCCGCCGAGGAAGCCTTCGCGTCGATCATGGCGGCGCAGGTTTAGCACCCGGATTTGCCGTAGAGCGCCCAAGACGAAAGCGGCCGGAGAGTGTCTCCGGCCGTTTCCATTTCTGGAACAAGCCGAGTCTCGCCATCGTTCTTCGGCTGAAGCGGCACGCAGCATGCCGGCTTTGCGGAGTGAACGTCATGGCCCGGCTGTCCTGGAAGCAGAACGAGAACGAGGCATCGGTCAAGGAAGCCGTCGATCTCGTGCGCGAGCATGGGGAAACCTTGCCGCCGATGTCCGAGGATGAAGCCTTCGGCGCCATGTTCGACCGCTTCGCCGACGCCAAGGTCGTGCTCCTGGGCGAGGCGACCCACGGCACGTCCGAGTTCTACCGGGCGCGCGCCGCGATCACGAAACGCCTGATCGAGCAGCACGGCTTTTCCATCGTGGCCGTCGAGGCCGATTGGCCGGATGCCGCGCGCATCGACGCCTATGTGCGCCACCGCCAACTTGCCGATGACGATGATGCGGCCTTCCAACGATTTCCCACTTGGATGTGGCGCAACGAGGAGGTCTACGACTTCGTCAACTGGTTGCGCGATTTCAACAAGGAGCGGGCGGACGACGAGCGGGCAGAGTTTCGCGGGCTCGACGTCTACAGCCTGAACACGTCGATCCGTTCCGTTCTCGATTACCTCGACAAGGTCGATCCGGAGGCGGCCCGGGAGGCGAGGGGACGCTACGGCTGCCTGAGCCCCTGGCAATCCGATCCCGCCCGTTACGGCCGCGCCGTCCTCACCGGGCAGAAAAAGCCCTGCGACCAGGCGCTGCTGCGCCAGCTCCAGGACATTCTCGACAAGCGGATGGACTATCTCCAGGCCGATGGCGGCGAGGCATTCTTCGACGCGGTGCAGAACGCCAAGATCGTCCATGCGGCCGAACATTACTATCGGATCATGTACGAAGGCGCGACGGAATCCTGGAACCTGCGCGACCGGCACATGTTCGAGACCCTGCAGAGCCTGCTCGCCCGGCGCGACAACGCCAAGGCGGTGGTCTGGGCCCACAATTCCCATATCGGCAACGCGGCAGCGACCGCCATGGGCTGGCAGGGCGAGTTCAATATCGGCGAACTTTGCCGGAAGGCCTACCGGGACGAGGCCGTCCTCATCGGCTTCGGGACGGACCGGGGCACGGTGGCGGCCGCCGACGACTGGGACGAGCCCATGCAGGTCAAGACCGTCCGGCCCGCCCGGCCCGACAGTCACGAGCGCATCTTCCGGGATACGGGCCTCGGGTGCTTCCTGACCGACTGGCGGGAGAACGGCCAGGCCGAGCTGACGGAGATCCTGTCGCGGCCCCGCCTGGAGCGGGCCATCGGCGTGGTTTACCGGCCGGAGACGGAACTCTACAGCCATTATTTCGAGGCGGTCCTGGCCGAGCAGTTCGACGCCTTCGTCTGGTTCGAGGACACCAGGGCCGTGAGCCCGCTCACCCATGCCCACGGCAAGGGCATGCCGGAGACGTACCCGTTCGGGCTTTGATCCGGTCTGCCCTGGCTCCTGCCGCTCTGCCGTCCGGGAGAGGGGATGACATCCACCGCCGTCATGGCCGGCCTTGTTGCCGTCATCCCGTCTTGCTCGCCACCGCTCCACCCTCATCCTGAGGAGCAACGCCGCTACGTCTCGAAGGATCGTCCTGGCGGGTACGGGGCTGACACCCTCCCCCGTCATGGCCGGGCTTGTCCCGGCCATCCCGATTGTTTGAAGCGCTGCGCCTTGCTGATCGGGATCACCGGCACAGGGCCGGTGATGACGGGGTGGGTGATGCGGAGAGGGCGGTGGTGAGAGCGAACGTTATGTTCTCACTTTGTTCTTGACAGTTGCTGCAACCTTGGTTATATCGTTACCCATCCTCACCTGACGAGGGGCGCGCTCGCGAGGCGTCGCAGTTGTGGGGTGGGGAACGGTCCGGTCGCAGGTCTCGCACACCTGGGGCCGGAGGCCCTTGGCAGCCCTGTGCTGGTCCAAGTCTAAACGCCTAAAAGAACCGTGCGGGACGAGCAGTTCGGCTCTTCCATTCTCACTCACAAGCGAGCCGGGCTGCCCGACACGCCACCCTCGAACCCTGACAGGCTCGCAGCGCAAGCTGCGGGCCCTAAGGTGCTGGCTTTCCGGAACTCTGCTGGCGACACTCCCCCGCCTTGCCCCGGCAGGCTGCCCCTGATAACTGACAGCCAATCCCATTCAACCGACCATCAAGCAGGGCTTTTTCCGTGTCCCGACAGTTCATCTACCACATGCGTGGCCTCTCCAAGACCTATTCGGGCGGCAAGAAGGTCTTGGACAACGTTCATCTCTCCTTCTACCCGGATGCGAAGATCGGCGTGCTCGGCGTCAACGGCGCCGGTAAGTCGACCCTGCTCCGCATCATGGCCGGAACCGACACCGACTGGTCCGGCGAGGCCTGGGTCGCCGAGGGCGCCCGGGTCGGCTACCTGCCCCAGGAGCCCCAGCTCGACCCGTCGAAGAACGTCCGCGAGAACGTCATGGAGGGCGTGGCCGCCAAGAAGGCGATCCTCGACCGCTACAACGAACTCGCCATGAACTATTCCGAGGAGACGGCGGACGAGATGACCCGTCTCCAGGACGAGATCGAGGCCAAGGGCCTGTGGGATCTCGATTCCCAGGTCGATCAGGCCATGGACGCCCTCCGCTGCCCGCCGGACGACTGGTCGGTGGACAAGCTCTCGGGCGGCGAGCGCCGCCGCGTCGCCCTGTGCAAGCTGCTCCTGGAGCAGCCGGAACTCCTGCTCCTCGACGAGCCGACCAACCACCTGGATGCCGAGACGACCGCCTGGCTCGAAGGGCACCTGCGCAATTATCCGGGCGCGATCCTGATCGTCACCCACGACCGCTACTTCCTCGACAACGTGACCGGCTGGATCCTCGAGCTCGACCGCGGCCGGGGCATTCCCTACGAGGGCAATTACTCCTCCTGGCTGGAGCAGAAGCAGAAGCGCCTTGCGCAGGAGGGCCGCGAGGAAGCGGCTCACCAGCGCACCATCGAGCGTGAGCGGGAATGGGTTGCCGCCTCGCCGAAGGCCCGCCAGGCCAAGTCGAAGGCCCGTATCCAGCGCTATGAGGAGCTCGTGGCCAAGGCCAACGAGAAGGGCCCGACGACCGCTCAGATCATCATTCCGATCGCCGAGCGCCTGGGCAACAACGTCATCGAGTTCGACAACCTCAAGAAAGCCTTCGGCGACAAGCTGCTCATCGATGGCCTGTCGTTCAAGCTGCCGCCCGGCGGCATCGTCGGCGTCATCGGCCCGAACGGCGCCGGCAAGACCACGCTCTTCCGCATGATCACGGGCCAGGAGCAGCCGGACGAGGGTTCGATCAGCATCGGCGAGAGCGTGAAGCTCGGCTATGTCGACCAGAGCCGCGACTCGCTCGATGCCAACAAGACGCTGTACGAGGAAATCTCGGGTGGCAACGAGGTGCTCTATCTCGGCAAGCGCGAGATCAACGCCCGCGCCTATTGCGGCGCCTTCAACTTCAAGGGCTCCGATCAGCAGAAGAAGGTCGGCGTGCTCTCGGGCGGCGAGCGCAACCGCGTGCACCTCGCCAAGATCCTGAAGTCGGGCTCCAATGTCCTGCTCCTCGACGAGCCGACCAACGACCTCGACGTGGATACGCTTCGCGCGCTCGAAGAGGCGCTGGAGGATTACGCGGGCTGCGCCGTGATCATCTCGCACGACCGCTGGTTCCTCGACCGCATCGCCACCCACATCCTCGCCTTCGAGGGCGACAGCCACGTGGAATGGTTCGAGGGCAACTTCGCCGATTACGAGGAGGACAAGAAGCGTCGCCTCGGCACGGATTCCACGATCCCGCATCGGATCAAGTACAAGAAGTTCTCGCGGTAAGGTCTGGCGGACTTCTTTTGTAAGCATGTGGAACGCGGGACTGGGCATCGGCCCACCCGCGTTCTTTTCGTATCGCTTTGCCGATCGGCTACGAATTCCTTGCTTGAAGCTTTCATCCTGAGTTCAGGGAGGGACATCTATTCTTGTTCCAGAGGTTGGGAACGAAGCAATTGTTTCAGCTTTGGCGTTCAAAGTGCGTTCCCGCCAGGAGGCGAAAATGTCTCGGTTCAAGGTTGTTCTGGTTGCAGGCTGCGCCGTTCTGACAATGAGCGGTGCTTTGGCGGCTTTCGCTCCGGCGTATGCCGGTGAAAGCACAGGGCGCTGGCGCGACGGATCCTATGCCACGCCATATGGGGTCGTTCGTCCGAACTACGGCTACGGTTATCGTCCCTATCGCCATCGCGACTACGATGCCGGTGGCGCTGTGGCTGCCGGTGTGGTCGGCGGCTTGGCACTCGGTGCATTGGCCTCACGCCCTGCTTATGATTATCCAAGCAATTCGGCCTATCCGACCTATTACGGCTCACCGGCCTATGATGCGCCTCCCTGTTACATGGTGCGCCGCCGCTTCGTGGACGATTGGGGCAGGGTCGTCATTCGCCGGGATCAGGTCTGCGAGTAATTGAGCGAGGAGGGCTTCACCGGCCCTCCTCACTGAAATGCGCGCAGCACCGACGCTCGGCTTTCGGTTTTCGCCTGTTCCATGAGCCTCCTCGCCCTGAGGTTTCGGCTTCTCACGGCGAACTTCTGCCAACCCGGTTGGGTTCTTCCGCAAAACGGTGTATGACCCTTGAGGCACGAGACATAAGAAGAGAGTCCACGTGCCTGCCGATCATATTTCCACCTTCCAATCCGTTGCCACGCCTGAAGAAGCCGTCGAGCGGCTCATCGCGCTTCATGACAGCGCCATCGAGGCGCAGCGCAAGGCTCTGGATCATTTCTTTTCCACCGGCACGCCGCCCACGCCGTTCGAGCGGTCCCGCTTCCGCTATCCGGAATTGCGGCTGGATTACCGGTCGACCTCGCTGCCGCCGGTCAAGCAGCGGGCCTATGCCAAGTTCCAGGGTCCGGGCGTCTATGCGACCACGATCACGCAGCCGGCCTTCTTCCGGAACTATCTGCTGGAGCAGCTGAATTATCTGGTGCGCGATTACGGAGCCACCATCGAGGTTGGCGTCAGCGACCAGGAAATTCCTTATCCCTATGTTTTCGAGCGCGGCGATGAGCTGGGCCGCGGAGCCCATTCGGCGTCCGAACTCGCCCAGCATTTCCCGACGCCGCTTCTCGCCAAGGTGGGCGACGAGATCGCCGACGGCACCTGGGTCTTCCATGAGGATGAACCCCGGCCTTTGGCGCTCTTCGATGCCGCCCGGGTCGATTACTCGCTCCGCCGTCTCGTGCATTACACCGGCAGCGACTGGCGCTGCGTCCAGCCCTGGATCCTGCTGACCAACTATCATCGCTACGTGGACCAGTTCATCCGCTGGGCCGTGAAGGAGATGGCGAACGAGGAGGGGCCTTATACCCGGCTCGTGCTGCCGGGCGGCATCACCATCGAGCGCGGGCTGGACGAGACCGTCGTCGAGGAACTGATCGGCTCATCGCCCTGGCACCGGTTCCAGATGCCGGCCTATCACCTCATGCGCAAGGACGGGCAGGGGGTGACGCTCGTCAACATCGGCGTCGGTCCGTCGAACGCGAAGAACATCACCGATCATCTGGCGGTGCTGAGGCCCCATTGCTGGCTCATGGTCGGGCATTGCGGAGGCTTGCGCCAGTCGCAATCCATCGGCGATTACGTGCTGGCCCACGGCTATCTCCGGCGCGACCACATTCTCGACAGCGCCGTGCCTCCGGAAATCCCGATCCCGGCTCTCGCGGAAATCCAGGTCGCCCTGCAGGATGCGGCGGTGCAGGTGACTGGCGAACGGGGCGAGGAGCTGAAACGGCGCCTGCGCACCGGTACGGTCGTGACCTACGACGACCGAAACTGGGAGCTGCGCTGGAGCCAGGAACGGCGCCAGATCAACCTGTCCCGCGCCATCGCGGTGGACATGGAGAGCGGCACCATCGCGGCCCAGGGCTACCGGCTTCGGGTTCCCTACGGGACGCTGCTCTGCGTCTCGGACAAGCCGCTGCACGGGGAGATCAAGCTGCCGGGCGCGGCCAATGCCTTCTACGAGCGCGCGGTGAGCGAGCATCTCATGATCGGACTTTCGGCCCTCGACATCCTGAAAGGCCAGCGGTCGTCCTTGCATTCGCGCAAGCTGCGCAGCTTCGACGAACCGCCATTCCGTTAGGTCATGCAGAGTGGCAGCCGATCGGCACCGGCTGCCACATCTCCTGGCAAAGGCCCCTGTCACACCCACGCCAATCGGCCATTTCGTCGAGAGGAGAATGGCATCTCCTATCAGACGGCCGGGCCCAACCATTCGCTTGCTCTCTCGTTAAAATAGACATAAATATATCTTTATATGTAAGAGCGAGTTTTGGCCGTGTCGGACCATCCGTCCCCATCGCTGGACCTGACCCTGGATGTCCTTCGGGCAGCCGCCGAGGAGACGCGCCTGCGCATCCTCGCGTTGCTGACCGAAGGTGAGCTCTCGGTCTCCGATCTCACGGACATCCTCGGGCAGTCCCAGCCGCGAATCTCCCGTCACCTGAAGCTTCTGGTCGAGGCCGGCCTCGTGGAGCGGCACCGGGAGGGGGCCTGGGCCTTCTTCCGGCTCACCGACCGGGGCATTGCCCTCCGGATCATCCGCCCGACCCTGGAGAGCCTCGACCGGTCCGATCCGCAGCTTTTGGAGGACCGGACCCGCCTCGACGGCGTGCGGGCCCAGCGCTCGCAGGCCGCCCAGGCCTTCTTCTCCCGCCTGGCGCCGGACTGGGATCGCATCCGCTCCCTGCATGCCCCCGAGACCGTGGTCGAGGCTGCTGTTCTGGAGGCCTTAGGGTCGGCCAGGATCCGCAATCTCGTCGATCTCGGCACCGGCACCGGGCGGATGCTGCAACTGCTGGCTCCGAGAGCCAACCGCACGGTCGGGCTCGATGCCAGCCACGCGATGCTCTCGGTGGCGAGGGCCAATCTCGAGAAGGCGGGCCTGCGCGGTATCGAGCTGCGCCAGGGGGACATCTATGCGCCTCCGTTCCCGCGCGACACGTTCGACCTCGTGGTGATTCACCAGGTGCTGCACTACCTGGACGATCCGGCGCGGGCGATCCGCGAGGCGGCCCGCCTCGTGGCGCCGGGCGGGCGGATCCTGGTGGTCGATTTCGCCCCGCATAACCTCGAATTCCTCCGCGAAGCCCAGGCCCATCGCCGTCTCGGTTTCGCGCCCGCCCAGGTCGCCGGATGGCTCGACGAGGCGGGCCTCGACTGCACCCTCAACCGGGAGATCGCTCCGCCGGCAAAAGGCGACGAGCAATTGACCGTATCCCTTTGGCTCGGCCAGGATCGCCGCGTGGTGACGGATTGGCCTTTGAGTGAACCCGACAGAGAGGTCGCCTGATGTCCCCGCTCGCCCTGCGCCCCAGCCGGCAGAACGCCTCTCCCATCAAGGTCTCGTTCGAGTTCTTTCCGCCGAAGACGCCGGAGATGGAGACGACGCTCTGGTCGTCCATCCAGCGTCTGGCTCCTCTTCATCCGCACTTCGTCTCCGTGACCTATGGCGCCGGCGGCTCCACGCGCGAGCGCACCCATGCCACGGTGTCCCGCATCCTGAAGGAAACCCCTCTCAAGCCTGCCGCGCATCTCACCTGCGTGGCCGCGACGAAGGAGGAGGTGAACGACGTCGTCCGCTCCTATTGGGACGCAGGCGTGCGCCACATCGTGGCCCTGCGCGGCGATCCGGTCGGCGGCATCGGGACGGCCTATGAGCCGCACCCCGGCGGCTACCGGCAGACATGCGATCTCGTCGCCGGCATCAAGGCCATCGGCGATTTCGAGGTGTCGGTTTCCGCCTATCCGGAAAAGCACCCCGAGGCCGCTTCGCTCGATGCGGACATCGATGCCCTGAAGAGCAAGGTCGATTGCGGCGCGGACCGCGCCATCACCCAGTTCTTCTTCGACAACGACCTGTACTTCCGCTATCTCGACCGCGTCCGCGCGCGGGGCATCGACATCCCGATCGTTCCCGGCATCGTGCCGGTGCAGAACTTCAAGCAGACCGCGAACTTCGCCTCCAAGACCGGCGCCAGCGTTCCGGGCTGGCTCGCCGCGCGCTTCGAGGGCCTAGAGAACGACGTGGAGACGCGAAAACTCATCGCCGCCGCCGTCGCCGCCGAGCAGGTCTTCGATCTGCTCGATCGCGGCGTGAGCGAGTTCCATTTCTACACCATGAACCGCGCGGATCTGGTCTATGCCATCTGCCATCTGCTCGGCCTGCGCGAACAGAGCGTGAAGGCGGCCGCCTGACGATCCCGATGCCCGGCCGAGCCGGGCATTCACTTTTGTAATGTCGAATAATTTCATCGGCCGGCGCCCGTCCGACCGCGGTGAAAAGAGAACAGAACGAATGACTGCGTATAATCCTCGTCCGGCCGATGGTGCCGATGTGATCAAGGCGCTGCGCGAAGCGGCCTCCAAGCGGATCCTCGTGCTCGACGGCGCGATGGGGACGGAGCTGCAGCGCTCGCGCTTCTCGGAAGAGGATTTCCGCGGCGAGCGGTTCAAGGACTGGAAGCAGGACGTCAAGGGCAACAACGATCTGCTCATTCTCACGCAGCCCGATGCGGTGCGCAGCGTGCACCTCGACTACTTCCGCGCGGGCGCGGACATCGTGGAGACGAACACCTTCTCCGGCACCTCCATCGCGCAGGCCGATTACGGCATGGAGGAGATCGTCTACGAGCTGAACTTCGAGGGTTCGCGGCTTGCCCGCGAAGCGGCGCTGATCGCGGAAAAGGAAGACGGCCGCCGCCGCTTCGTGGCCGGCGCCATCGGCCCGACGAACCGTACGCTCTCCATCTCGCCGGACGTGAACAATCCCGGCTACCGCGCCGTGACCTTCGACCAGGTGCGCGAGGCTTACGCCGAGCAGGCGAGGGGGCTCGTGGACGGCGGTGCCGAGATCATCCTGATCGAGACGATCTTCGACACCCTCAACGCCAAGGCCGCCATCGTGGCGACGCACCAGGTCTTCGCCGAGAAGGGCGTGAAGCTCCCGGTCATGATCTCGGGAACGATCACGGATCTCTCCGGCCGCACGCTGTCGGGCCAGACGCCGACGGCGTTCTGGCATTCAGTGCGCCATGCGGAGCCTTTCTCCATCGGACTCAACTGCGCCCTCGGCGCCCGCGAGATGCGCGCGCATATCCAGGAGATCGGCAAGGTCGCCGACACCCTGGTCTGCGCCTATCCAAATGCCGGATTGCCGAACGAGTTCGGCCTCTATGACGAGAGCCCCGCAGCCACGGCGCGGATGATTGCCGAATTCGCCGATGCCGGTCTCGTCAACGTGGTCGGCGGCTGCTGCGGCACGACGCCGGATCATATCCGCGCCATTGCCGAAGCCGTCGCAGGCAAGGCGCCGCGCTCCGTGCCGAAGATGCAGCCGCTCATGCGCCTGTCGGGCCTCGAGCCATTCACGCTCACTTCCGACATTCCCTTCGTGAATGTGGGCGAGCGCACGAACGTCACGGGCTCCGCCAAGTTCCGCAAGCTCATCACCAACAACGATTACGCCGCCGCCCTCGACGTGGCGCGCGATCAGGTGGCGAACGGCGCGCAGATCATCGACGTCAACATGGACGAAGGCTTGCTCGATTCCGAGAAGGCCATGGTGGAGTTCCTCAACCTCGTCGCGGCTGAACCCGACATCGCCCGCGTTCCCGTGATGGTGGATTCGTCCAAGTTCCACGTGATCGAGGCCGGCCTCAAGTGCATCCAGGGCAAGGCCATCGTGAACTCGATCTCCATGAAGGAGGGTGTGGATTCCTTCATCGAGCACGCGCGGATCTGTCGATCCTATGGCGCTGCCGTCGTCGTCATGGCCTTCGACGAGCAGGGTCAGGCCGATACGCTGGAGCGCAAGGTCGAGATCTGCACGCGCGCCTACAAGATCCTGACCGAGCAGGTCGGGTTCCCGCCGGAAGACATCATCTTCGATCCGAACGTGTTCGCGGTCGCCACCGGCATCGAGGAGCATAACGGCTACGGGGTTGCCTTCATCGAGGCGACGCGCATCATCCGCGAGACGCTGCCGCACGCCCATATCTCGGGCGGCGTGTCGAACCTGTCATTCTCGTTCCGCGGCAACGAGCCCGTGCGCGAAGCCATGCATTCCGTGTTCCTGTTCCACGCCATCAAGGTCGGCATGGACATGGGCATCGTGAACGCCGGTCAGCTCGCCGTCTACGACGAGATCGATCCGGAGCTGCGCGAGCTCTGCGAGGACGTGGTGCTCAATCGCCGTCCCGACGCAACGGAGCGCCTGCTCGAGGCGGCGCCGCGCTTCAAGGGCGACGGCGCGGGCGCCGTGAAGGCCGCCGATCTCGAATGGCGCTCCTGGCCCGTGGGCAAGCGGATCGAACATGCGCTCGTCAACGGCATCACTGAATTCATCGAGCAGGACACGGAAGAAGCCCGACAGGCGGCCGAGCGTCCGCTGCACGTGATCGAAGGGCCGCTCATGGCCGGCATGAACGTGGTGGGCGATCTCTTCGGCGCCGGAAAGATGTTCCTGCCGCAGGTGGTGAAATCCGCCCGCGTCATGAAGCAGGCGGTCGCCTATCTCATGCCGTTCATGGAGGCCGAGAAGGAAGCCTCCGGCGACACCGGGCGCTCCGCCGCCGGCAAGGTGCTCATGGCGACCGTGAAGGGCGACGTGCACGACATCGGCAAGAACATCGTGGGCGTGGTTCTCGCCTGCAACAACTACGAGGTCATCGACCTCGGCGTCATGGTGCCGGCCCAGAAGATCCTGGAGACGGCGCGCAAGGAGAAGGTGGACGTGATCGGGCTTTCCGGCCTCATCACGCCGTCGCTGGACGAGATGGTGAACGTGGCAAGCGAGATGGAGCGCGAGGGCTTCGACATTCCGCTCCTCATCGGCGGCGCCACCACGAGCCGCGTGCACACGGCGGTGAAGATCCACCCGAACTACAACAAGGGCCAGGCCGTCTATGTGACGGATGCCAGTCGCGCCGTCGGCATCGTGTCGTCGCTCCTGTCGCCCGACATGAAGGACGGCTATGTGGAGACGCTGCGCTCCGAGTATCGCAAGGTGGCCGATGCCCATGCCCGGTCTGAGGCCGACAAGCAGCGCCTGTCCATCGAGAAGGCGCGGGCCAACAGGTTCGTGCCCGACTGGGCGTCCTACCAGCCGCCCAAGCCCAGCTTTACCGGCGCGCGCGTGTTCCGCAGCTACGATGTGGGCGAGCTCGTGCCCTATATCGACTGGACGCCGTTCTTCCAGACCTGGGAGCTGAAGGGGCGCTTCCCGGCGATCCTCGAGGACGAGAAGCAGGGCGAGGCCGCGCGGCAGCTCTGGGAGGATGCTCAAAGCATGCTCAAGCAGCTCGTGGACGAGCGCTGGTTCAACCCGAAGGCGGTGATCGGATTCTGGCCCGCCAATGCGGTCGGCGACGACATTCGTCTCTATACGGGCGAGAGCCGCACGGAACAGCTCGCGACCTTCCACGGCCTGCGCCAGCAGCTCTCGAAGCGCGACGGCAAGCCCAATCTCTGCCTGAGCGATTTCATCGCTCCCGCCGAGAGCGGAAAGGCCGATTGGATCGGTGCCTTCGTCGTGACCTCCGGCATTGAGGAGGTGCGCATCGCCGAACGCTTCGAGCGCGCCAACGACGATTACCGCTCGATCATGGTGAAGGCCCTGGCCGACCGCATCGCGGAAGCCTTTGCCGAGCGCATGCATGAGCGTGTGCGCCGGGAGTTCTGGGGCTATGCGTCCGACGAGAACCTCAGCAACGAGGGCCTGATCGGCGAGGAGTACCAGGGTATCCGTCCGGCTCCCGGCTATCCGGCCCAGCCCGACCATACGGAGAAAGCGACCCTGTTCAGCCTGCTCAATGCCGAGGGCAGCATCGGCGTGACGCTCACCGAGTCCTACGCCATGTGGCCGGGCTCCTCCGTGTCGGGCCTCTACCTGTCGCATCCGGACGCCTATTACTTCGGCGTCGCCAAGGTCGAACGCGATCAGGTGGAGGATTACGCGGCCCGCAAGGACATGAGCATCGCGGAGGTCGAACGCTGGCTCGCCCCGATCCTCAACTACGACCCGGCGAGCTACCGCGTGATGGCGGCGGAGTAGTCTCGCTTTACTGATGTCTCGGACGCGTTGAGCGAGATCCAGAGACGCTGAACGAGTGCGGCGCGGGTTATACCTCTCCCTCAGGGAGAGGGAGTTCGAGCCGCATCCTGGTCAGGATCCCCGCCTTCGCGGAGATGACGATGGAGGGTCACTCCCGCCGCAACGCCTCGATCGGGTCGAGCTTCGCCGCGCGTTGCGCCGGATAGAACCCGAAGAAGATGCCCACCAGCGCCGAGAAGCCGACGGCGATCATGATGGCGTTCGTCGACACCAGCGAGGGCCAGCCGGCGAGCTGCGCCACGAGATAGGCGGCGCCCGCGCCGAGGCCGATGCCGAGCGCGCCGCCGATGGTGGACAGCGTCGTCGCCTCGATCAGGAACTGGCTCAGGATGTCGCGCGGACGCGCCCCGACCGCGAGGCGCAGGCCGATCTCGCGGGTGCGTTCCGTCACCGACACCAGCATGATGTTCATGATGCCGATGCCGCCGACGAGCAGCGACACGGCCGCGACGGCGGCGAGGAGCATGGACAGGGTATTGGCCGAAGCGGACGCGGTGTTGGCGATTTCCGTCAGGTTGCGGATCGAGAAATCGTCTTCTTGCTCGCCAATGATGCGATGGCGCTGGCGCAGCAGTTCCGTCATGCTCGCGATGCCGGGTTCGATGTCGCTCTCGTCGGCGAACTTCACGAAGATCGAGCCGACGGATCCGTCCTTGGCGTAGTTGCGCCCGATCACGCGGCGACGCCCCGCGTCGAGAGGCACGAACACGACGTCGTCCTGGTCCTGCCCGAAGGCCGACTGGCCTTTCGGTGCCATGACGCCGATCACGCGGAAGGGCACGTTGCGCACGCGCACGGTCTGGCCGATGGGATCGTCCTCGCCGAAGAGGTTGCGCGCGACCGTCTGGCCGAGGAGGATGACGATGTCGCCGCGCCGGACCTCCTCCGGATCGAAGGTGCGGCCGGCGGCGACGTCCCATTCGCGGGCCGAGAACCAGTCGCCGTCGATGCCGTAGATGCGTGTGCCCCAGTTGCTGCCGCCGGCCACGACCTGCGTGCCGCCCTGCACGAAGGGCGCGGCCGCCACCACGCCGTCGACCTCGCGCCGGATGGCGTGGGCGTCCTCGTCCGTGAGCGAGGAGGCCGCGCCGGCGCCGAGCCTTGCGCCGCCCTGGGTCACGTTGCCGGGCGTCACGATGGCGAGGTTCGCGCCGAGCGAGCGGATCTGGCTGTCGACGAGGTTGCGCGCGCCCGATCCGATCGCCACCATGGCGATGACGGCCGCGACGCCGATGACGATGCCGAGCATGGTCAGAAGGCTGCGCAGGGCATTGGCCATGATGGCCGAGAGCGCCGAGCGAATGGCTTCGATCAGCCTCATTCCGCGGCCTCCCTGGCAAGGGCGCGCGCATCGACCGGGATCTGGCGCCGGTCCTCGGTCACGTGGCCGTCCCGGAACCGAACGAGGCGGTGCGCGTGGCGGCCGACCTCCGCATCGTGCGTGACCAGCACGATGGTGACGCCCTCGCGGTTGAGCTCCTGAAACAGGGCCATGATCTCGTTCGCCGTGCGGCTGTCCAGCGCCCCGGTGGGCTCGTCGGCGAGGAGCAGGCTCGGGCTGTTGACGAGCGCCCGCGCGATGGCGACGCGCTGCTGCTGTCCGCCCGACAATTGCATCGGCCGGTGATGGGCGCGCTTGGCGAGACCGACGCGGTCGAGCGCGTGCAGGGCCCGCTCGCGGCGCGTCCTGCGGTCGAAACCCGCATAGACCATGGGCAGCTCGACATTGCCGAGCGCATCGACGCGCGGCAGCAGGTTGAACTGCTGGAAGACGAAACCGATCTCGCGGTTGCGCAGGCGCGCAAGGCCGTTCGCGTCGAGGCTCTCGACGGCCGTGCCGGCCAGCCGGTACCGGCCGCTGGTCGGCTTGTCGAGGCAGCCGATGAGATTCATGAAGGTCGATTTTCCCGAGCCGGACGGTCCCATCACGGCGGCGAAATCGCCCTTCTCGATATCGAGCGAAACGGCGTCGAGGGCGACGACGCGGCCCGCGTCGAGATCGTAGACCCGCCTGAGTTCGTGCGTTTCGATGAGAGGCATGGTGCGCCCCCTAGAACATGCGCGGCGGGCGCGGGCGTCGCCCGGTGGACGAGGCTCCGGCATCGTCGCCCGCGCCTGCGCGCTGGGCGCCGACGATCACCGCCGCCCCTTCCGGCACATCGCCGCGCAGGATCTCCGTATAGGACCCGTCGGTCGCGCCGAGGCGGACATGCACGACTTGGGGATTGCCGTCCTGCCCGACGCGGTAGATGCGTCCGCTCGTGCCTTCGTCCGTCTGCATCTGCGCATCGCGGCCGCCTGCGCGCCGCCGAGGCTGGCCGTCCTGCGCGGCATTCGCCGAGCCGCTCGACACGACGGAGACGGGCGGCCGGTAGCGCAGGGCCGCGTTCGGCACGCGCAGCACGTCCTCGCGCTCGTCCGTGACGATCTGGAGGTTCGCCGTCATGCCGGGGAGAAGGGCCTGGTCTCTGTTCCTCACGCCGATGACGGCCGTGTAGGTTACCACGTTCTGCACCGTCTGGGCGGACAGGCGCACCATGCGCACAATGCCCTCGAAGGTGCGGTTCGGATAGGCGTTGACGGTGAAGCTCACCTTCTGCCCGTCCTTGAGACGTCCCACATCCGCCTCGTCGATATTGGCGTAGATGTCGATCTCCCTCAGGTCCTGCGCGATGGTGAACAGGGTGGGGGCGGAGAGCGAGGCCGCGACGGTCTGGCCGAGCTCGATGTCGCGCTGGATCACGACGCCGTCGACCGGGGACTTGATGTCGGTGCGCGCGAGATCGATCTCGATATCCTTCAGCTTCGCCTGCCGCTGCAGGATCATCGCCTCTGCCGATTTCAGGTTCGCCTCGGCCAGCGCGAGGTCGGCCTTGAGCCCGTCGGTCTCCGCCTTGTTCGACGCGATCTGCGCCTCCGCCGAGGCGAGATTCGCCTTCTGGACGTCGAGCTGCGTTCCGGCCTGCTCGAGAGCCGTCTGTGTCCCCACCGCGCGGGTGGTCAGCTCCCGCTGCCGGTCGAGGTTGCGCTGGGCCTCCGTGAGCTGGGCGCGCGCCCGGTCGCGCTGCGCGGCGAGGTCGTTCGCCTGCGCCTCGGACCGCTGCAGCGCCGATTGCGCCTTGTCGATCTGGGCGCGCTTGGTGTCGAGATCCGCCCTTGCCTGGGCGAGATCCGCAAGGGCCGCGTCGCGGCGCGACTTGATCTGCTCCGCATAGAGGCGGGCGACGACCTGGCCTTCCTTCACGGGCGTGTTGTAGTCGGCCAGGATCTCGACCACCTGGCCCGAGAGCTGGGAGCCTACGAGCACGGTCGTGACGGGATTGAGCGTGCCGGTGGCGCGGACGCTCGCCGTGATGGCGCCGCGATCCACCACGCCGAGGCGATAGGCCTGATCGGACGCGCTGCTCCCCGTGGGCTTCCACAGCACGAAACCGAGCACGCCCGCCACGAGCACGATGCCGATCAACCACAACCAGACGCGACGCACAGAAAAATCCTCTCCGCCCTACGAAATATCATGATGGCGGATTGTGGCCGATTTCCCGGGGCGTGACGAGTTAACTCTTCGTCATGCGGCAACCTGCGGCCGGGTGGCGATCAGGTTGCGCAGGGTCATGATGGTCGAGGCGTCCGCGACGCCGTCGACGCGCTCGGGCCGGAAATGGCGCTGGAAAGCGGCGACGACCTTCTCCGTGTCCTCGTCGAAGACGCCGTTGATCCTCACGCTGTAGCCGTACATGGCGAGCATCGCCTGCAAGGCTTCGATCGGCATGCCCTGGTCGCCGCGCGAGAAGAAGCGGCCATCGCTCGTGGCCGACGGTGCGACCCAATGGCCTACCCCCGCCTCGTGCAGGCGCCGCCAGGGGAAAAGCTCGCCCGGATCGACCTTGCGGCCGGGCGCGACGTCGGAATGCCCGAGCACCCGCGTCTGGGGGATGCGCCAGCGGGTGACGATGTCCTTCGTCAGAGCGGCGACGCTTTCGATCTGCGCATCGGGGAACGGAGGCAGGCCGCCCGGGTGTCCGGGATTGGCGATCTCGATGCCGATCGAGCAGGAATTGATGTCGGTCACGCCGTCCCAGGAGGAGAGGCCCGCATGCCAGGCCCGGCGCATCTCCGGAACGAGCTGGAGCACGCGCCCGTCGCCGAACACGAAATAATGGGCGGAGACCTGGGATACGGGATTGCACAGCCATTGCAGGGCCTCGCCCTCGTCCGGCATCCCCGTGTAGTGGAGAATGACCATGCTGGGGCGCTGCGCGTCCTTGCGCTCCCCATGGTTGGGCGACGGAAACACCTTGCTGGCGATCGGGCTTTCCGGGGAAAGAGCGCTCATGCGGTCACCTGATGTTCCGCTCGGCCGCGATGCTTTCCCAGGCGGCGTTGATGGCGGCTACGCGCTCGGTCGCGATCTTGACGGCCTCGGGGGGCAGGCCGCGGGCGATCTCCCGGTCGGGATGGTTCTCGGCCACGAGCCGGCGATAATGCCGCTTCAGCTCCTCGTCGCTCATGCTCCGGTCCGCCTGAAGAATGAGATAGGGATCGTCGGCGCGCAGCACGTGGCGGGCGGCGATGCGCGCGAAATCCTGATCGGAAAAGGCGAAGATCGTCGCCACGTCTTTGAGGTAGGCGTATTCCGCCTCGTGGATGGCTTCGTCCGCCTTGGCGATGTGGAACAGGCCGTCGAGCACGTCCTCGAGCAGGGCGGGCTCGTCCTTGAAGGCATCGCCGATCTGGCGGGCATAGGCCTCGAAGCCGTCCGTGGTCTGGATGGCGAGGTTGAACAGGCGCTCCACCTTGTCGTGCTCGCTTTCCGGAACGTCGACGATCTGCTCGAAGGCCCGGACCTCCACGTCGACCACGACGCCATCGGCCTTCGCCATCTTGGCCGCGAGGGCCACGAGACCCATGGTGAAGAGCACGTCGCGGGGCGGCTTCCCGAAGAGAGCACCTTCGCGGTCAATGAGAACGTGGCCGGCGACGCCACCCAGGAGGGCGCCGATCGGCCCGCCCAACGCGAGTCCGATGCCGGCGCCACCCAGCTTACCCCAAATCGACTGAATCATCTTACGTTCAGTCGTAATCTCAAGTGCGGGCAAAAGAAAAGGGGCCGGGAATGTCCCGGCCCCTCAAATTCGGTCTGTGATGCGCGATCAGCGGCAGTAAACGTTGCCGTAGACGTCCTGGTACGTGCCGTAGGGGCAAGCCGGACGGCCGGGAGCCGTCGCCGCACCCACGATGGCACCGCCGGCAGCACCGATGGCCGCGCCCGCCAGAGCGCCGCTTCCACGACCCGTGGCAGCACCGCCGATGGCCGCACCGGCAAGGCCGCCCACTGCGGCACCACCGACGGCGCGTTCGCCCGGCGTGTTGCAGGCGGCGATCGAGAGGGTGAGAGCACCCGCGGCGACAGCGGTGATGATTTTCTTCATGGACGTGTCCTCTTGGTCAGCGACAGACAAATTGGAGAAAGCTTGAGCAAGTTAGCTTAGCCTTACTGCCAACTGTTTCCTAGCCGATCGGTTCCATGGGGAGTCAAGGGGAACAAACCACGGAACCGTGGTGCACCATGGTACCGTACTTGCAGTCCTTGGGCGACCAGGCGCGGTTGCCTTGGTCAACCCGGCCTTGGCCGGATGGAGGCATTCCGCTGCGGATCGGCGCTGCCGGCACAGGCTCTTGGACGTAGACGGGCTCGGGTTCGGGCGTGGACGCGGCCCCGACCACGGCGCCGCCGGCGGCGCCGATCGCCGCGCCGGCAAGAGCGCCGCTCGCATGCCCGGTCGCCAGGCCGCCGATGGCCGCTCCGGCGAGACCCCCGATGGCGCCTCCGCCGAGCGCGCGTTCTCCCGGCGTGTTGCAGGCGGTCAACGAAAGGACGAGCGCTGCAGCGCCGGCTGCTATGATTATGGTCTTCATCGATATTCCCTCTGGATGACAGGCCCAGGATATCGATACGTAATTTCGTATCTTTGATTCGTGAAGCTGCCTTATTTGCAGCGAACGGCGTTTCCTGCGCGTAAGAGGAACGAATAATTTTTCGCGTCGCTCTCAGGCTATTTCTGCCTTGTCCAGCCTCGATTTCATCGGACTGGAGCGTCTAGCTTAAGCATTGCGTGGACATGATTGCGACTTGCCGAGTCACAACTTTGCCTTATTTCGCCACCACCCACCGCCGCTCTACGGCCTATGCCGTCTGGAGTTTGCATATGACTTGGCAGCGTGATTTGAGAACGGTGGCGGCCGTCATCATAAGCCTGGCTACGCTTGGTCTTGCGCCGCAGGCGCGAGCGGAAAACACCCTGATTTCGCCGCAGGACGCCGAGGAACTCGTCCGCGCGCAGATCGAGGAGCAGAAGGCCGCCGAAGCCGCCCTCAAGGAAGAGCAGGCTGCCATCGAGGCGGAGGAGGCGGCCGAGGCCGCCAAGGCGGCAAAATCAGGCAAGGCGGCCAAGGGCGATGCCAAGAAGGCCAAGGAAGCGGCCAAAGCCGCGAAGGTCTCCGAGGCGCCTCCGGTCGTCGCCGCCAAGGCTGCCGCGGACGAGGAGGAGGCCGGCGTCGAGGAGACCTCGGCGCTTCCGGTCGATCTGTCGGGGCTTTCCCGCTCCGGGCGGGCCGATGCGGCCAAAGCCAGTGCTCTCAAGCCGCTGATCGCGCGCTACGCGTCCGAAAATGGTTTGCCGTACCAACTCGCCGATGCGGTCGTGCGGCTCGAGAGCCGCTACAACGCAGGCGCGCGCAACGGCGCGCATTTGGGGCTGACGCAAATCAATGTCCGCACCGCGCAATCCCTCGGCTACCAAGGGCCGGCCGCAGGTCTTCTCGATGCGGAAACCAATCTGCGTTACGGGCTGAAGTACCTCGCCAGGGCTTACAAGCTCGCCGGCGGCGACACCTGCGGCACGATCCTGCGCTATCAGTTCGGGCACCGGACGACCACCATGACGAGCGCCTCGCGCGCCTATTGCGCGAAGGTGAAGGTGCTGACCGCCGCGGCCGAGTAACCTTCGGCCTTGACGCGGGGGCGTCTTTTGCACCACATCCCCCTCGTCAGCTGGCCGGGCGGCCGCTTCGAGCTTATGCTCGGGGAGGAAAGTCCGGGCTCCATGGAAGCAAGGTGCCGGATAACGTCCGGCGGGGGCAACCCTAGGGAAAGTGCCACAGAGAGCAGACCGCCCCACAAAGGTCCTCGGACCTCGGGGTAAGGGTGAAAGGGTGCGGTAAGAGCGCACCGCGGACGCAGCAATGCGGACGGCATGGTAAACCCCACCAGGAGCAAAACCGAATAGGGACGACAGGCGTTCGCGCCAGGCCTGCTTCCAGGCTCGTCGTCCGGGTTGGTTGCTTGAGGCGTTCAGCAATGATCGTCCCAGAGGAATGGCCGCCACGTCCAAGGTCTTAGACTTTGGGCCCTACAGAACCCGGCTTACAGGCCGGCTGACCCCATCTATCCACAGGCCGAAATTTGCATGAAAGCGGCGCAAACCGTTGCGTCGCTTACGATTCATTAACCGTAAATGCGTCTCATGGGGAATGCATGCCGCGAGGCGTGTGCCCCATCCCCGTTCCGTTGACGCCCATATTCTCCCATGTTATCCCAAACCATCCCGTCGACGGTGTCTTCCGAAGGGGGCGTCAAGCACTCAAGAAATGCTGACGTTCGGTTTCGGGAAGTAGCGTCATCACCGGCCGCGGGTGGTGGATCCGCGAGATCCGCCTGGGGGCTGACAATCAGGAGCGTGCGAGCTGCGGCCAATGAACCGCTTCGTGTCCAATTTCACCAACAAGTTGGATTCGAAGGGTCGCGTCTCGATCCCGGCATCCTTCCGGGCCGTATTGGCCAAGGATGGATTCGAGGGGCTCTACGTCCATCCGGCGCTCGACGCGCAGGCATTGGACGCGGGCGGCAACACGCTTCTGAACGAAATCGATGCGTTCTTGTCGACGCTGTCGCCCTATTCGGACGAGCGGGATCAGCTGTCGACGGCGTTGTTCGGGACAAGCGAAATTCTGAAGGTCGATCCGGAGGGGCGTGTCATCCTGACGGACACGGTAAAAGTGCATGCCGGGATCGGCGATACGGTGACGTTCGTCGGACTTGGTCACAAGTTCCAGATTTGGGAGCCCGAGCGCTTCCGTGCGCACTTGGAGGAGGCGCGCACGAAGGTCCGAGACCTGAAGAAAGCATTGGGAAGCCGAGTCATGGAGCCAAGGTTAGTGCTGAACACCTCACCAGGAGTACGGGAGCGATGATGGGGCGCGGCGACGGCCCAGGAGCCGGAGCCGCTGGCGGACCGTCCCGTCACGTTCCTGTTCTCCTGGAGGAGGTGTGCACAGCTCTCGATGTCAAGCGCGGCGGCACTTTCATCGACGGCACATTCGGCGCAGGCGGTTATACCCGCGCCATTCTCGACGGACATCCCCAGAACAAGGTCGTTGCCATCGACCGCGATCCCGATGCGATCGCGGGCGGCGCTTCTCTTGCGGCCAAATTCAAGAAACGCCTGATGCTCGTCCCGGGCCGTTTCGGCGATCTCGACGATGTCGCGCGTGAGCAGGGCTTCGAGAGCGTCGACGGCGTCGTTCTCGACATCGGCGTATCGTCCATGCAGCTCGACCAGGCCGAGCGCGGCTTTTCGTTCCGCAACGAGGGCCCGCTCGACATGCGCATGGAACAGAGCGGTCCGAGCGCAGCCGATCTCGTGAACGAATCCTCGGAGGCCGAGCTTGCGGACATCTTCTACCATTACGGCGAGGAGCGCCGCGCCCGCGCGGTGGCGCGCGCCATCATCGAGATGCGCCGCCGCCAGCCGTTCGAGACCACGCGTCAACTGGCCGACCTCGTCGCGTCGCTGATCCGGCAGGAGCCCGGCGGCATCCATCCGGCGACGCGGGTGTTCCAGGGGCTTCGCATCGCGGTGAACGACGAGCTCGGCGAATTGGTGCGCGCCCTGCATGCGGCCGAGCGCATCCTGACGCCCGGCGGCCGCCTCGTGGTCGTCACGTTCCATTCGCTGGAGGACCGCATCGTGAAGCAGTTCTTCGCGGCCCGCACCGGCCGCGCGGCCACGGGCTCGCGCCATCTGCCGACGGCCGCCGCACCGGAGCCGACTTTCGATGCGGTGACTCGAGGTCCCGTCGGTCCGAGCGAGCAGGAAATGGCGCGCAACCCGCGGGCGCGTTCGGCGAAACTTCGGGCCGGCGCGCGCACGAGCACGCCGCCGCAGGAGCCTTTGAGCGCCATCGCCATGCTGGCCGAGCTGCCGCACACGGCTGAAAAACGGGGAGGGCGCCGATGATCCGGCTGCTCCACATCATCGCGATTTCCGCTCTCATCGCATCGGCAGGCTATGCCTATTCGATCAAGTACGACACGCTCTATTATGCCGAGCAGGTCGCGAAGCTGAAGACCAAGCTGCAACGCGAGCGTGAGGCCATCGCGGTTCTGCAGGCCGAGTGGCAATATCTCGACCGCCCCGACCGCCTGCAGGAAGCCGCCGACAAGCATCTCGACCTGCAGCCGCTGAAGATCCAGCAGCTTGCGCGCCTGTCCGAGCTGCCGAACCGTCCGTCCCGCGAGGACGAGATCGGCCGCAAGCTCGAAGCGCTCGGCCTTCTTGGGCCGACCTCGACGCCGAAGGACAAGAATTCGGACGCCCGCACCCCGACGACCCAAACCCCTAGACGGTGAGCCTCGTGTTGCAAGAGCCCCAAACCGAATGGCAGGGTAAGAACCTTCCCGACGACGCGAACCCGCAGGTGGATGCCACCTACGGAACCGACCCGATGGTCGAAGACGCGAACGGCGCATCGCCGCGTGCTTCCGCGCGACGTCCGAAGCGTGGCATCCTCGGTCACGCCCGCGAGCTGTTCCGTCTGCGTCACGACAAGAGCACCTCGCGCGTGGGCCTCGCGGCCGCGTGCTTCGTCGGGCTATTCAGCCTCATCGGCGGACGCCTCGTCTTTCTCGCCGTCACGAGCGAGAACACGAGCGAGGTACGCCGCGCGGCTTCGTCGGAAATTTCCGCCGCCCGCCCCGACATCGTCGACCGCAACGGCGAGATCCTGGCGACCGACGTGAAGATGGTGTCGGTGTTCGCTGAGCCGCGCAACATCATCGACAAGGACGAGGCGGTCGAGCTTCTCACCGCCGTCCTGCCCGATCTCGATGCCACGGATCTTCGCAACAAGCTCGGCACCAAAAAGGGTTTCGTCTGGGTCAAGCGCGAGATCACGCCGCGCCAGCAGGCGGAAGTGCATCGCCTCGGCATTCCCGGCATCGGATTCCTGCCGGAGAACAAGCGCATCTATCCCAATGCGGAAGCCGCCGCCCACGTGCTCGGCTTCGCCAACGTGGACAATGTCGGCATCGCCGGGATGGAGAAATACATCGACAGCATGGGGCTGCAGGATCTCAACGGCGCGGGTTTCAACATCTCCGCCGCCGACCTGAAGCCGGTTCAGCTGTCCCTCGATCTACGCGTGCAGCATGCCCTGCGCGACGAACTCGTGAAGGGCATGGCGAAGTTCAAGGCCAAGGCCACGGCGGGCGCGATCCTGGACGTGAACACCGGCGAGATCATCGCCCTCGTGTCGCTGCCGGACTACGATCCCAACAACCCGGTGGATGCACTCGACAAGGACCGGATCAACCGCATCAATGTCGGCGTGTTCGAGATGGGCTCGACCTTCAAGGCGTTGACGGTCGCGATGGCGCTCGATTCCGGCAAGTACAACATCAACTCGACCTTCGATGCGCGCTCCGGGCTGCGCTACGGCAAGTTCACCATCGGCGATTACCATGCCACGCACCGGGTGCTCACCACGCCGGAGGTCTTCGTGCACTCCTCCAACATCGGCACCGCGCGCATGGCGCTCGGCATCGGCGTGGAAGGTCACAAGACGTTCCTGCGCAAGATGGGCCAGCTCTCGCGCCTTGAGACCGAGCTGCCCGAAAGCGCCCTGCCGATCATTCCGCCGCGCTGGGGCGAACTCAACACCATGACCATCGCGTTCGGCCACGGCCTCGCGGTCGCGCCCTTGCAGGCGCTCATGGCCGTCGGCGCTCTGGTCAATGGCGGCGTGCTGATCAAGCCGACTTTCCTGAAGCGCACCGAGGCCGAGGCGAGGCAGAATGCCCTGCAGGTGATCAAGCCCGAGACCAGTGAGGCCATGCGCTACGTCATGCGTCTCAACGCATCGGTGCCGGAAGGCTCGGCCAGCTCAGCGGCCATCGCGGGCTTCTTCGTGGGCGGCAAGACCGGCACGGCCGAGAAGGTGATCAACGGCCGCTATTCCAAGAACAAGAACTTCACCACCTTCACGGCGGTGGTTCCGGCCGACAAGCCGAAATACGTGTTCCTCACCATCATGGATGAGCCTCAGGCCGTGGAGGGAACCTATGGGTTCTCGACCGCGGGCTGGAATGCCGGCCCGGTGACCGGCAACATCGTGGAGCGCGTGGCCCCGATGCTCGGCGTGCCGCCGCGTTTCGAGGCACCGTCGCAGCCATTCCCGCTGATGTCGCGCTTGGGCGCCTGGGGCAGCAATCGATGAACGAAAAGACCAAGCAACTCGGCGACCTGATCGTTGAAGCACAGGGGCATGAACATGCCCCTCTTGCCGTTTCGAAGATCGCCTCCGACAGCCGCAAGGTGGAGAAGGGAACCCTGTTCTTCGCCGTGCCCGGCACGAAGGTGGACGGCATGAGCTTCGTGCCGCAGGCAGTGGCGGCCGGCGCGGTCGCGATCGTCGGCGAGGCCGCGCGTCCTGCCGATCTGCCTTCCCATGTCGCCTATGTTCAGGTTGACGACGTGCGTCGCACGCTGGCTCTCGCGGCAGCACGCTTCTATCCGGGGCAGCCGGAGAAGGTCGTGGCCGTCACGGGGACGAGCGGCAAGAGCTCGGTGGCCGATTTCACGCGCCAGCTCTTCGCTCATCTGGGATACAAGTCTGCGAGCGTCGGCACGCTCGGCATCATCACGTCCGACGGCGCCGCCTATGGCTCGCTCACGACGCCGGATCCGATTTCCCTGCACGAGAGCTTCGACCGGCTGGCCCGTGACGGCGTCACGCGCCTTGCCATGGAAGCGTCCTCGCACGGCATCGATCAGCGCCGCCTCGACGGCGTGCGCCTTCAGGCTGCGGGCTTCACCAATCTCGGCCGCGATCATCTCGATTACCACGCGACGACGGAAGCCTATGCCAAGGCGAAGATGCGCCTGTTCGATACGCTTCTGCCTGGCGACGCGCCCGCCATCATCAATGCGGACGGACCCTATTCGGATGTCTTCCTGCAGGGCGCGCGTGACCGCGGGCTGACGCTCATCACCACGGGGAGCATGGGCGAGACGATCCGTCTCGTCGAAGCCTGCACCGAGGGTTTCACCCAGGCGCTCACCGTCGAGGCGTTCGGAAAGACCATCCGCACGACGCTCCCGCTGCTCGGAGCCTTCCAGGTCGAAAACGCCCTCGTGGCGGCGGGCCTCGTTCTTGCGGTCGAAGGCGAGGGGAGGGCCGAGGAGGTGCTGGAGGGCTTCAAGACCCTCAAGGGCGTGTCTGGCCGCCTGGAGCAGGTGGGCGAGGTCGATGGCGCGATCTGCATCGTCGATTACGCGCACAAGCCCGACGCGCTCGCTCATGTACTCGATGCCCTGCGTCCTTTCGTGAAGGGCCGTCTCGTCTGCATCGTCGGCTGCGGCGGCGACCGGGACCGGGGAAAGCGTCCGCTCATGGGTCGCATCGCCTCCGAGAAGGCGGATATAGTCATCGTCACGGACGATAATCCTCGATCCGAGGATCCGGCCGCCATTCGGGCCGAAGTCCTGAAAGCCGCGCCCGGCGCGCGGGAGATCGGCGACCGGGCCGAGGCCATTCGCACGGCCGTGAAGGAGCTTCGGCAGGGCGATATTCTGGTCGTGGCCGGCAAAGGTCATGAAACGGGCCAAATCATCGGCGACCGGACCCTGCCGTTCTCGGATCACGAAGAGGTCCGGGCGGCTATTGCGGAGAGGCAGGGATGAGTTCGCCCCTTTGGACCTTGGATGAAATCCTAGCCGCCACCGGCGCCCGCGTCGGTGGTGGCTTTGCACAGGCGACAGGCGCGTCCATCGACACGCGGACCCTGGAGCCCGGCGATCTTTACTTCGCCATCAAGGGCGACGTGCACGACGGGCACGATTTCGTGGCGGCGGCCCTGGAGAAGGGTGCAGCGGCGGCTGTCGTGTCGGAGGACAAGGCTCCCGCATTCAAGGAGTCCGACAGGCTCATCATCGTGCCGGACGTGCTCGAAGCCATGCGCCAACTCGGACGCGCGGCGCGTCGGCGCACGAATGCGAAGATCGTCGCCATCACGGGTTCCGTGGGCAAGACCGGCACGAAGGAGGCCATGCGACTCGCGCTCGCCCGTCAGGGCGCGACCCATGCCTCGGTGGCTTCCTACAACAACCATTGGGGCGTGCCGCTGACCCTTTCCCGCATGCCATGCGAGACCGCTTTCGGCGTGTTCGAGATCGGCATGAACCATGCCTACGAGATCCTGCCGCTGACCGGCATGGTGCGCCCGCACGTGGCCGTGATCACCACCGTCGAGCCGGTCCATATCGAGTTCTTCCCCTCGCTGTGGGGCATCGCCGATGCCAAGGGCGAAATCTTTTCAGGGCTGGAACCCGGCGGCACGGCGGTCATCAACCGCGACAACGCCTATTTCGAGCGCATGCGCGCCCATGCCACTGCGTCCCCGGCCGGTCGCGTGGTCACCTTCGGCGAGCATGAAGCGGCCGATATCCGGGCTCACCGCATCATCGTGAAGCCGGATCACTCGATCGTGGATGCGACGATCTTCGGCCAGCCCCTGACCTACCGGATCGGCACGGCAGGCCGGCATATCGCGCTCAATTCCCTGAGCGTGCTCGCCGCCTCCCATGCCCTCGGCGCCGACCTCGCCCTGGTGGCGCTCTCGTTCGCGGAGCTGAAGCCGCCGGTCGGGCGCGGCGAGCGGACCATGCTTGCCCTCGGCGACGATGAGGCATTGCTGATCGACGAGAGCTACAACGCCAATCCCGCTTCCATGCGCGCGGCCTTCGCCAATCTGGGAGCCGTCGAACTCGGGCGCGGCGCACGGCGGATCGCCGTCCTGGGCGACATGAAGGAACTGGGCGAAACGGGTCCCCGTCTGCACGCCGAGCTCGCGGAGGCCGTCGAGGCGAACAGGATCGACCTTCTGTTCGCAGCCGGCCCGCTGATGCAGAACCTCGTGGATGCGCTGCCGAAGGCCAAAGTCGCCGCCCATGCCGAAACCTCGGCCGAACTGGTCGAGGCGGTCTGCGCGGCCGTCCGCCCCGGCGACGCAATTACGGTCAAGGGCTCGCTCAGCATGAAGATGGCCCTGGTTGTCAAAGCTCTGAAAGAACGTTACGGCGCGAGCCCAACGGCAAACGCGCTGAAAGGATGATCGATGTTAACCTGGTTGGCTGATCTCAGCCCCTATTTCAGTCCGCTCAATATCTTCCGCTACATCACGTTCCGCACCGGCGGCGCGACGGCGACCGCCTTGCTGATCGTCTTCCTCTTCGGCCCGTGGATGATCTCGCTCCTGCGCCTGCGCCAGGGGAAGGGGCAGCCGATCCGCGAGGATGGACCGCAATCGCACCTTCTCACCAAGCGCGGCACGCCGACCATGGGCGGCCTCATGATCCTGGCGGGTGTGCTGATCTCGACGCTGCTGTGGGCGAACCTTGCGAACCACTATGTCTGGGTCGTGCTGTTCGTCACCGTGGGCTTCGGGGCCATCGGCTTCTACGACGATTATCTGAAAGTGACGAAGCAGTCGCACAAGGGCTTCTCGGGCCGCTCGCGCCTCGCCATCGAGGCGCTGATCGCGGCGGTCGCCTGCCTGGCGATCTCCTACATGGCGACGCCGGGGCTTGCGAACAAGCTTGCGCTGCCCTTCTCGAAGGAACTGATCTTCAATCTCGGCTGGTTCTACATCGTCTTCGCAGGCTTCGTGATCGTCGGCGCCGGCAATGCGGTCAACATCACCGACGGTCTCGACGGTCTCGCGATCGTGCCCGTGATGATCGCGGCCGGCACCTTCGGCTTCATCGCCTATCTCACCGGTAACGCGGTGTTCTCCAACTACCTGCAGATCCACTTCGTGCCCGGCACCGGCGAGCTTGCGGTCATCTGCGGCGCGCTCATCGGGGCGGGCCTTGGCTTCCTCTGGTTCAACGCGCCTCCGGCCCAGATCTTCATGGGCGACACGGGCTCGCTCGCCCTCGGCGGTCTTCTCGGCACCATCGCGGTGGCCGCCAAGCATGAATTCGTCCTCGCCATCGTGGGCGGCCTCTTCGTGCTGGAGATCATGTCCGTGATCATCCAGGTCACGTCGTTCAAGCTCACCGGCAAGCGCGTCTTCAAGATGGCACCGATCCATCACCATTTCGAGCAGCTGGGCTGGACCGAGCCGCAGGTGGTAATCCGATTCTGGATCATCGCCGTCGTGCTGGCGCTCACCGGCCTCGCCACCCTCAAGCTGAGGTAAGGCGCATGATCCCGGTCACCACCTTCGCGGGCAAAACGGTCGCGCTCTTCGGGCTCGGCGGGTCGGGGCTGGCGACGGCGCTCGCCCTGAAGGCGGGCGGTGCGCACGTGGTCGCCTGCGACGACAATCCGGCCAAGATGGCGGAAACCGCTGCCAAGGGCATCGAGACTGCCGATCTACGCCATGCGGATTGGTCGCGTTTCGCATCCTTCATCCTTTCGCCCGGTGTGCCGCTGACGCATCCCGAGCCGCATTGGTCGGCGAAGCTGGCGAAAGGGGCGGGCGTCGAGATCATCGGCGACATCGAGCTGTTCTGCCGCGAGCGGGCGAAGATCGCGCCGAACGCGCCGTTCGTGGCGATTACCGGCACCAACGGCAAGTCCACCACGACGGCATTGATCGCGCATATCCTGCGCGAAGCCGGCCGCGACGTGCAAATGGGCGGGAATATCGGCACGGCGATTCTGTCGCTCGAGCCCCCGTCCGACGACCGCATTCACGTGATCGAATGCTCCTCGTTCCAGATCGACCTGACGCCTTCGCTGGCCCCCACGATCGGTGTCCATCTCAACCTCTCGCCCGATCATATCGACCGGCATGGGACGATGGAGCTCTATGCGGCCATCAAGGAGCGGCTGGTCGCGAAGGCGGGGCTTGCCGTCATCGGGGTCGACGATCCGATGAGCCGCGCGATCGCCGAGGCCTGCGAGGCCAGGGGCGTGAACGTGGCGCGGGTCTCGGTCGAGCCGCTCGGCACTAAGGGCGTCTTCGCCGATGGGGAAACGCTTGTCGGCGTGACGGATACCGACGCTGCGCCCATGGCCGGCCTGTCGGGAATCGGATCCTTGCGTGGCGCGCACAATGCGCAGAACGCCGCCGCGGCGGTCGCGGTCGCCCTGGCCCTCAACGTGTCTCCGGAGACAATCCGGTCCGGCCTCTCCACCTTCCCCGGCCTGCCGCATCGCATGGAGGAGGTCGGCCGAATCCGCGACGCTCTCTTCATCAACGACTCGAAGGCCACCAACGCTGATTCCACCGAGAAGGCGCTGAAGTCGTTCGATTCCATTTTCTGGATCCTCGGCGGCAAGGCGAAGGAAGGCGGCATCGAGCCGCTGAGATCCTACTTCCCGAAGATCCGCAAGGCTTATCTCATCGGCGCCGCCTCCGACGAGTTCGCCAAGACCCTCGGTGCGGACGTTCCGCATGTTCTTTGCGGAACCCTCGACAGGGCCGTGGCGCAGTCGGCCTCCGATGCGCGGGCGCTCGGCGCGCCCGCCGTCGTGCTGCTGTCGCCGGCCTGCGCGTCCTACGATCAATTTCCCAATTACGAAGTGCGCGGAAACCACTTCCGCGATCTGGTCCGGGCACTACCCGGCATCGAAGCCAAGGGGGCTTGAAGATGGTCTCACGCGCGGAACGCTCGGCTTTCGGCGATTGGTGGTGGACGGTCGACCGTCTGCTCCTCGCAGGTCTCGCCATCCTCATGCTGGCGGGCCTCGTCTTCCTCATGGCGGGCGGTCCGCCGGTCGCGGAGCGCCTCGGGCTCTCCACGTTCCACTTCGTGAACCGGCAGGTGATGTTCCTCATCCCGGCGCTGTTCATCATGATCCCGGTCTCGTTCCTGTCGCTGCGCCACATCCGGCGCCTGGCGCTGCTGGTCTATGCCATCGGCATGGCGCTCATCCTGCTGGCGTTCCAGTACGGGCCCGAGATCAAGGGCGCGCATCGCTGGATCATGATCGGCCCGCTCGGCCTGCAGCCGTCGGAATTCGTGAAGCCCGCCTTCGTGGTCCTCTCCGCCTGGGCCTTCTCGGAAGGCGCGCGGCGCAAGGACGTGCCGGGCACGCTTCTGGCGCTCCTCCTTCTGCCCGCCACCATCGTGCCGCTCATCCTCCAGCCCGATTTCGGCCAGACCATGCTCGTCACCATCGTGTGGTGCGGGCTGTTCTTCATCGCCGGGCTGCACTGGTTCTGGGTGATGGGCCTCGGCGGCGCGGGACTTGTCGGCATCGTGGCGGCCTATGAATTCCTGCCGCACGTGCGCGCCCGCATCGAGCGCTTCCTCGACAAGGATTCCGGCGACACCTTCCAGGTCGACACGGCGATGGAATCCTTCGCCCGCGGCGGCTGGCTCGGACGCGGCCCGGGTGAGGGATCGGTGAAGCGCATCCTGCCGGATGCCCATACCGACTTCATCTTCGCCGTCACGGCGGAAGAGTTCGGCATCATCGTGTGCATCGCGCTGCTCCTCGTCTTCGCCTTCATCGTGCTGCGCGGCCTGACGCTCGCGCGCCGCAGCGAGGATACGTTCTGCCGCCTCGCGGCCACGGGCCTCATCTTCATGTTCGGCCTGCAGGCCTGCATCAACATGATGGTGAACGTGCACCTCATGCCCGCCAAGGGCATGACGCTGCCGTTCATCTCCTATGGCGGCTCTTCGCTGCTCTCGCTCGCGCTCGGCATGGGCTTCCTCATCGCGCTCACGCGGCGGCGCCCGCGCGCCGAGATGATGGATACGTACAATCAGGATTGGCCGCGCGGATGAACGCTCCTCTCATCCTCCTGACCGCCGGCGGGACCGGCGGTCATTTGTTTCCGGCCGAAGCGCTGGCGAACGCCCTGAAGGCCTCCGGCGTCAGGGTGGCGCTCGCCACCGACAAGCGCGCGAATGCCTATGCGGGCTCGTTCCCGGCCGACGAGATCGTCGAGATCCCGTCCGCCACGCCGTCCGGCCGTTCGCTGCCGCAGATGGTGAAGGCCGCGCTGCTGCTGGGGCGGGGGACCCTGAAGGCCGCCTCCCTCATCCGCGCCATGAAGCCGGCCGTGGTCGTCGGCTTCGGCGGCTATCCCACCGTGCCGCCCGTCCTGGCCGCGTCCTTCCTCAAGGTGCCGACGGTGATCCACGAGGCGAACGGCGTGATGGGACGGGCCAACCGGCTCCTCGCCCGCCGCGCCACCGTGATCGCCACGGGCTTCGCCGGCATCAAGGGGGTCCCGGCGAACGTGCCGGGCAAGACCATTCACACCGGCAACCCGATCCGCCCCGCCGTGCTCGATGCCGCGCGGCAGCCCTATGCCGGCCTGGATTCCGACGGCAAGCTCCGTCTCCTCGTCGTCGGCGGGAGCCAGGGCGCCCGGGTGATGAGCGATGTGGTGCCCCCCGCCGTCGAGCGCCTGCCGGCCGACCTGCGGGCGCGGGTCGCCATTACCCAGCAGGCCCGGGGCGAGGATCTGGATCGGGTCCGGGCGCACTACCGGCGGCAGGGCGTGCAATTCGAGGCCGAGCCTTTCTTCAAGGACCTGCCGCACCGGCTGGCCGAGGCCGGTCTGGTGGTGTCCCGCTCCGGCGCTTCGACCGTGGCGGAGCTCGCAGTGATCGGCCGTCCGTCCATTCTCGTGCCCCTGCCGGGCTCCCTCGATCAGGACCAGGCGGCCAACGCCAAAACCCTGGGAGATCTGGGCGCTGCCATCGTTTGTCCGCAATCGGACTTCACCCCTGAGAGGCTGGCTCAGGAAATTCAGCTCTTTTTTCAAGAGCCTGACCGCTTGACCAGAGCCGCCGCCGCTGCACATAGCGCCAGCATCACGGATGCGGCGGAACGTCTGGCGCAGGCCGTTCTCACCCTTGTCCCTTCGAACAATAACGGAAAAAACCCATGAAACTGCCGCCGAAGCTTGGTCCCATTCACTTCATCGGCATCGGCGGCATCGGCATGTCGGGCATCGCCGAAGTCATGCACAACCTGGGTTACACGGTTCAGGGTTCGGACGCGGCCGACAATTACAACGTCAGGCGCCTCAACGATAAGGGCATCAGGACCTTCATCGGCCACAAGGCCGAGAACGTGGAGGATGCGGAGATCGTCGTGGTCTCGACCGCGATCAAGCGCGACAACCCGGAGCTGGTCGTCGCCCGCGAGAAGCGCCTGCCGGTCGTGCGCCGGGCCGAGATGCTGGCCGAACTCATGCGCTTCAAGTCCTGCGTCGCGGTGGCGGGCACCCACGGCAAGACGACGACGACCTCCCTGGTCGCGACGCTGCTCGATGCGGGCGGGCTCGATCCCACGGTCATCAACGGCGGCATCATCAACGCTTACGGCACCAATGCGCGCATGGGCGACGGCCAGTGGATGGTGGTGGAGGCGGACGAATCCGACGGCACCTTCCTGAAGCTCCCGGCGGACGTGGCCATCGTGACCAACATCGATGCCGAGCACCTCGATCATTTCGGCACCTACGACGCGATCAAGGACGCCTTCCACTCCTTCATCAACTCGATCCCGTTCTACGGTTTCGCCGTGATGTGCATCGACCATCCGACCGTGCAGGACCTCGTGGGCCGCATCGAGGACCGGCGCATCATCACCTATGGCGAGAACCCGCAGGCCGACGTGCGCATCATGGATGTCGATCCGCGCGGCGGCCAGACCAAGTTCCGCGTCATGATCCGCGACCGCCGTCCCGGCTTCCGCCTCGAGCTGGAAGACCTCGTGCTGCCGATGCCCGGCGCGCATAACGCGCTCAACGCCACGGCGGCGATCGCGGTCGCGCACGAACTCGGCGTCACGCCCGATGCGATCCGCAAGGCGCTCGCGGGCTTCGGCGGCGTGAAGCGGCGCTTCACCCGCACGGGCGAGTGGAACGGCGTCACGGTGTTCGACGATTACGGCCACCATCCCATCGAGATCGCCGCCGTGCTCAAGGCCGCGCGCGCCTCGACCGAGGGCCAAGTCATCGCCGTGGTGCAGCCGCACCGCTATTCGCGCCTGTCGTCCCTGTTCGACCAGTTCTGCACCTGCTTCAACGATGCGGACGCGGTCGTCGTCGCGCCGGTCTACGCGGCGGGCGAGCAGCCCATTCCCGGCGCCGACCGCGACAGCCTCGTGTCGGGCCTCAAGGCGCGCGGCCACCGCAACGTGATGTCGCTCGAAAAGTCCGAGGATCTCGCGGGCCTCATCAAGGGCGTGGCGAGACCGGGCGATTACGTGATCTGCCTTGGCGCCGGCAACATCACCCAATGGGCCTACGCCCTGCCGGGCGAGCTCGAGGTTCTGGGCGAGAAGGCGGCCTGATGTTTGCCGATATCGTTCCCAGCCTGAAAGCCGCCATGCCCGAACTGCGCGGCAAGCTGGAGGCCAATGCGCCGACGGCGCCGCTGTCGTGGTTTCGCACGGGCGGACCGGCGCAGGTGCTGTTCACCCCGGCCGACGCGGAGGATCTCGCGCATTTCCTGCAGCGTCTCGACCGCGCCATACCGGTTCTCGTGGTCGGCCTCGGCTCCAACCTGCTCATCCGCGACGGCGGTTGGGAAGGCGTGATCATCCGCTTGGGCAAAGGCTTCGCTGAGGTGTCGGTCGAGCCGAGTCTGCGCGTGCGGGCCGGCGCCGGTGCGCCAGATGTGAAGGTGGCGCGGGCTGCGGCGGAAGCCGGCATTGCCGGGCTGTCCTTCCTGCGCGGCATCCCTGGCGCCATCGGCGGGGCTCTGCGCATGAACGGCGGCGCCTATGGTGGCGAGACGAAGGACGTGCTCGTCGAGGCGAAGGGCGTCACGCGGACCGGCGAGACGGTGCGCTTCACCAATGCGCAGATGGGTTTCACCTATCGCCATTCCGGCGTGCCGGACGACGTGATCTTCACCGAAGCCTTGTTCGAGGGCCGTTCCGGCAATCCGGAAGAAATTCTGGCCGAGATGAACGCCATCACCGAGGCGCGCTCCTCCACGCAGCCGGTCAATACAAGGACGGGCGGCTCTACCTTCAAGAACCCGCCGGGCCGGAAGGCCTGGGAGCTGGTCGATGCGGCGGGCTGCCGTGGGCTTCGCATCGGCGATGCCCAGGTGTCGGAGATGCACTGCAACTTCCTCATCAACCACGGCTCCGCCTCCGCGGCCGACATCGAAGGGTTGGGGGAAGAGGTGCGCCGCCGCGTCCGCGAGATGACGGGCGTGGAGCTCGAATGGGAAATCAAGCGCGTTGGCTTGGCGAAGGCCTGATTCGCAGCATTCATTGACAATCCCGGAGCGGCCGGGTGCATGACGGGGAGAGAGCCATGGCGAAGCACGTTGCCATCCTCTATGGCGGCTGGTCCGCGGAACGCGCGGTGAGCCTCGCATCGGGCAAGGCCTGCTGCGGGGCCCTGGAGGATCTGGGCTACAAGGTCACCCCCATCGACGTGCAGCCCGACATCGCCACCGTGCTGCAGGCCGTCGCGCCCGACGTGGTGTTCAACGCCCTCCATGGCCGGGTCGGCGAGGATGGAACCATCCAGGGTCTGCTGGAAGTCTTAAGAATTCCCTATACCCATTCCGGCGTCCTCGCCTCGGCACTCGCCATGCAGAAGGACAAGGCCAAAATGGTCATGGCGGCGGCGGGCATTCCCGTGCCCCAAGGTAAAGTTGTTAACCGTCTGGAGGCGGCCAAAAGCCACGTTCTTCCGGCTCCATACGTGATCAAACCGGTCAACGAAGGCTCGTCCGTCGGCGTCATCATCGTCCGCGAGGACCGCTCCCATCCGCCCCAGGAACTGACCCGCGAAGACTGGGCCTTCGGCGAAAAAGTCCTTGTAGAATCATATGTTGCGGGCCGGGAGCTCACCTGCGCGGTCATGGGCGACAGGGCTCTCGGGGTCATCGATATCCAGCCTGCCACAGGGGTCTTCTACGATTACGATGCGAAATATGTGAAGGGCGGCTCCATTCACGTCCTCCCGGCAGAAATTAAACCGAATATTTACCAAAAGGTCCAAGAGTTGGCGTTAACGGCGCATCAAGCGCTCGGCTGTCGGGGAATCAGCCGTGCCGACTTGCGGTACGACGACACTCCCGGTGGGACCGGGGAACTCGTTGTTCTCGAGGTCAACACCCAACCCGGCATGACCGAGACGAGCTTGGTGCCAGAACTGGCAGCCCACGCGGGCTATTCGTTTGGCGAGCTTGTGCAATGGATGGTGGAGGACGCTACCTGCAACCGATGACGGCCTACCCGGCCGGATTCGTCGTTGCGCGCTCTGCCCCCGGTCAGCGGGGGGCGGGCGCCGCCCCCTTCAAGAAGCCCTCGCGAATCACGAGATTCTTCGGTTCCTCGCGCAGCGTGCGTCGGCGTTCGGCCAGCGTTCCGCTTGAGCGGCGTCTTCCTCGCTTTCTCGGAACGGGCCTTGCCCTCGGCTTCTTCGGCGCCGTGGTCGGCTTCGGTCTCTGGCAGGGCGGCCACATCGACGGCTTCGTCCGCGAATACGGCGAGCCCCACCATGCCCTCGCGCGGGCGGTCGGTCTCGGCCTCGATCAGGTGACGATCTCCGGCATCTCGCAGATGACCGAGAAGGAAGTTCTCGCCGCGGCCGGCATCAATTCGAAGCTGTCGCTCGCCTTCCTCGACGTGAACGACTTGCGCGAGCGGCTCGAGCGCGTGCCGATGGTGAAGACGGCGACCGTGCGCAAACTCTATCCGAACGAGCTCGTCATCACGCTCACGGAGCGCGAGGCACACGGGGTCTGGCAGAACAACGGCGAATTGTTCGTGATCGCCGCCGACGGCACGGTCATCGACCTGATGCAGGACGAACGCTACCTCGACCTGCCGTTCGTGGTGGGCGAGGGCGCCAACACCCGCAGCAAGGAATATCTCGCGCTGCTCGGGGCCGCGGGCCCGCTCAAGGGCCGCATCCGTGCGGGCACCCTCGTGGCCGGGCGGCGCTGGACGCTGAAGATGGACAACGGCATGGACGTGCGCCTGCCGGAGCTCGGGGCGGCCGATGCGCTGGCCCGTCTCGTGAAGCTCGAGAACGAGCAGAAGATTCTGGAAAAGGACGTGCTGGCGATCGATCTGCGCATGGCGGATCGCGTCGTCGTCCGACTGACGGAAGAGGCAGCCCTGGCCCGCGCCGAGGCGCTCAAGAAGAAACCAATGCGCGGCAAGGGGGTCGATACATGAGTCTCTCGGGTCACGGTTTGACGCCACGCCTGAAGCCGCTGTCCGCGCGCAAGAGCGCCATCCTGTCGGTCCTCGACGTGGGAACGAGCAAGGTGGTCTGCGTCGTGGCGGAACTGAAGCCGGCCGACGAGGTCGAGGCTCTGCGCAGCCGCACCCATGTGGCGCGCATCCTCGGCATCGGCCACCAGCGCTCCATGGGCCTCAAGGGTGGCGTGGTCGTCGATCTGGAAGCGGCCGAAACGGCGATTCGCCAGGCGGTGCACGCCGCCGAGCGGATGGCGAAGGTCGAGATCCAGTCGGTGATCGTCAATCTCACCGGCGGGCGCCTCGCGTCCGAGCATTTCGAGGCGCATATCCCCGTCCGCGGCGCGGTGAGCTCCGGCGACATCCATCGCGTACTCGATGCTGCGTCGAGCTACGACCTGCGTCGCGGTCGGACGGTCCTGCACGCCCTGCCGACCGGCTTCTCGCTTGACCGGCAGAATCACATCGTCGATCCCGCCGGCATGATCGGCGAGCGCCTCGGTGCTGATCTGCACGTGGTCACGTCGGAAGCGGCGGCGGCGCGCAACCTGATGCTCGCGGTCGAGCGCTGCCATCTCGGCGTCGAGGCCGTGATCGCCACGCCTTACGCGGCGGGCCTGTCCGCTCTCGTCGACGACGAGGCCGACATGGGCTGCGCCGTGGTGGACATGGGCGGCGGCACCACGAGCGTCGGCATCTTCTCCAACGGGCATCTGGTTCATTCCGATGCCATCGCGGTCGGCGGTCACCACGTGACCATGGACATCGCGCGCGGCCTCACGACCCGCGTGTCCGCAGCCGAACGGCTCAAGACTCTTTACGGCTCCGCCATCACGTCGAGCGCGGATGACCGGGACATGATCGCGGTGCCGCAGGTCGACGAGGACGAACGGGACGTTCCGAATCATCTGCCGAAGTCGCACCTCGTTCGCATCATCAAGCCGCGGGTCGAGGAAGTTCTCGAACTCGTGCGCGACCGGTTGAAAGGCGCGGGCTTTGCGGCCCAGGCCGGACGGCGGGTCGTGCTGACGGGCGGCGCGAGCCAGCTCGTCGGGCTGCCGGAAACGGCGCGCCGCATCTTGCAGGGCCAGGTTCGTGTCGGGCGTCCGCTCGGCATCAAGGGCTTGCCTGAAGCGGCAAAGGGCCCTGCCTTTTCGGCGGTGGTCGGCCTCCTGGTTTATCCGCAGGTGGCACATATCGAGTATTTCGAGCCGCGCTCCAGCGGCTTGTTTCAGAGTACGGGAACCGACGGCTACTTCTCGCGAGTGGGCCGCTGGATTCGCGAGAGTTTTTAAACCGAGTAACGCGTTGGCGCGGCGGGCCATCGTGATGAGTTCAAGTTAACCAGGGTCAGCGTCCGCCAAACGCTCATCAGTACAAGGCCAGAAGAGGCACAGGTCATGGCTATCAATCAGCAAGCTCCGGACATCCGGGAACTCAGGCCGCACATCACGGTTTTCGGCGTCGGCGGTGCCGGCGGCAATGCCGTGAACAACATGATTGAATCCGGTCTGGAGGGCGTCGAGTTCGTAGTGTCCAACACCGACGCGCAGGCACTGGCCTCGTCCAAGGCGCAGCGCGTGGTCCAGATGGGCATTCAGGTGACGGAAGGCCTCGGCGCCGGCTCGCAGCCGGAAGTCGGCCGCGCGGCCGCCGAAGAGGTGATCGACGAAATCCGCGATCAGCTCGCCGGCTCGCACATGGTGTTCATCACCGCCGGCATGGGCGGCGGCACCGGCACGGGTGCGGCTCCCGTCGTGGCACGGGCGGCCCGCGAGCTCGGTATACTGACTGTCGGCGTCGTCACGAAGCCGTTCCAGTTCGAGGGCGTGCGCCGCATGCGTCTCGCCGAGGCCGGCATCAACGAGCTGCAGCAGGCGGTGGACACGCTCATCGTGATCCCGAACCAGAACCTGTTCCGCGTCGCCACCGAGAAGACGACCTTCGCGGACGCCTTCGCCATGGCCGACCAGGTGCTCTATTCCGGCGTCGCCTGCATCACCGACCTGATGGTGAAGGAAGGCCTCATCAACCTCGACTTCGCCGACGTGCGCTCCGTCATGCGCGGCATGGGCAAGGCCATGATGGGCACGGGCGAGGCTTCGGGCGAGAAGCGCGCCATCCGGGCGGCCGAAGCGGCCATCGCGAACCCGCTCCTCGACGACGTGTCGATGAAGGGCGCGCGCGGCCTGCTCATCTCGATCACGGGCGGCAACGACCTCACCCTCTACGAACTCGACGAAGCCGCGACCCGCATCCGCGAGGAAGTGGACCAGGATGCCAACATCATCCTCGGCGCGACCTTCGACGAAAGCCTGGAAGGCATCATCCGCGTCTCCGTCGTGGCGACCGGCATCGACCACGCCATGCTGGAGAACGGCGGCGACCTGACGGCCACCGAGCAGCGCATCTCCGAGGTGGCCGAGCGCCTGCGCGCCGAGGCCCGCGCCCGGGCCACGACGCCCCAGGCGACGCCGACCTTTCGCTCCGCCGCCCAAGCCGAACCGGTGAAGGCGGCTCCGATCCTGGCCCAGAGCACGGCCGCCATGGCCTCCGCCCCCGTTACGGCACCGGCACCCATCGCCGCGGCCCAGCCGGTCGAGCCTGCGCCGCAGCCCATGATCCGCGACGACGTGGTCCTGACGCCGGCCCAGCCCCGTCAGGCGGTGGCCTACGAGACTCCCGCCCCTCAGGCCCAGGTCTACGAAGAGCCGATGGAGCAAGGCGCCTTCATCCCGCCGCAGGCGGAGCGCGCCATGCGCCCGGCCCGGATGCCGCGAATCGACGAGCTGCCGATGCCGGCACAGAATCAGATTCGCGCCAGCCGCGGCGAGGAGCCGTCGCACGAGCACAAGCCGTCGCTGATCCAGCGCCTCGCGACCATCGGCTTCGGCCGCCGCGAAGAGACCCAGCACGCTCCCGCCGAGCCGCGCCAGGAGGCTCCGCGCCAGGCCATGTCTTCGGTTCACGCCGAGTACGCCCGTCGGCCCATGCCGGCCCAGGCGCAGCGTCCCCAGCAGGCTCCGATGGCGCCTGCGCCCCGGGGCCACTCGGAAGACGACCAGCTGGAGATTCCCGCCTTCCTGCGCCGTCAGGCCAACTGATTTGACCTGACCGGCCTGTAAGAGCTGTTACAAAAGGGCCCCCAGCCGAACCCGGCTGGGGGCCTTATTCGTTAAAAATCTATTGATATCAATGGGTTGTGAGTTATCCAAATTGTAACACAAAGTAAGAAAGCGTGATTTGGCCTAGCCTGACCGGGGGACTAAGGTGCCTCAACGTTTTAGGGGCAGCGCTAATGAGAAGCCTGCCGGTCGGAAGTCACAAGCAGCAACTGCACCTTCCCCGGCGAAATCGGCTCAGTTTGGCGACAAGGGTAGTTGAGGTTCAGGACTAATGAAGCAAAGCCAGCAAACCACGCTTCGCGCTGCCGTGACCCTCGTTGGAACCGGAGTTCATTCCGGGGACGAAGTGAAGATGATCCTTCACCCGGCTGAAGCGAACCATGGTATTGCTTTCCTGCGCACCGGCCTGGCCGGTGGCCTGGATCGGCTGATCGACGCCCGCCATCTGGCGGTGACCGCAACCGAGCTCTGCACCGTGATCGGTGACCGGGACACCGGCGCCGTGGCCACGATCGAGCACCTGATGGCGGCCCTGTCCGGCCTCGGGATCGACAACGTCCTCGTCGAGATCGACGGGCCGGAGGTTCCGATCCTGGACGGCAGCTCGGCCCCCTTCATCGACGCCATCGACCAGGTCGGCGTCGCGGTGCAGGGCGCCACCCGCCGCTATCTCAAGGTTCTCAAGCCGGTCCGCGTCACCCAGGGCAAGGCCTTTGCTGAGCTTCTTCCCAACGACCGCGCTTTCCGCCTGGACGTGGAGATCGATTTTCCCACTCCGGTGATCGGCCGCCAGCGCAAGGCCATCGACCTTTCGCCCTCCGTCTTCCGCCGTGAAATTTCCCGCGCCCGCACCTTCGGGTTCATGCGCGACGTGGAGAAGCTCTGGAGCGCCGGCTTCGCCCTCGGCGCGTCCCTGGAGAATACGGTCGCCATCGGCGACGACGGCGTCATGAACCCCGAGGGCCTGCGCTACGCGGACGAGTTCGTCCGCCACAAGCTGCTTGACGCGGTCGGCGACCTGTCCCTCGCCGGCCTGCCGCTGCTCGGCACCTACCGGTCCTATTGCGGCGGCCACCGCATGAACTTCTCGGTGCTCGAAGCCCTGTTCTCGAACCGGTCGAACTATGCGATCGTGGACGCCGTTCCCCGTCGCGAGCCGGCTTATGCCGATCTCGGCAGCGTGGCAGCTTCCGTTCTCTCCCCCGAGATGCACTGAGCGGCGGTCCCGGAACGGGGCTCGCGCCTTCCGGGATGGCGCATCGTCAGGCCACCCGCGTCTGCAGGACGAAAGGAGCCGCCCAGGGCGGCTCTCGTCCTGAGCGAAGATCCAAGCGCCCTTTGGCCGCATGATTTCGTGCAGGCTTTCTTAATTCCTATTGGGTAAACCCTCATGTATGGGCTTGGCTCTGGCCCCATGCTTGGGCTAAAGAACCCTGGTGCACCGTTAAAACATCGGGCACGATTTTTGGAGGACCGCGAGGCATGTCGTTCGCGAAGGCTTATTCAGGTATGAAAGGCGCGTCCGCCCGCGCTCTGATCCTCGGCGTTTGCGCCCTGGGGCTCGCTGGCTGCGAATCCCTTGCGTCGATGAACCCGTTCAACAAGAGCGAGACCTACAAGCCCGAGATCGTGGCGAATGCCCCTGCAGAAGAGATCTACAACGACGGTCTTGCCCGGGTGCAGAAGGGCGATTTCGACGGCGCCGTGAAGAAGTTCGGCAGCCTCGACAAGCAGTATCCCTATTCCGAATGGTCCCGTAAGGGGCTGATCATGGAAGCCTATGCCAATTACGAGGGCGGCTTCTATGAGGAATCGATCACCGCTTCCAGGCGTTATCTGCAGAGCTATCCCAACACGTCCGACGCGGCCTACGCCCAGTACCTGATGGCGTCGTCGTATTACGACCAGATCCCGGACATCACCCGCGACCAGGATAAGTCCGAGCGCGCCATCCTGGCGCTGCAGGAACTGATCCAGCGCTATCCGAGCTCCGAGTACGTGGCCGATGCCAAGAAGAAGCTCCAGGTCGCCAGCGATCAGCTCGCGGGCAAGGAACTGGAGGTCGGCCGCTTCTACCTGCAGAAGCGCAACTACGCGGGCGCCATCAACCGCTTCCGCACCGTAGTCTCGCGCTACCAGACGACCCGCCACGTGGAAGAGGCTCTCGAGCGCCTCACCGAGGCCTACATGGCCATGGGCATCGTCAACGAGGCGCAGACCGCTGCCGCCGTTCTCGGCCACAACTTCCCTGACAGTCCTTGGTACAAGGACGCCCATGCTCTGCTGACCAAGGGCGGCGTCGAGCCGCGCGAGGACTCCCAGTCCTGGATCAGCAAGGCCTTCCGTGGCGTTCCGCAGGTCAGTCAGCGTACGGGCTAAGCCTCACCCTCCATGCTCATCCAGCTGACGATCCGCGATATCGTCCTCATCGACAGGCTTGAGCTGCACTTCCATGAGGGGCTGAGCGTCCTCACGGGTGAAACTGGCGCAGGCAAATCCATCCTGCTCGATGCCTTCGCCTTGGCCCTCGGCGGCCGCGGCGACGGCTCGCTTGTGCGCCATGGCGAAGCCCAGGGTCAGGTGACGGCCGTCTTCGACTGTTCCCTCGACCATCCGGCCCGCCGCATCGCGGCGGATGCCGATATCGATGTCGACGGAGATCTGATCCTGCGCCGGGTCCAGGTGGCGGACGGGCGCACCCGCGCCTTCGTCAACGACCAGCCCGTCAGCGTGCAGGTGCTCAAGGCCATCGGCGCGACCCTGGTCGAGATCCACGGCCAGCACGACGACCGTGCCCTGGTCGATCCGGCCACGCATCGCGCGATCCTCGATGCCTTCGGTGGCTTGACGGGTGAAATCCAGGCCGTCGCCGACGCCTCGCGTCGCGTCCGCGAGGCGCGGCATGCCCTGCATGAGCATCGCAACCGCATCGACAAGGCCCGCAAGGAGGCCGACTTCCTGCGCCATGCGGTCGAGGAGCTGACCAAGCTCAACCCGCTCGCCGGAGAGGAGGAAACTCTCGCCGGGCGCCGGGTCGTCATGATGCAGTCCGAGAAGGTGGCCCAGGACCTCAACGAGGCCTACGAGGTCGTCGCCGGCAACACGTCCCCGGTCAACGAGCTCTCGGCGGCCGTGCGCAAGCTCGAGCGCCGCGGTGCCCAGGCGCCGTCGCTTGTCGAGCCCAGCGTCAAGGCCCTGGACGCCGCGCTCGTCGCCATCGACGAGGCGAGGGAAGCCCTCGAAGAGGCGATCCGCGCCACCGAATACGACCCGCGGGAGCTGGAGCAAACCGAGGAGCGCCTCTTTGCCCTGCGCGCCGCGGCCCGCAAATATGATGTTCCGGCCGACGACCTCGCTGCCCTGCGGAAGCGCTTCGAAGAGGATGTCGCCGCCATCGATGCCGGCGAGGAACAGCTCGGCGGTCTGGAAAAGGCTCTCAAGGAGGCCGACGCCGCCTATGTGAAGGCCGCGAAGGCCCTCTCCTCGGGCCGGAAGAAGGCTGCGCAGGCGCTCGACACCGCCGTTCAGGCCGAGCTGCCGCCTCTCAAGCTGGAGCGGGCGCGGTTCATCACCGATATCCAGATCGACGAGACCAGCCGGGACCCCAGCGGTTTCGAGCGGGTCGAGTTCTGGGCGCAGACCAATCCCGGCACACGTCCGGGCCCCCTGATGAAGGTGGCGTCCGGCGGCGAACTGTCCCGCTTCATGCTGGCCCTCAAGGTCGTGCTGGCGGACAAGGGCTCGGCCCCGACCCTGGTCTTCGACGAGATCGACACCGGCGTCGGCGGCGCGGTGGCGGATGCCATCGGCCAGCGCTTGGCGCGTCTGGCAGAGAAGGTGCAAGTCATGGCCGTGACTCACGCGCCTCAGGTCGCCGCCAAGGCCGGCAGCCATTTCCTGATCGCCAAGGAAGGCGTGCGGGGAGCCAAGGACCGGGTCGCAACCCGCGTGATCCCACTGGACGCCGCGCCGCGCCGAGAGGAGATCGCCCGCATGCTTGCGGGCGCGACCATCACCGAGGAAGCGCGCGCGGCGGCCGCGCGGCTGCTCGAAGCGGCAATGCGCTAGAGCCTCGGACCCAAAAGTGGACACCACTTTTGGGATCCATCCGATGCTCCTTCTCTTGGCTGGCGCATCGGATGAGGCTGACCCGGAGGGCCGCGTCAGCGAAAACCGGGTCCACTTTTCCGTTCGTCCGATGCGCTAGACCTGTACTCTTTTAGTCGAGTGAATTGCCTGCCCAGTACTGGGACATGCTCAGATATGTGAACGATGTCGACCATCCAATCAGGACGATGCCGTTCAAGGATTCGAGACTCGCGATCAGGCGCATCATCCCGAGGGGAAAGATGTCCCCGATGCCGAGCGTGCTGAAAGTCTCCGCCGAGAAGAACAGATAATCGGCGAAATTGACGGCCCGGTTGCCGCCGAAATCGCCGATGTTCAACCCCGCGTCCGCGATCCAGTATGTCAGCGCGTAGATGGTGATTTCCATGAAATGCGCCGTGATGACCCCGAACACGACCACGAGAACTTTCGGGCGCGACTGGATCGTCGATTTCTGCAGCAGCTTCGATAGGGCGCTGAGTGCCTCGTAATGCAGGACGACGGTCAGCATCAGGGGAGTGATCGTCAAGGCGATCGTGGCAATCATTGTTTCCATGAAGATTGCCCACGCAGCTTAGCGCATTGGACGGAAACGTGCCCTCGATCTTCCGCCTCTTCCGATGCGCCCGTCAAGAGAAGGAGCATCGGATGAACCCTAAAAGTGGTGTCCACCTTTGCGTTCGATGCTCACATTTCCTTACGGGCGAGCCTTGAAAAAAGGGTGCTCCCGAAAAGGGAGCACTTCAGGGAGCACCATGCGAACACCAGCGGAGGAATGAGACTGGTGACGTTCCTGGTTACGCGGGTACACCACTCAACTAACCGTCGCGCATATTCCTGCGAACCGGATCCCTTTCGCCGAAACATGCTCCGAGGCACCGGGCGCCTCGGCGAGCGACCAAACCGTCTCTAGAGCAGCGGACGTGAAAAGCGGATCTGCACGTCGGTGCTTTCACTTGGACGCGAGCATCGTCTTGAGCAAAACCCCACTCCACTTTTTTGCGCGATGCTCTAGCGGACCGAACCCGTCGATGTCGGATGGCAGGCCGCGCTGGTCGATCCGGCCGGGCACGAAACGTTTCTCTTCGCCTGGTTCATATGGCTCTTCTTCGACGCCGTATGATGCCGGACGGTGGCGTGCTTGGGATGGGTGGTGGACGACGAGCTCGCCGCCTGCGCGGCCAGCGGGGCGCCGGCGAGGAAAGCCAGGGTCGACACGGCGATCAGCAGATGTTTCATGGATCTTCTCCATTCGGGGACAGTACCTGCGGGTACCTGAGGATGATCCTACGGGGCTTGAATTAGGGGAGAATGAGGGGTTGAGCGCCTGTCCTCCCCATGAGCCGCCTCAAGCGGCAAATTGCGCGATTGCCTTTCGGCCGCCCCCGGATTGAACTCGTTTCGCACCGAGAGCGGCAATCATGCGGGTTCTGCTGGTCGAAGACGATCCTTTGATCGGACGCAGTCTGACACGGGCTTTCGAGGGATCGGGAGCCGCGGTCGACTGGGCCCGGGCGGGAGACGACGCGCTCGCCGCCCTGAGCACGAGCCGCTATGCCATCGTCCTGCTCGATCTCGGCCTGCCCGACAGGGCCGGCCTCGACGTCCTGAAGGAGATGCGCTGCGGCAAGGATGCGACGCCGGTGCTCATCGTCACGGCGCGCGACGATCTCGAGACCCGCGTGGCCGGACTGGATCTCGGGGCGGACGATTTCATCGTGAAGCCCTTCGACTTCGACGAGCTTGCCGCACGGATGCGGGCGGTGATCCGCCGTCATGCTGGGCATTCCACGTCGCAGATCAGCTCCTCCGAAATCATCCTCGATCTCGCGGCCCACGAGGTCACCTACAAGGGCGCCACCCAGCTTCTTCCGGCCAGGGAATTCGCCCTGCTGCAGGCCCTGCTCGAACGGCCCGGAACGATCCTGTCGCGCCAGCAGCTCGAAGATGCGCTCTACGGTTGGGGCGAAGAGGTCGAGAGCAACGCGGTGGACGTGCTGATCCACTACATCCGCCGCAAGTTCGGCAACGAGATCATCCGCAACGTCCGGGGCGTCGGGTGGATGGTCGCGAGATGAAACACCGCAACTCGCTCCGCACGCGCCTCACGGTCTGGTTCACCGCCCTGCTGATCCTCGTCGGCCTGCTCGGAGGACTGGGAGCCTACATGGCGGCCCAGGAGGACCCGGACAGTCTGCTCGACAATCAGATGCGCGAGATCGCCTTCAACGTGGTCAGCTCCGTGGACGATCTGGCGCAGATGCCGGCGCCGCCCCTCAATGCCGACGACATGCTGGTGGTCCAGGCGTGGGACACCGACGGCAATCTGCTCAAGTCTTTTCCATCCGGTCTCGACCTGCCGCGTCAGGAGGAGACCGGTTTCGCCGATGTCCATACGCCGAGCGGGCAGTGGCGCAGCTACACCTGGGTGTTGGACGACGGCACCATCCAGGTCTCTCAAAGGACGAGCGTGCGCCGGGGGCTCGCCCTGATGGCTGCGTTGCCCGCGATCGTCACGACGCTGCTGCTCATTCCCATATCGGCCCTGCTGGTGCGCTGGCTCGTGGGCCGGATCCTCGCGCCGGTCGACGAGCTCGCCCAGCAGCTCATGGCGCGTCAGCCCGATTGCACCCAGCAGCTCGCCCTGTCGGACGTTCCGGACGAAATCGTTCCGCTCATCCATGCGATGAACAAGGCGCTCGAACGGGTCGCGGACATGCTCGCATCGCAGAGGCGCTTCGTCTCCAACGCGGCTCACCAGCTGCGCACGCCTTTGACGGCGCTTCGGATCCAGGCGAGCAATCTGCGCCACGCGGCCAGTCCCGGCGCGGCCGCCGAGGTGCTCGACGACATGGATCTCGGGTTCCGGCGGATGTCGACCCTGACGAGCCAGCTCCTTGCCCTGGCGCGGGCCGAGGCGCCCTTGCCGGAGCAGATTCCGCAGCCGGTGGAGCTGGCCGACATCCTGCAGGAGGCCGCGCGCGGCGTCGCTCCGCTGGCCGAAAGCAAGCTCATCGCGCTCGAGTTCGGACCAATGCCAAAAGTCCAGGTGCGCGCCGAGCGCAACGATCTCGAGACGATCTTCTCCAACCTTCTCGACAACGCCATCTGCTACACGCCTCCGGGCGGGCGGATCCTCGTCACGGCCCATTGCGCGGCGGAGCAGGTGCAGGTCGAGGTCGCCGATACGGGGCCCGGGCTTCCCGACGACCTGCTCGAGCGGGTGTGCGATCCGTTCGTGCGCGGACGTCACGAGCAGGAGGGAACGGGCCTCGGCCTCTCCATCGTCAAGGCCCTCGCATTCCGAGCCGGCGGGCGGCTTTCGCTGCGCAACAGGGCGGATCGCAGCGGACTGATCGCACAGGTCGATCTTCCCGTTCTTCCGATGTCACGCGGTTCGAACCGAACCGCCGCTTGAGACGCTGCTCGCCCCATCACGTTTCATAACTCAGCCGGGGGTACCAATCCGCGCCGCGTCCCTCGGGCGTCATGTCGAGCACGTTCCACAGGGGCGCGAGGTCGGGAGCGCCGCGCGGGTCCTGGCCGGGATCAGCCGAATCGCCCGTCATCTCGCCGCTCCAGAAATGACGGATGGTTCCATCCCGCCGGGTGAAGACGTTGAAGCTCGGGATCTCGGAACCGTCCGGCAGCACCCCGTGATAATCGCGCGAGTAAAGGCCGTTCAGGTCCGAATAGAGTTTGAGGTTCTTCCAGCCGCGCTCCTTCTTCCACGCGATCAGCCGCTCGATCGGTGACCGGGCGACGACGGCGAGCGCCATGCGCTGCTGGATGTCGGCACCGTTGCCTTCGAGCGCGCCGAGCAGGTTGGTGCACATGGGGCAGGGGCGCTCGCGCTGCGGGCCGAACATGTAGCTGTAGACCGCGAGCGATTGATGGCCACCGAAGAGATCGGCGAAACCCATTGGACCGTTCTCTCCCTCGAAACGGTAATCGCCCGTCACCTCGCCGCCGGGCGGCAGGGCGCGGCGCTGCGCCGCCACGCGTTCCAGGTGGCGGCGCAGTTCGATCTCCTCCGCGAGGAGGGCCGTGCGTGCGGCACGATACGCGGCGCTCTCATTGGGAAAGCGCACGGGAGAGCGTTGCGCGAGTTCCGCCGCGGGGACAAGGTCCTTGGTCATGGAATGCTCCGGATCGCTTCAGGACTTGCGCGGACCCACGAGACCGAACAGGGCTCCCTGCGGATCGCTTGCGACGATGATGAAGACGCCGCCCGGCACTTCGGCGGGCCCGTAATGGATGGTGCCGCCGTTGCCCGGTACGGCCTTCGCCGCCGCATCGATGTCCTCGGTGCCGAAGTAGAACATCCACGCTGGGGGAGGGCCCTCCGGCATGCGTTTCATCACGGCCCCGATGGTCTGGCCGCGGTGCTGCAGGAACCGGTACTCGCCCATCTCGCCCATCGGCATGGCATCGCCCTTTTCCCAGCCGAAACGGGCTTGGTAGAACGCGAGCGCCGCCGTCGGATCGGAGGTGGCAAGCTCGTTCCAGTGGCAATGGCCGAATTGGCTCTGGTCGAAGGCCGTGCTGGTTCCGTCCGATACTCCGCGCATCACGTAGAACGGGACGCCCTGCGGATCGGCGAGCATCGCGAAGCGGCCGATCCCGGGAATGTCGGTGGGCTGCATGTGCTCTGTGCCGCCGGCCCGGACGATCTCGTCCGCCGTCGCGTCCACATTGTCGACCGCCACATAGCCGAGCCATGTGGGGCGCATGCCCGCACGCGCGGCGTCCGCCGGCAGGGCCATCAGCCCGCCGACGTCCTCGCCGCGGCTCCCGAAGATCCGGTAGTCGCGATCCGTGCCTTGCGCGGCCCGCGTCTGCCACCCGGTCACCGCGCCGTAGAAGCGCGCGGCGGCGTCGGCATCGCTCGTCAGAAGTTCATACCAGATGAAGTCGCCGTGATGATTGGCCATGGTGCACCTCAGACGTCGAGGATCGGCATGAACCCGCCGAAGATCATGCGCTTGCCGTCGAAGGGCATCATCTCGCCCATGGCCTGCATGCGCGGATCGGTCATGATCTTCTCGTTGGCCGCGTCCCGGGCTTCCTTCGACGGATACTCGATCCAGCTGAACACCACGGTTTCATCGTCCTTGGCGTCCACGGCGCGCCGGAAATCCGTGACCTTGCCGTTCGGCACGTCGTCGCCCCAGCACTCCACCATGCGGGTCGCGCCGAACTCCTTGAACAGGGGCGCGGCCTCGGCGGCGTGCCTGCGGTACTCGTCCTTCTTGTCCGCCGGCACGGCGAGCACGAAGCCATCGACATATTTCATCGCGTATCTCCCTTGGGGGTTGCCTAAATCGAGCGAGTGCGGTCGCGCGGCGCCTGACGCGCCTGTTCTCCTTGACAAATAAGTTGATATCAACATAATAGAGCCATGTCAAACCCCCGAGGCGTTCCCTACGAAACCACCCATCTGGTGCGCGACACCTGCCTGTGCCTGCATGTCCAAAGGGCTGCCCGCACCCTGGCGCGCCTGTTCGACGAGGCGCTGCGGCCGGTGGGGCTCACGTCCGGACAATTCTCCCTGCTGAACGCCCTCAACCGTCCCGCGCCGCCCTCCATCGCCCCGGTGGCGCAGCTGCTCGCCATGGACCGGACCACCCTGACCGCCGCCCTGAAGCCGCTGGAGCGCGACGGCCTGATCGCCATCGCCAAGGACCCGGACGACCGCCGCAACCGCCTCCTGAGCCTCACCGACAAAGGCCGGGAAATCCTCGCCGCCGCCATCCCGATCTGGTGCGATCTCCACGGAGCCATCGAGGCCGGTATGGCCGGCCTCGCCCCCGACGATCTGCGCGGCGCGCTGACGGGCCTGTCGCGAGCGAAGACGACGGCTTCGGCTTCGGCTTCGGCGTGAGGAGAGGGCAGAGGCGCACGGCCAGGCAATGCATCCTCCATCGTCATGGCCGGGCTTGTCGCGATCACCCACGCCTTCCTCTCCAAACCCTCCGCCCTCATCTGAGGAGCAGCGCAACTGCGTCTCGAAGGATGGTCCTGGCGAGAACGGGGATGACATTCTCCACGTCATGGCCGGCCTTGTGCCGGCCATCTCGTTTGCTTGAAGCGCTGGCCCCTTTCCGATCGGGATCACCGGCACGAGGCCGGCCATGACGGAGCGGGTGCGGACAGCGTGATGTTATGTTCTTGCTTTGTTCTTGACAGAGGCGCGAACCTTGACTATATCGTTACCCATCCCCGCCTGACGAGGGGCGCGCTCGCGAGGCGTCGCAGTTGTGGGGTGGGGAACGGTCCGGTCGCAGGTCTCGCACACCTGGGGCCGGAGGCCCTTGGCAGCCCTGTGCTGGTCCAAGTCGAAACGCCTAAAAGAACCGTGCGGGACGAGCAGTTCGGCTCTTCCATCAAACATTAGACATCGAGCCGGGCTGCCATCGCGCCACCCTCGATCTCCTGACAGGCTCGCAGCGCAAGCTGCGGGCCCCAAGGTGCTGCTCTTTGACAGGAAACCATCACCCACGCCGTCATGGCCGGGCTCGTCCTGGCCATCCCGATCCTCTGAAGCACCGCGCCTCTTCAATCGAGATCACCGGGACAAGCCCGGTGATGACGTCGAGGGTATCATCCCGAAGCCGCGCCAGCCGAACCCGGGACCTAGACGTCGGACGCAGTAGGCCGAAACGGCGCGCGGGCCGCCTTCCGCCGAAAACCCAGCCGATCCCGAGGCCAGCCTGCGCGGAGATGACCGTGGACGGGCGGGGTCAACGGCGGCGCGGCCCCTGGAGAGTCTTTGTCAGAGCGCTATGGTTCAAGCACCCTCACACACGATTCGATCATGCCCCCACGCAGCACATCCTCCGAGACCCCCGTCGACCACCTGACGCCCGATGAGGCCCGGATCGAGCACGAGAGGCTCGGCGCCGAGATCAAGGAGCACGACAGGCGCTATTACGAAGAGGATGCGCCGAGCGTCTCGGATGCCGAGTACGACGCCCTGCGCCAGCGCTACGAGGCGCTGGAGGACCAGTTCCCCGAGCTGAAGACGCCCGAGAGCCTGACCCAGAAGGTCGGGTCCAAGGTCTCGGAAAAGTTCGGCAAGATCCGCCACCGCGTGCCGATGCTCTCGCTCGCCAACGGCTTCGCCGACGAGGAGGTGGAGGAATTCGTGGAGCGCATCCGCCGCTTCCTGCAATGGAAGGCCGATGCGCCGCTGGCCTTCACGGCCGAGCCGAAGATCGACGGTCTGTCCCTGAGCCTGCGCTACGAGGGCGGAAGGCTCGTGTCCGCCGCTACGCGCGGCGACGGCGCGGTGGGCGAGGACGTGACCAACAACGCCCGCACGGTGGGCGACATTCCGCACCGGCTCAAGGGATCGACCGTTCCCGAGATCTTCGAGGTGCGCGGCGAGGTCTATCTCTCGCACGAGGATTTCGCCGCCATCAACGCGCGCCAGGAGGCCGCCGGAAAGGCGCTCTTCGCCAATCCGCGCAACGCGGCGGCCGGTAGCCTGCGCCAGCTCGATCCGGCGATCACCGCCTCGCGTCCCTTGCGCTTCTTCGCCTATGCCTGGGGCGAGGTGAGCGAGATGCCGGCGGACACGCAACACGGCATGATGGAGTGCTTCAAGAGCTTCGGCCTGAAGGTCAATCCGCTCACCCGACGCTGCACGAGCGTCGCGGAGATGCTCGAGCATTATCATGCCATCGAGACCGACCGCGCCAATCTCGGCTACGACATCGACGGCGTCGTCTACAAGGTCGACGATCTGAATCTTCAGCAGCGCCTCGGTTTCGTGTCGCGCTCGCCGCGCTGGGCGCTCGCACACAAGTTCCCGGCGCAGAAGGCCGTGACGGTGCTCGAAGACATCGAGATCAATGTCGGCCGTACCGGCTCGCTCAATCCCATCGCGCGCCTGAAGCCCGTCACCGTCGGCGGCGTCGTCGTGTCCAACGCGACCCTGCACAACGAGGATTACATCAAGGGCATCGGCGGCAACGGCGAGAAGATCCGCAATGGGATCGATATCCGCATCGGCGATACGGTCGTCATCAATCGAGCGGGCGACGTGATCCCGAAGGTGCTCGACGTGGTGCTGGAGAAGCGGCCCGCTGACGCGAAGCCCTATGAGTTTCCGACCACCTGTCCCGCCTGCGGCAGCCACGCGGTGCGCGAGGTCAATCCACGCACCGGCAAGGAGGATGCGGTGCGCCGCTGCACGGGCGGCCTCATCTGTCCGGCGCAGGCCCGCGAGCGCCTGAAGCATTTCGTGTCCCGCAACGCTTTCGACATCGAAGGCATGGGCGAGCAGCGCATCGACGAATTCTACGAGGAAGGCCTCGTCCAGCGCCCGCAGGACATCTTCACCCTGCAGGCACGCAATGCACGCAGCCTCAAGCGCCTGGAGAATCGGGAGGGATGGGGCGAGACGAGCGCGAGGAACCTGTTCGCCGCCATCGAGGCGCGCCGCTCGATTACGCTGAACCGCTTCGTCTTCGCCCTCGGCATCCCGCATATCGGCGAGACCTCGGCGCGGCTGCTCGCGCGCCATTTCGGGACCTTCGAGCATTTGCGCGAAACGGCGAAGGCCGCAGCCGATGCGACCTCCGAGGCTCATACGGAACTCACCGCCATCGGCGGCATTGGACCGGTCGTGGCGGAAGCGGTCGTCGAGTTCTTCAAGGAACAGCACAACGAAGAGATGCTCGACGCGCTGCTCGCTCAGGTCACGGTCGAGCCGATGGAAGCGCCTGCCGCCGCGAACTCGCCCGTGGCCGGCAAGACCGTGGTGTTCACGGGCTCGCTGGAGCAGATGACCCGCGAGGAGGCGAAGGCCATGGCCGAACGGCTCGGGGCCAAGGTGGCGGGCTCCGTGTCGAAGAAGACGGACATCGTGGTGGCGGGGCCGGGCGCCGGCTCCAAGCTCGCCAAGGCGGCCGAACTCGGCCTTCAGGTCATGGACGAGGACGGCTGGTTCGCCCTCGTCGGTCGAAAGTGAGACTCCCGTCCAAGACGTGGGCTCGAGAATGTGACAAGGTGGCCGCATGACGGTGATCACCCCCGAGGTCTCGCTCGATCCGGAACTGGTCGGAGCGGGAGACGTGACGCATTTCTGGCGAGTGCCGCGCTATCGCGGCCTCGATTGCCTGCGCGCGACTTTCCGCCGTCACGCCTATGCCCGGCACAGCCACGATACCTATGCCATCGCGGCCGTTCTCGCGGGCTGCGAGACCTTCTTTCATCGCGGCGAGCAGCATTATGCGCCCGCGGGCTCCGTCGCCGTCGTCTGCCCGGACGAGATCCATGACGGCGAGCCCTATGGTGGCGGGTTCGAGTACCGGACGTTCTATCCCTCGCCGGAACTGATGCAGGAGATCGCCGAGGACGTGACGGGCCGTGCGCTCTCCCGCCCGCCCTGGTTCCCGCGATCCGTGATCAACGATCCGGAACTGTTTCAGGCCCAGGTCAGGCTCCATGCCTGCCTGTGCCAGGACGAAAGCTGGTCCTCCGAGATGGAGCAGGATACCCGGCTCATCGATTTCCTGGGCCGGCTTATCGCCCGCTGGGCGGATCTCGATGCCCTGCCGACCCTTCGCTACGGTTCGAAAGGCATCCTGCGGGTTCGCGATTACCTCGATATCCATATGAGCGAGGAGGCCGACCTTGCCGATCTCGCTACGATGGCAGGGCTGTCGCGCAGCCATTTCATCCGTGCCTTCGCCAAGGAAACGGGGCTGACGCCCCACGCCTATTTGCTCGACCGGCGCTTCCGCGCTGCCACCAAACTGCTGAGCCAGGGGCAGGCACCGGGCGACGTTGCGGCGGCATGCGGGTTCTTCGACCAGAGCCATCTCAACCGCGTCTTCAAGGCCCGCATGGGCGTGACGCCGGGGGCTTATCGCGCCGCTTGAGATCGCACTTTCATCCAAGACGTCTTCTGATCCTGCGCGCATAAGGTGCGAAAAACGAGCATCTCATGGATCAAGCAAATCCCTTCACCGCCAACTACCGCCGCGAAATCCGAGCTGGCCTGCGCGATATCGCCCCTGTGGCCGTAGCGGCGATCCCCATCAGCCTTCTCTTCGGCGCGGTGGCGTCCGCCAAGGGGCTGTCGCCGCTGGAAGTCACAGTCATGTCGGCCCTCGTCTTCGCCGGCGGTGCCCAGTTCGCCGCCATCGAGACCTGGATCCAGCCCGCGCCGATCCTGACGCTGGCCTTCGCGACGCTGCTGATCAATGCGCGCCATGTGCTGATGGGAGCATCCCTGTCGCCCAAGGTGCGCATGTCGCGAATGCAGACGTTCCTGTCCTTCTTCTTCCTGACCGACGAGGCCTGGGCCCTGTCCGAGCGCCGGGCCCTCGAACGGCCGGTGACGGGGGCCTATTGGGCCGCCATGGGCATCGTCCTGTGGACGAACTGGACTGTCTTCTCCAGCCTTGGGGCCGTCCTCGGCTCGTTCCTCGGCGATCCGGCCCGCATCGGCGCCGATTTCGCCTTCACGGCCCTGTTCATCGGCCTCGTGGCGGGCTTCGGGCGCAGCCGGGCGACCCTGGTCACGGTCGCCGTCAGCGCCGCCGTGGCGGCCCTCGTCCATCACTTCATCGGCGCGCCCTGGCATGTGGCCTCAGGGGCACTCGCCGGCATTGCCGCCGCCTATCTGGCCGCTCCAGAGGAGGCGCGCTCATGACCCTCGATACGACGACCCTCCTCGCCCTCCTGGCCATGGCAGTCGTGACCTATGTCACCCGCATCGCGGGCCTGTTCGTGGCAGACCGCCTCGTGCTCACCGGCCGCGCCAAAGCCGCGTTCGACGCCATTCCTCCGGCCGTGCTGGTCGCCGTCATCGCGCCGACGGCGCTCACCACGGGCTGGGCGGAAGCCATCGCGGCCGCCATCACGGCCGTGGCCGCCTTCAGGCTGCCGCTGCTCGGGACGGTCGCGGTCGGGGTGATCTCCGTCGTGGTGCTGCGGAGCGTGCTCTAGCCGATCGCCCGCGTGGCATTCTCCAGCCAAGCCAGCGTCTCGGCGTCGAGCTTCGGACCGATCTTCTCGCGCACCGCAGCGTGATAATCATTGAGCCATGCGATCTCGTCGGTGGTCATGATGGCCGGTTCGACGAGGCGCAGGTCGATGGGCGTGAAGGTCAGGGTCTCGAAGCCCAACATCTCGCGGTCGCCGCCGGGGATCTTGCGCGGCTCCACGAGGATCAGGTTCTCGATGCGGATGCCGTAATCGCCCGGCTTGTAGAAGCCCGGCTCGTTCGAGAGCATCATGCCCACTTCGAGCGGCGTATGGCCCGTCTTGGCGATGCGCTGCGGACCCTCGTGCACCGAAAGATAGCTGCCGATGCCGTGACCCGTCCCGTGGTCGAAATCGAGGCCGGCATCCCACAACGGCTTGCGCGCGAAGGCATCGATCTGTGCGCCCGTCGTGCCTTTCGGAAACACGACTTGCGCGATGGCGATGTGACCCTTGAGGACGCGGGTAAAGCGGTCCTTCATCTCGTCCGTCGGCTCCCCCACGATGATGGTGCGGGTGATATCGGTCGTGCCGTCCTCGTACTGCGCTCCGGAATCGATCAGGAAGATCTGATTGGGCTCGAGGGTGCGGTTGCTCGAACTCGTGACGCGGTAATGGGGCAGGGCGGCATTGGGGCCGGCCCCCGAGATGCTCGGGAAGGAGATGTTCTTCAAGGCGCCCGTCTCGACCCGGAAGGCTTCCAGCGCCTCGACGACGTCAATCTCCGTCAGCTTGCCCGACGGAGCCTCGCGGTCGAGCCAGGCGAGGAAGCGCGCGACAGCGACGCCGTCCCGCAGATGCGCTGCGTGGGAGCCCGCGATCTCGGCCTCGTTCTTGACGGCCTTCATCAGGGCGATCGGATCGGCCCCTACATCGACGGTGCCGCCCGCCGCCTCGATCCGCCGGATCAGGGCAACCGCGCCGGTCGCGGAATCGACGCGGATCTTGCCACCTGTCTCGCCGAGGGTGTCGAGAGCCCCTTGGAAGGTCGCGATGGGTGCGAAACCGGCAAGATCACCCACCGCCGCGCCGGCCTCGTTCGTCACCTTCGCCGGATCGAAGAAGAGACTGGCACGGCCTTCCCTGGGAAGGATGGCATAGCCGAGCGGCAGAGGCGTGTGCCCCACGTCGCCACCGCGCAGATTGAACGCCCAAGCGAGATTGTGCGGATCGGAGATGACCAGAGCGTCGAGCTTCGCCTCCGCCATCTTCTTCCGGATGCGCTCCAGCTTGGCGGTCGCCGTCTCGCCTGCATATTCGATCGGGTGCGGCTTGACGGGAGCCTGCGGCGGAGCCGGGCGGTCGATCCAGATCACATCGACCAGATTGAGATCGACGGGGCAGAGCTTCCCGCCGGCACGGCTCACGGCCTGCTCGAGTTTCTTCAGGCCGTCACTGGTATGGAGCCACGGGTCGTAGGCCATGATACCGCCCGGCGGCAGGTGATCGGCGATCCACTCCTCGGGGGTGAAATCGGCCAGTTGGACCGGAGTAATGACGGAGGTGTCCACCTGCTCGGCGGCCTGGACCGTGTAGCGCCCGTCGACCACCAGGGCTGCCTCGCTCTGGAGGATGACGGCGGTGCCCGCCGAGCCCGTGAAGCCGGTGAGCCATGACAGGCGCTCCGCGCTCTTCGGCACATACTCGCCCTGATGCTCGTCGGCGCGAGGAACGATGAAGCCGTCGAAGCCGCGCCGGGCCATCTCGGTCCGCAGCTTGGCGATGTGCTTCGGTCCTTGAGCGGGAGAGGTCGTATCGTCGAAGAACTGGAACTGAGCCATGGGAAACGGTCACCGAAAGTCGAGCATGAAAACGGCGTCACGCTAGAGCATCGAGGCAGAACGGGAAACCATTATTCGGAACAAAGGACTGGTTACGGCGGCTGCCGAGATTTGCGGCAAGGGCTGTCGAAAGCCGCGGCAGGTTGCTCAGGAAATATGCGCTGGATGCCTGGAAGTTAACGTTTTTTGATAATGCTATGCAAAGTACGCATGAAGCGCATGTGATCTCATGACTTCAACTAAAGTCGGATCATGCTTATCTTCCTGCCAACGATAACAGAGGAACGCTGAAGGGTCTCAGCACCAATCTGTTGGAGATGAGCCCATGATCACAGCCGTTTTATCTTCCGCCCTCGTCGGTCGCGAGAAAGTTCCTTCCAGGCTTTCGCAACTGGTCAACCGCTTCATGAGCGTGCTCGTCGAGAGCCGCGTCCGAAGCGCCGCCCGGGAACTGCGCCGCCACGAGGCTTTCATCAGCGACCTGAGCCGCCGTCAGGACCACTCGGCAGAGTTCCTCGATAAGGCCGACCTGCTGCCCGCCAAGATCTGACCAACACCTTTTGAGAAGCGAGACAATACCATGATCATCATCACCGCCATGAAGGCCATCCGCGACGTCTGGGCCGAAAGCATCGAGCTGCGCCGCGAACTCGCCAAGCGCTATCCGGGCCTCCTGGCCGAGTAAGACCGACTATCTGCGGGGCTGCGGACGTGCGCTGCCCCGCTTCAGGACCAGCGCGGCCCATCCGTCGAGATCGTAGCGGCGCTGCAGGTACCAGCCCTGATGGGCGTAGGTCGACAACACTCCGGGAACGTCCCGGGCCAGCAGGCCTGACAGGATGATCGTTCCGTCCCGGCTTGCCACGCGCGCCAGCGATGGTGCCAGCATCCGGAGAGGCTTCGCCAGGATGTTGGCGAAGACCAGGTCGAAATGACCTGCCCGGTCCGCTTCCCCATGGCGGATGCCGGGCCCGACATAGAGCTTCATAAAAGCCCCGATCCCGTTCAATCGCGCATTCTCGCGAGCCACACGCACGGCTTCCGGGTCGATATCGCCCGCCACGACGGGCCGCTTCAGGATCTTCGCGGCCGCAAAGGCCAGAATGCCCGTGCCGGTGCCGACATCGAGCACATGGCGAGGGGTGCGCGTCTTCAATTCATCCACGAATGCGAGCAGGCAGCCCTTCGTCGTGCCGTGATGGCCCGTGCCGAAAGCAAGGCCCGCCTCGATCTCGATGGCGATGTCGCTCGGACGACGTTCGTCTCGGTCGTGCGAGCCGTGGACGAAGATCCGCCCCGCACGGACGGGCTTCAGTCCTTCCAGCGAAGCTTTCACCCAATCCTTCTGCTCGAGCGGCAGGAAGACGCCCTTGTCCGCCTCCGCCCCGACGATGGGGCGCAGGAGGTTGCGGATCGCCGCCTCGTCGGGCTGGTGGGCGAAATAGGCCTCCAGCATCCAGGGGCCGCCATCCTCCGTCTCGAAGGATGCGACCGCTGTCTCGGCCGGATCGAAGATCTCGCCGATCATGTCGGTCATGGCGCGCGCGGAGCGCTCGTCCGTGGTGATGCGGAACAGGTGAGTGGGGCGATTGGGGTGCAGACCTTCAAGCATGCCGTCGCCTTAGCATCCCTCGTGCCCGAGGTCACCTGTCCGTGAGATTGGGCTTTGCCTGGAACCCCCAGGGATGCCTCCCGTTGTGCCCTCACCTGATGTCGGCCGCGATCCAAGACCGGCGGCTGCGATTGCTCTTCCAGGAGATCCCCATGTCCGGACGTCTTTTCGACAAGGTTGCCATCGTGACGGGTGCCGGCACCGGCATCGGCGAAGCCATTGCGCTCAAGTTCGCCCAGGAAGGCGCGCGTCTTCTCCTCGTCGGCCTGCCGGACGACCCGGTGGAGGACGTGGCCCGAACGATCAACGGGGCCGGCGGTTTCGCGGAAATCTACCTCGGCGACATCGCCGAAGAACGCCATGCACAGGCGGCGATCGAAGCCTGCGTGAGCGCCTATGGCCGTATCGACGTCCTCGTCAACAACGCGGGCGTCTTTCTGGCCGTTGCCGAGACGCAGGATTATCCCATCGACAAATTCGACGAAACCTTCCGCTCGAATGTGCGCTCCGTCTTCCTGATGACCCGGTTCGCCTTGCCGCATCTCCAGGAGACGCACGGCAACATCATCGCCACCGGATCGGAGGCCGGCATCCTCGGCCATCCGAAGAACACGCCCTATGGCGGCACGAAGGCCTTCATCCATTCCTTCATCCGGGGCGTCGCCGCGGAGCAGGTTCCTTATGGCGTCCGCGCCAATTGCGTATGCCCCGGTCCCATCGACACCGCGTGGACGCATAAATCGACGGGCCCGATGGATGCGGAACTCACCACGATGATCACGCAGGCCACGCCCATGGGCCGGCGAGGCACGCCCGAAGAGGTCGCAAACGTGTTCTGCTTCCTGGCCTCCGATGAGGCGAGCTTCGTCACGGGTGCGCTCTACATGGTGGACGGCGGCATCACGATCTCGAAGGGTCCGGTGGGCACTAAGGCCGCATCGAACTTCAAGAAGCAGCCGCAGGGCAAGCTGCCGACACGCCATTCCCACGACGGCCTGAAGAACAAGGACTACGAGACCCTGACATGACGATGCATGTCGACACGGGCACGATTTCGTCGCCGGGCGACCGGCCCGCGGGCCGCCCCATGCCCGAGATGGAAAGGCCCATGCCGGAAACGCCGGGCAGGCGGATGGGCTACGCCGTCGTGGGGCTCGGACAGTTCGCCTTGAACCAGATCATCCCGTCTTTTGCCCGCAGCCGATCGTCGAAGCTCGTCGCGCTGGTTTCGGGCCATCGGGACAAGGCGCTTCAGGTGGCGGAGCGCTACGGGATCGCGCAGACGAACATCTACGATTACCAGACCTTCGATCGCATCGCCGACAACGGCGAGATCGACATCGTCTACATCATCCTGCCGAATGCGCTTCACGCGGAATTCGCGGTGCGGGCCTTCAAGGCCGGCAAGCACGTGCTGTGCGAGAAGCCCATGGCCGTGACGGTGGAGGAATGCGAGACCATGATCCGCGCCGGCCGCGAGGCCGACCGCAAGCTCATGATTGCATACCGGGCGCAATACGAGCCCTCCAACATGGAAGCGATCCGCATGGCGCGGGAGGGGGACCTCGGCAAGATCCGTCTCGTCACCAGCGATCACGGGCGCATCCTCGATCCCAAGGTGCCTGCCGACCAATGGCGCATGGTGAGGGCACTCGCGGGCGGAGGATCGCTCTATGACATCGGCATCTACTCGCTGCAGGCAGCCCGCTACATCACCGGCGAGGAACCGGTGGAGGTCTCAGGGCGCATCAGCAGCGACAGGAGCGATCCTCGTTTCAAGGAGATCGAGGATCTGGTCGCGTTCCAGCTCCGCTTTCCGTCGGGCGCGCTGGCGAATCTGACATCGTCCTACTCCACGTCGCCGGTCAAGCGCATCCAGGTCTTCGGCTCGAAGGCCTCCCTCATTCTCGATCCTGCGACCGAATACGAGCGGCATGAGATGGTGGTGAAGACCGCGAAGGAGGAGCGCCGGGTACAGATCCCGGAGGACAATCAGTTCGCGGCCGAAATGGACCATCTGTCGAAAGCCGTGATGGAAGGCCGCGAACCCAAAACTCCCGGCGAGGAGGGTCTGCGCGACATCCGCATCCTCCAAGCCGTGTACCAGGCCGCCCGTGAGGGAAAGCCCGTCATCCTGAAGACGACGAACGTCCCGTTGCGATAGCGAACTCAGCTGGTCTGCAGAACTTTCTCCGCAGGTGCGAGCACGGCCAGCTTCTCGGCTTCCTCGGCAATGTACAGACGTTGGGTGTCTGTGATGTAATCGCGCACGATGGGTGCCGCATCCCGTTTGCGAGCGAGCTGCATATGGAAGACGAGCTGGCTGCCGGTCGTGAACATGGTCTCGGCGCTGATGAGATAGAACTCGAACATCCGGCAGAAGCGTTCGTCGTACATCGCGGCGATCTTCTCGCGGTTAGCCTCGAACCGCCGATGCCAATGGTTGAGCGTCTTGGCATAGTGCAGGCGCAGGAACTCGAGATCCGTCACCCACAGCTGGTTCTGCTCGACGACGGGAAATACCTCCGAGAGGGCAGGGGAATAGGCGCCGGGGAAGATGTACTTGCGCAGCCAGGGGCTCGCGGTGCCGGGTGGGCTCATCTTGCCGATCGAGTGCAGGACCATCAAACCGTCATCGTCGAGCAGCGCGTTGATCTTCTTGAAGAACTCGCCGTAATGATGCACGCCCACGTGCTCGAACATGCCGACGGACACGATGCGGTCGAACTTCTTCTCCACCTTGCGATAATCGAGAAGCTCGAAACGCACGCGGTCCGAGAGGCCTGCGCGCCGCGCCTTCTCGTTGGAAAGTTCGTACTGCTCCTTCGAGAGCGTGACGCCGGTCACGTCCACGTCCGCCATTGCGGCGAGATAGAGGGCGAGATCGCCCCAGCCGCTGCCGATGTCGAGGATCTTCAGGCCCGGCTTGAGCTGAAGCTTAGAGGCGATAAGCCGAAGCTTGTTCTGCTGTGCCTCCTCCAGCGTGTCGTCGTCGTTGATGAAGTAGGCGCATGAATACTGCATGCCCTTGTCGAGGAAGAGCCTGTAGAAGTCGTTTCCAAGGTCGTAATGATGCGCCACGTTCTGCTGCGCCTTGCCGACGGGGTTCGCCTGCTGGAAGCGCTTCACAGTGCGCGAGACGCGCTTCAGCACGTTCTGGAGCGGGTAGTTCGCAAGGGTCGAGCGATTCATCGAGAAGAGATTGAGGAAATCCCGCAGGGTCGATCCGTCCTCGAAGCTCATGCGCCCATCCATATAGGCTTCGCCCGCATGCAGTTCCGGATTGAGGAAGAGCTTGTGATAGAGCGAGCGGTCCGTCAGCCGCATGGTGACGTTCGGGCCCGGCTTTGCGCCGCCGAAGACATGCACGCCGCCCTCCGCGTCGACCACTTTCAGGGTGCCGGTGCGAATGAAGGATTTCAGCATATGGGACAACGGGAACATCGGCACCTCTGGTGATCGTTCGTCGGACCGGATGGTTCCACAGTTGCGCGCGGGTGACTAGAGGCTAAACGGCCAAATCAGAATGAGTCTAAAGTACAGGAAAGACACCAAAATTCTGGAACAACCGGGAATCGCTCTTGTTGGAAGCCTGACGCTCGTGGGGCCGAGCCTCAGTCACCGATCCATCGAACAGGAGCAGCCGATGTTCTTCCGTCAGAAGCAGATGGCCTATCATGCCAAGCCAGAAAAACCCGATCCGCTTTTTGCCAAGATGCTTCAGGAGCCCCTCGGCGGCCAATGGGGTGAGATCAGCGTGATGATGACCTACCTGTTCCAAGGCTGGAACTGCCGCGGTCCGCAGAAGTATAAGGACATGATCATGGACATCGGCACCGAGGAAATCGGTCATGTCGAAATGCTCGCCACCATGATCGCGCGCCTGCTCGAAACCTCGCCGATCGAGCAGCAGGAAGAGATGGCCAAGAATTCCGTGGTCGGCGCCGTCATGGGCGGTGCCCGTGTCGAGGATGCCATTGTGGCCGGCATGAACCCTCAGCACTACATCGTTGCCGGCCTCGGCTCCCGCCCGTCCGACAGCGTCGGCAATCCCTGGAACGCGGCCTATACCATCGCCAGCGGCAACCTGCTCGCCGATTTCCGCTTCAACGTCACGGCCGAGAGCCAGGGCCGCCTGCAGGTCGCCCGTCTCTACAACATGACCAACGATACGGGCGTGCGCGACATGCTCTCGTTCATGCTCGCCCGTGACACCATGCATCAGAACCAGTGGCTCGCGGCGATCAAGGAGCTGGAGGAGGACGGTCTCGAAACAACCCCGGTGCCGTCGAACTTCCCGCAGGACCTGGAGAAGACCGAGGTCGCCTACCAGTTCCTCAACCACTCGGAAGGCGTGGAGAGCCAGCAGGGCCGTTGGGCGCAAGGCCCCGCGCCGGACGGGAAGGGCACTTTCACCTATGTCGACCGGCCGCCGGCCTACACGGAAGACGAAGGGCAGCTCAACCCGATCGATCCGCGCGCCTACGGCACGCCGCCTGCACCGGTGCCGCCGGCGGCCGCGGAGTAATCGCTGGAACGCTCCAACGCACTCTCACGTCATGGCCGGGCTTGTCCCGGCCATCTCGTTGGAAGAGCACTTTGATCTTCGCACCGGGATCACCGGCCCAAGGCCGTTGGTGACGTCTCTAAGGCGTCAGCCCAAAGCCTCGACAAAACTGTCGAGCACCATCTTGCGTCCCGCCTTGTCGAACTCGACAGTGAGCTTGTTGCCGTCCACGGCTTCGATGGTTCCGGGGCCGAACTTGGTGTGCAGGACGCGTCCGCCCACGGCAAAGCCCGAGCCTCCGGTGGACTTGGCCACCAGCTCGCCTTCGATCAGCATCGGCCCGCGCCTGTCGCCCGAACGGCGAGCGGAATAGCCTCCGTCGTCGCTCGAGCTGCGATGCGCCTGCGCGCGTTGCCAGCCGGGCGTCTGATAGGAGGAACCGCTGAAAGGCTGCATGCGGTCGAAGCGGGAGCCGCCGCCGTAGCCGCCATAGGAGAAGTTCGCAGGAGCCTCGACGATCTCGACATTGGTCTCGGGCAGGTCGTCGACGAAGCGGCTCGGGACGGTCGAGTTCCACAGGCCATGAATGCGCCGGTTCGACGCGAAGTAGATCTTGGCCCGACGTCGCGCGCGTGTCAGGCCCACATGGGCGAGGCGACGCTCTTCCTCGAGGCCGGCGCGGCCGCTCTCGTCGAGGGCGCGCTGGTTCGGGAACAGGCCTTCTTCCCAGCCGGGCAGGAAGACCGTGTCGAACTCCAGGCCCTTGGCCGCGTGAAGCGTCATGAGGCTCACGCGCTCGGTCGTGTCGCTCTCGTTGGCTTCCATCACCAGGGACACGTGCTCGAGGAAGCTCTGCAGATCGGGGAACTCCTCCATGGAGCGCACCAGTTCCTTGAGGTTCTCCAGCCGTCCCGCGGCATCGGCCGATTTGTCCTTCTGCCACATGTCGGTATAGCCGGACTCCTCCAGCACGGTCTGGGCGACTTCCGACTGCGTCATGGTCTCGGAGAGCTTCGACCAGCGTCCGAATGAGATCAGGAGATCGCGCAGCGTGGCGCGGGGCTTCGGCTTCAGCTCATCGGTCTCGACGATGAAGCGCGCGGCCTCCATCAGAGGGACACGGGCGGCGCGGGCGTGGTTGTGCAGCACCTGGATCGTGGCATCGCCCAGGCCGCGCTTCGGCGTGTTCACGATGCGCTCGAAGGCGAGATCGTCCGCCGGCTGGTTGACGACGCGAAGATAAGCCAAGGCATCGCGGATTTCCGCGCGCTCGTAGAAGCGCGGCCCGCCGATGACACGATAGGGGACGCCGAGTGTTACCAGCCGATCTTCGATCTCGCGCATCTGGGCGGAGATTCGCACCAGGATGGCGATCTCGGAGAGCGGATGCTTCTTGGCGTGGAAGGCCTCGATCTCCTCGCCGATCAGGCGGGCTTCGTCCTCGGAATCCCAGGCACCGGTGATCGTCACCTTCTCGCCCGGCTCGTCCTCCGTGCGCAGGGTCTTCCCGAGACGGCCCTGGTTCTTGGCAATGAGGCCGGAGGCGGCGGAGAGGATGTGGCCGGTCGAGCGGTAATTGCGCTCCAGTCGGATCACGGTCGCGCCGGGGAAGTCGTGCTCGAAGCGCAGGATGTTGTCGACCTCCGCGCCGCGCCATCCATAGATCGACTGATCATCGTCGCCGACGCAGCACAGGTTCTTGCGCGCCTGGGCGAGCAGCCTCAGCCAGAGATATTGGGCGACGTTGGTGTCCTGGTACTCGTCCACCAGCATGTAACGGAACCGGTTCTGGTACTGCCCCAGGATATCCGGATGCTCTCGCCACAGGCGCAGGCACTCGAGCAGGAGGTCGCCGAAATCGACGGCGTTGAGGACCTTCAGCCGCTCCTGGTAGGCGCGGTAGAGCCGTCCGCCCTTGCCGTTCGCGAAGGCGCCGGCTTCACCGGCCGGGACCTGATCGGGCCCAAGGCCCCGGTTCTTCCATCCGTCGATGTGGCCAGCGAGCTGGCGCGCGGGCCACCGCTTCTCGTCGATCCCCTCGGCTTCGATCACCTGCTTCATCAGGCGCAACTGGTCGTCCGTGCCGAGGATGGTGAAGTCGGAGCGCAGGCCGACGAGCTCCGCATGACGGCGCAGGATCTTGGTGCCGATGGAATGGAAGGTGCCGAGCCATTGCATGCCCTCGGCCACCGGACCGATCACGGCGGTGATCCGCTCTCGCATCTCCCGCGCCGCCTTGTTGGTGAAGGTCACGGCAAGGATTTGGGAAGGATAGGCCTTGCCGGTGGCGATCAGGTGCGCGATCCGGGTCGTCAGCACGCGGGTCTTGCCGGTACCGGCGCCCGCCAGCACCAGAACGGGGCCCTCCGTGGCCTCGACGGCGGCGCGCTGCTCCGGGTTCAGGCCGTTCAGGTAGGGCGATTGCGGCGCGACGGCTGCACGGGCGCGGGCGCTCAAGGAGCCGGACGCCGGTTCATGGGCGAGGCTGTCCTGTGGGTCGGGGCGGTTATCGGAGTGATTCATCGACGGGACCATGGATCAAAAGGCGAACGACGTCGAGCCTGAAGTCCTGTCGATCCTGCCGCAGGTGCGAACTTCCAGGCTTCGGCCTCATTGTCGAAAAAGACGCTCATGGCCATATGGGTATCGTAGGCCAGAAGAGGAATGTTCCATGCGTTTCATGGTGGCTGTCGCCATCGTCTCAAGCCTTCTCCTGCCGTCGATCGTGCCGGCCGAGGCGCAGACGCGCCTGCCGCGCACGAGCCCTGCAGAGCGGAGCAGAGATCAGATCAATCGTCGGATTCAGCAGGATCAGCAGATCCTTGGTGTCGAACAGGACGTTCAGAGCAAAAGCAACCAGATCCGGCAGAACATCGACCGGGACCGCCTTTTCGCTCCCCGGTACATCGCCCCGATGCCCCGCAACGGATGCGGCCCTGGGCGAATTTGCTAATGGCGTGTGCCGGAAGCCGATAGCGCGTCCTGAAACTCGGATTTGTGCGGTATTGCGATGATGTGGCCCAGGGCTTGAGGCTGCGACAGCCGGGAATGCGTCGTCTTCATGACGGCGAGATTGGCCAGGATATCGTCCGGGAAGGGGCAGACCTTTCGTGTTTCCATGTCCACATGGAGCGACAGGCCTTCCATGGAGGCCGCCACCCATCCCTCGTTGGCATGGCGGATTTCCAGGTAGTAGTGGATCCGCTTCTCGTCGAAATCGACAAGCTGGAGCGTGATCCGCACCCGGTCGTGCAGCTTCAGTTCGCGCTTGTAGGTGGTGTGAACCTCGGCCGCGAAGAAGGAGGCCTTGCGCTTCTCCATGTAGTCGTGACCCAGGCCGACGAGGCTGAAGCCTTCCTCCACGGCCCGATCGAACAGCACATGGTAATAGGCCATGTTCATGTGGCCGTTATAGTCGATCCATGCGGGCTCGACCCGCATCGTGGAGGACACGAAGGGTGCGAAGAAAAAGACGGGTGTCCGCTTCTCCATGGTCAGGCTTGTCCCCCGGTGCCGTTCACATGAATATCCCTTCCTCGGAAAGGAATAAATGTTAGCACGTTCGTTTCGCTTGTGCAGCAGGGGGGCGGCATCTTTCTCATGCAGAGTGTTGCCTTTGCAACGGTTCTGGTAGCTATGGGTGGAACAAGCATCACAATCGGATCTGAAGCCTCCATGAATGCCCCCCAAGCGAATGCCCGCCTGAAAGCGACGGATGCCTCCATTGCCGCAATGACGAGCGAGCTCTCGCAGCTTTTCGGCGACCGGGTCGCGACCTCGGCTGCCGTGCGCGAGCAGCATGGGCATACCCTGACCTGGGTGAAGAACCAGCCGCCGGATATCGTGGTCTATCCCCGGACGACCGAAGAGGTGGCTGAGATCGTCAAACTCTGTGCCGCTCATGGGGTTCCGGTCATTCCCTATGGGACTGGCACATCGCTGGAAGGGCATATCAATGCTCCGTATGGCGGGGTGTCCATCGATCTCAGCCTGATGAAGCGCATCATCGCCGTCCACGACGAGGATCTGGATTGCGTGGTCGAGGCGGGGGTGACCCGCAAGGAGCTGAACGAATATCTGCGCGACAAGGGCCTGTTCTTCCCCATCGATCCGGGTGCGGACGCCTCCATCGGCGGCATGGTCGCGACCAGGGCCTCCGGCACCAACGCGGTTCGCTACGGAACCATGAAGGACGTGGTCCTGGCGCTGACCGTGGTGCTGCCCAACGGCGAGATCGTGAAGACCGCGAGCCGGGCCAAGAAGAGCTCGGCGGGTTACGACCTGACCCGGCTTATGATCGGCTCGGAGGGAACCCTCGGCATCGTCACGGAGATCACTTTGAAGCTCCACGGCATCCCGGAGGCGATCTCGGCCGGAATCTGCCCCTTCCCCTCCGTGAAGGCCGCCTGCGACGCGGTGATCATGACGATCCAGACCGGCATCCCGGTGGCGCGCATCGAGCTGCTCGACGAGGTCCAGGTGCGGGCGGTCAACCTCCACTCGAAGCTCACCTTACCGGAGAGCCCCTTGCTGCTGCTGGAATTCCATGGTTCCGCGGGCGGCGTGCAGGAGCAGGCGGAGCGCTTCGGCGAGATCGCGACCGAGTTCGGCGGCGGGCCCTTCGAGTGGGCGACGAAGCCCGAGGAGCGCTCGCGCCTCTGGCAGGCCCGGCATGATGCCTATTGGGCAGCCAAGGGCCTGCGGCCGGGCGCCCAGTCGGTGGCGACCGACGTGTGCGTGCCGATCTCCCGCTTGGCCGAATGCGTGGACGCGACCAAGCAGGACATCCTGGAGAGCGGTCTCGTGGCGCCCATCGTCGGCCATGTGGGCGACGGCAATTTCCACGTCCAGCCGCTCGTGAACGCGGACGATCCGGCAGAAGTTGAGGCCTGCGAGGCCTTCGTCGACCGGCTGGTGCGCCGGGCGGTCGCCATGGAGGGAACCTGCACGGGCGAGCACGGGGTGGGCCAGAAGAAAATGAAGTACCTGGAAGTGGAGCATGGGCCGGCCGCCCTCGACCTCATGCGCGTCTTGAAACAGGCCATCGATCCCCTCAACATCATGAACCCGGGCAAGATCGTTGCGCTTTGACAGTGGAACACATGGATCAGAGCTCCCGGTTCCCGGCGTCATGAGATAAGGACGTGTCACTGTAACGGAGAGAAGGCCGCCTCTTGCGCGATATCCTGACGATCATCGCCTCCATCGTGATCCTGATCCTGGCGATCGCCGTGGCGGCGCCTCCCTTCGTCGACTGGGAGGCGCACCGTGACACGATCGACGGGATGATCTCGCGCGCCTCCGGCACGGAGGCACGGACCGAGGGTGATATCGGCATTCGCCTCCTGCCTTCGCCGAAGGTCGTCCTTGGACGCCTGCGGCTCGGCGGCAAGACGCCGGATTCGCCTGTCCTGACGGCCGACGGCGTCCGCGCCGAGGTGGCCCTGACGCCGCTGCTGAAGGGTGATGTGCGCTTCACGGAAGCGCGTGTGGCCCGGGCCGATATCCGCATTCCGGTCGCGGGCGACGGCGAGTGGCGACTGCCGCCGGACCTGGTGTCGGGCAGCGGCCGGGCCCGCGAGTGGGCCATCGAGAATCTCAGCGTCGCCCAACTCCTCGTCACGACCCAGAGCGCGAGCACGGGGCGCACGAACCAGGCTTTCGCCGAGAACGTCTCCATCGAAGGCCAGAAGCTGATCGGCCCCTGGCGGGTCGAGGGCACGACTTCGGGCGTTCCCTTCCGTCTGGTCACGGGAGAGATCGCCGAGGACAAGAGCGTTCAGGTCAAGCTGTCGGGCGGGGGCGACATCTATCCCCGCTTCGATCTCGACGCCCGGCTCGGGCTTGCCGAGGGAACCGGGGAGGCCGCCACACCCCAGGTTTCGGGCAAGGCCAAGGTCCTGTTCGGCCCACCGGCGCAGATCGCGGCGGCCGGCATCCCGATTCCCATCGTGGTCGAGACCGAGTTCAAGACGGTGCCGGGCGCCGTCGAGCTCGGCCCGGTGAGCCTGGAGGCCGGGGAGGGCGGGGCGAGCCTGCGCATGACCGGGGAAGGCAGGATCGGGCTCAACGACCCGCGCATCTCCCTGAAGCTCGAAGGCCGCCGGCTCGACGCGGACAGTTTCATCCTGTCCAGCAACGGTCAGGACTTCAAGAGCCGGCTTGCGCAATGGTCGCTTCCGCTGATCCGCGTGCCGATCGATCTCGACCTCAGGATCGACAGCATCGGCCTCGGTCAGGAGGATCTGTCGAATGCCGCCCTGCGCCTGTCGCTCAGCACGGGCCGGGCAGTCCTCGACCGGATCGAGTTCAACGCGCCGGGCGAGACCCGGGTCGCGCTCGAGGGGGAACTCGGCCTGACGACCCAGGGCGGCATCAACGGCAAGGTGGCGCTGGCCTCCAACGCATCCGACCGTCTGGCCCGCTACCTCGACCGCATCGGGATCAAGTCGCCTCTGCTCAGGGCTCTCGACGGGCGTCCGCTGGAGGCATCGTCGGAAATCGCATTCTCGAACCCGGTGCTCTCCTTCAACCGCCTGCGGCTGAAGACGGGCGAGTCGACCCTGACGGGGAATGCCCGCTACACCGCACCCGAGGCCAACGAGCGCGGCAAGCTGGAGGCCCAGGTTGCGATCCAGAGCCTGAACCTCGACGACCTGCCGCAGGTATCCAGCGTCTTCCAGGCCACCGAGAACCTCGATATCGGCTTCATCCTCGATGCGCGCGGGGTAAGCGCCGGGAAGAGCCCACCCACGGGCCGGATCTCGGCCAGGATCCTGTCCGACGGACCGGCGCTCCTCGTCGAGACCCTCGATATCGTCGATCTTGCGGGAGCCAACGCCCGGGTGCGGGGCCGCATCGCGCCGGACGGCTCGGGGCAGATCACCGGCAAGGTCACGGCTCAGCGCGCCAGTCCCCTGGTGGACCTGATGGGAAGCGTCTGGATCGGCGGGATCTCCAAGCTCGTCCCCACCTTCGTGCGCGAGGGCGCGCTCGATCTCGATGTCACGTCGGAGCGTGTCGTGCCGCCCTCGGGCTCGACCGAGCTGCGCCTTCGCACGACCGCGAAGGGACGTGTGGCCGGCGGCCCGTTCGAGGGGCAGGTCGAATCCGTCGATGGGCGGACTCAGAGCCTCACCATCGCGCTGTCCGCCGACAACACGGGACGCTGGGTCAACCGTGCGAACATGGCCGGGCTCAACCGACCGTCCCGGGTCGATCTGCGCGGGGTCCGCGTCGGGTCCGGCCTGTTCAACGTCACACTCGCCGGCGACATCGCCGGTGCCAGGGTGGCGACCACCCGCCCCTTCGCCCTGAGCGAAGCGGACGATGTGGTGGACAGCGGCGAGGTCGAGGTTTCGACGCCCGACATCACCCCTTTCCTGCTCCTCTTGGGCGACGGCGCAGGCGTAGCCCCTCCGGTTCCCGTGACGGGACGCGTGTCTCTCGGCCGGGAGCGCGGTGCGACCCTCCTCGACGTCAACGGAAAGGTGTCAAACGACAACGTGCAGGCGCGCCTCGTGATGGCGTCCCGGTCGGACATCAGCGGCGACGTGTCCCTGGGGCGGCTGTCCCTGCCATGGCTCGTGGCGGCCCTGTCGCTCAACGTTCCGGGCGATGCCAATGCCACGGCCATCTGGTCCACGGCCCGCTTCGGTCAGAGCGGGCGCCTCGTCACCGGCGGACAGGTTAACTTCCGGGTCGGAACGCTCGAACTCGGGCGCGGTCTCCAGGCCAGCCGTGCGTCCTTCGTGGTCGGTGCCCAGGCGGACGGAATCTCCATCCGCAACCTCGATGCCGCCATCGGGGTCGGCCGGATCACGGGCTCGGCCACCATCACCCGGCAGGAGGGAACGGCAACCATCGTCGGAGACGGCGCCCTGGAAAAAGTGCCCCTGTGGGCGCTCACCGGAGCCTCGCCCTTCGAGGCGGTCCTGTCCGGTCCATTGAGGTTCGGGACCGCGGGCACGAGCCTGTCCGAACTCGTGGCCAATCTCGGCGGCGCGGGCGATTGGCAGATCACGAATCTCCGTCTTTCCGCGGCTGACCCTTCCGTGTTCGACCGGGCGTTCAAGCGGACCCTGGCCGAGAACGATCCCTTGGCCGAGGGCAAGGCCGAAGCAATCTTCGGGATCGAGCTCGGACGGGGGCCGTTCAATGCCGCGCCCCTCAAGACCTCGGCGGCGCTTGTCGGCGGCCTGCTACGCCTCTCACCCTTCACGGCCGAAAGCGGGTCCGCCAGCTGGCAGGGCGCCGTCACCTACGACCTGAAGAACCTGCAGCTCGACGCGCGCGGAGCCCTCGTGGCCAAGTCCTCGCCGCCCGAATGGGTCGGTGCGCCACCCTCGGTCGGCCTCAACTGGCAGGGCTCCCTGTCCGCACCCGTTCGCCAGATCGATGCGGGTCCGTTCCGCAACGGCCTCGCCGCCATCGTGCTCAAGCGCGAACTGGAAAAGATCGAAGCGTTCGAGCGGGCCGCCGCCGAACGCCAGCGCCAGCTCGACGCGCAGCGGGAGGCCGAGAGGCAGAGGGCCAAGGCGGCCGAAGAGGAGGCTCTGCGTCAGGCGCGGGCCAAGGCGGAAGCCGAACGCGCCCGCCGGGATGCGGAAAGATTGCAATCCGAGCAGCAGAACCAGCCGGAGGAGCCGACCCCGTCGCCGACCTCCGCACCACCCCTGAACCCGCCCGTCCAGATCGGCCCGCCGCCCTCGGTCTATGGGTCTCCGCCGGTTCGGTAAGGGACCCATTGCGTAGCACTTGATCGTGGATTCCCTTTCCCTCCACTGCGCTTCGGCCGGGAATGACACTGCCGGGTCTTTTTCGCCGCCCACGTCATCACCGGCCTTGTGCCGGTGATCCCGATCCGAAGGGCTCGGCGCTTCACAGTATCGAGATGGCCGGCACAAGGCCGGCCATGACATTGAGAGCGGCGTTGTAAAAGTGCGGCCCCAATATCCACTGACGTTGCAGAATGACGCGTGACGCCACCCACTCTTCCTTGAATTGTCGTGTTTATGGGTCCCGGGTCCCGCTCCGCGGCCCCGGGATGACAGTGCACGCTTCCACGTCATGAATATTCGTGCAGGCCAGAGTCTAATCCTGCGCCGCGCCATTCGGTGGAGGCGTGCCCAGCCGCTGGCGCAGATCGGTGAGGACGAAGACCCGGATTGCGGAGGAGAGGTTCTGGTCGCCGCGGTCGGCGTCGATGCGTCCGATCAGGGCCTGGACGGACATCCTGTCCCGCTCGGCGATTTCCCGCAGCGAGGCCCAAAAGGGCTCCTCGAGGGAAATGCTCGTCCGGTGCCCGGCGATGGAGACGGAGCGCTTGACGATGGCGAAGCCCATTCAAGGCTTCTCGTTGTCGTCGCGCTTGTGCTGGTCGAGGCGGCTTTGCGCCAGATCCTGCTCGGCCCGGCTCAGGTTCTTCTCGGCCTTGGTGCGGCCGAACGCAATGCGGTTTTCGGTGGCGCGGACCTCTTTCTCGGTCCGCGCCTTCTTCTTGCGCGCCTGGCGCAGATTGATGATCTCAGCCATGGCGCCTATTATAGCTTATTCGCCCGGCTGAAGCATCGTCTCGGGGCGGACGACAGCGTGGAAGTGATCTTCCGCGACGCCGGCCTTGAGGGCCTCTTCCTTCAGGGTCGTGCCGTTCTTGTGCGCCGATTTGGCGATGGCGGCTGCCTTGTCGTAGCCGATGGACGGGGCAAGCGCCGTCACGAGCATCAGGGAACGCTGCATCAACTCGTTGAGGCGTTCGCGGTTCGGCTCGATGCCGACGACGCAATTGTCGGTGAAGCTGATCGCGCCGTCGGCGATGAGGCGGATCGATTGCAGCACCGCATTGACGATCACGGGCTTGAACACGTTCAGCTCGAAATGGCCCTGGCTGCCCGCGAAGGTCACGGTGGTCTGGTTGCCGGCCACCTGGCAGCACAGCATCGTCATGGCCTCGGCCTGGGTCGGGTTGACCTTGCCGGGCATGATGGACGAGCCGGGCTCGTTCTCAGGCAGCGAAATCTCGCCGATGCCCGAGCGCGGGCCGGAGCCCATGAGGCGGATGTCGTTGGCGATCTTGAACAGGCCGGCCGCCAGGCTCGCCAGCGCGCCGTGCGTGTAGACGAGGGCGTCGTTGGACGCGAGGGCCTCGAACTTGTTGTTCGCCGAGGTGAAGGGCAGAGCGGTCAGTTCCACGACCTTCGAGGCGAAGCGATCCGCGAATTCCGGATGGGCGTTGAGGCCCGTGCCGACGGCGGTGCCGCCCTGGGCGAGGGCATAGATGCCGGGAAGCGTCTGCTCGATCCGGGCGATGCCGAGCTGCACCTGGGCGGCATAGCCGGAGAATTCCTGGCCGAGAGTGACGGGCGTCGCATCCTGCAGGTGCGTGCGGCCGATCTTCACGATGTCCTTGTAGGCCTCCGCCTTGTCGTTCAGCGCCTTGTGCAGGTGCTTGAGGGCGGGGACCAGCCGGTCATGGATCTCGCGGGCGACCGCGATGTGCATGGCGGTGGGGAACGAGTCGTTCGACGACTGGCCCATGTTCACGTGGTCGTTCGGGTGAACCGGCTTCTTGCTGCCGCGCTCGCCGCCGAGGCGCTCGATGGCGAGGTTCGAGAGAACCTCGTTCATGTTCATGTTGGACTGCGTGCCCGAGCCGGTCTGATAGACCACGAGCGGGAATTCGTCGTCATACTTGCCCTGCACCACGTCGGCGGCGGCGCTCGCGATCGCATCAGCGAGGCGCGGCTCCAGCTTGCCCAGATCCTTGTTCACGAGAGCAGCGGCCTGCTTCACGATGGCCAGCGCATGAACGAGCGGAAGCGGCATCCGATCCGTCCCGATGCGGAAGTTCTGAAGCGAGCGCTGCGTCTGCGCGCCCCAGAGCTTGTCGGCGGGAACGTCGATGGGTCCGAAGGTATCTGTTTCGATGCGGGTTGAGGGCGACATCCTGACCTCTTTCGATGGAGTTGCGTGTTCTTATCTCAAATGGTGGCGCTCGCAACTGCGAACGCGCATGGAGGCCTTGTAAAATCGCATGAGCGACACCCTGGACGCCCCCTCGTTCCGCCCGCCGCATCCGAAGCCCCGCACCGAGCCGCTGGGCACTCTGGCGTTCCTGCGGGCCGTGCGCGAGAACCCTCTGAGCACCTGGATGGAGGCCCATTTCGAGGAGCCGATCATCACCGGGGACGGGGCGCTCGGCCGCATGACCGTGGTGAGCGATCCCGCCGCCATCCGCCATATCCTGGTGGACAACGCCGCCAACTACCGGAAAGACGATCTCCAGCTCCGGATCCTGGCGCCCGGCCTGGGGCGGGGGCTCGTCACCGCCGAGGGCGAGGAATGGCGGCTTCAGCGCCGCACCATCGCGCCGCTCTTCACCCCGCGCCATGTGGCGAGCTTCTTCCCGGCCATGGTCGAGGCGGCGGAGCGTCTCGTGAGGCGCTGGCAGCGCCGTCCGACGGGCCGGGTGGTCGATGCCTCGCTGGACATGACCCGGGTGACCCTCGACGTGCTGGAGCGCACGATCTTCACGCAAGGGGTGCCCAAGGACCCCGATGCCCTCGGACGCGCCATTACCCGCTACTTCAACAGCATCGGGCGGGTCGACCCGCTCGATATCTTCGGGTTCCCCGATTGGGTGCCCAGGATCGGTCGCCTGCGTGCGAGGCCAGCGATCCGGTTCTTCGAGGAGACGGTCAATGAATTGATCGCTGCCCGGAAAGAACTGCTCGATCGTGGCCAACCGGCACCCCGCGACCTGCTGACCCTGCTTCTGGAGGCCGCCGACCCCGAGACCGGCAAGGGCCTGAGCGAGATCGATGTGAGGACCAACATCGTCACTTTCATCGGCGCCGGGCACGAGACCACGGCCAACGCTCTCTCTTGGTCGCTCTACCTGCTGTCCCAGGACGAGCGGGCCCGCGCCCTCGTGGAGCGGGAGGTGGACGAAGTGTTGGGCGAGGGGGCGTTCGAGCCGCATCATCTGGACAAGCTCGTCTATACCCGCGCGGTCATCGACGAGGCGATCCGGCTCTATCCGCCGGCACCCTACATGAGCCGGGCGGCCATCGAGGACGACCGGATCGGAGAGCTGGAGATCCCGGCGGGCTCGATGGTGGCGATCGTGCCTTACCTGCTCCACCGGCACCGCAGGTTGTGGGACGAGCCGGATGCCTTCCGGCCGGAACGCTTCCTGCCCGAGAACCGCGGCCGGATCGACCGCTTCGCCTATCTGCCGTTCGGAGCCGGTCCGCGGGTCTGCATCGGGGCGAGCTTCTCCCTGCAGGAGGCCGTAATCGTCCTTGCGACCATCGCCCGCTCCGTGCGGCTCGACCTCGTGGAAGGGCACAGCGTCACGCCCGTGCAGCGGATCACCCTGCGGCCGCAGGGCGGTCTGCCCATGCGCCTGACTCAACGCTCCTCGAAAGAGGCGTCGGCAGCGACCTGAAGGGGAACGGGATCAGTTCTTCTTGCGGAACGCGTCGAGGCTGACGACTTCGGCGCTGCCTGCACCGCCCTCGGCCGCATCGGCCTTGTCGTCCTCCGCCGGCACTTCGGTCTCCGCCGTGGCCGCCGGAGCCTTCTCGGGCGCAGGCTTCCTGTCCGGGGCAGGCTGGGTCTTGCGGGGCTGCTTCAGCTCCACCGGCTCCGAGGCATTGCCGCGGATCGGCTGGGGTGCGGCAGGAGCCTCGTCGGCCTCTTCCTCCTCATCCTCGTCCTGGCTGTCGAACTTGAGCCCGAACTGGACGGAGGGATCGAAGAAGCCGGTCAGCGCATCGAAGGGGATGAGCAGCCGCTCGGGAATGCCTGAGAAGGACAGCCCGACCTCGAAGGTGTGCTCAGTGACGTTGAGGTCCCAGAACTGGTGCTGGAGAACGATGGTCATCTCCTGAGGGTACTTTTCGCGTAGGCGGTTCGACAGGCGAACGCCGGGAAAATCCGTCTGGAAGGAGATGTAGAAATGGTGCTCGCCCGGCAGCCCGTCCTTGGAATCGATCAACACCTTGCGCACGACGCCCTTGAGCGCGTCCTGCACCAGAAGATCGTATCGGATCAGGTCTTTACCACCGGCCATAAGCGAGCCCTTGCAGAAACAAAAGTGGAGGCTTCTGTTGCCAGGTGCCTCCGGACCCCGCCTTACGGTGCTACCCGCAAGGGCTTTGATTCGGCTTTAGGGACCGCTTACGCAGCCACTGCAACCGGAGCATAGTTGTCGTTGGCAACTATAGATTCGGCCCGATAACGGCGGAACCATGCCGAGCGAAAGTCCACCCTTTACGCCCTCGTCGATCCTATTTCGCCCCCGCCGAAACCCAAGCGGAGCCTGGGTTTTGGTGGAGGCGCCGGGTACCGCCCCCGGGTCCGATGGGTTTATTTCGATAGCCGTTTATCGCCATAGTCGATCTCGCGACCGACATGGCCAATATAGGTGGCGCGGATGGATTTTGGAAGGGCAGGAGCTGGCGGGATTCCCATGAAAAATGGCCCGGCACCCGGCTTATCGCCCTGTTTCATTGTCACTTTTTCGCGGTTAACCGATTCACAGGAATGGAGAAGCCATGACTCGGCTCAACAGGGCGTCTGCCCTATGATGAGGTCAGGAGCACCGCATGCAAGCTTATCTCGATCTGATCCGCCGCATCATGGATGAGGGCGTCCGCAAGGACGACCGGACGGGGACCGGGACGATCTCCGTCTTCGGCCACCAGATGCGCTTCGATCTCAGCCAGGGCTTTCCGCTCGTCACCACGAAGAAGCTGCACCTGCGCTCCATCGTGCACGAGCTTCTGTGGTTCCTGAAGGGCGATACCAATATCCGCTATCTCAAGGAAAATGGGGTTTCGATCTGGGACGAGTGGGCCGACGAGAACGGCGATCTCGGCCCTGTCTACGGCAAGCAGTGGCGTTCCTGGCAAAAGCCCGACGGCGGCACCGTGGACCAGATCCGCTGGGTGCTCGACGAGATCCGCCGCAATCCCGACAGCCGCCGCCTGATCGTGTCCGCCTGGAACCCGGCCGATCTCGACAAGATGGCGCTCGCGCCCTGCCACACTTTTCTGACCTCGACAGGTGTTACACACGAGCAACACCAAGCGCACGTACGTTTACACTGAGGTCCGCTGTTAGTAGCGCTACGGACGAGGTTGGCCCTCTTGATGTTTCCCATCGTTGTTTCATGGGTGGTCGAGACGCAGGGCTGGGGCCCTAACTGCAGACTCGAATGCAACCAGCATCTAGGGTGGTGAGCTAGGGCTTCGTTTATCCGCTCCTCAGGAGTTGCCTCCTTAAGTGTGCATTCAAGCATTCTCCCAGCGCAGTCGAAATTAAATTACAAAAACATTGTTAGTCTGGCTTTTCAGAGGTTGGTTGTGGCTCCCTCACTTGTAGAGCGCTCACCATTCGCTTCTCGTGATCGTGAAGCAGAAATGTCCCCTACCTTTCCGGGGATGAGGCTTGGCAGTATGAGCCAAATAACTCTATTCAGACCACAGGAAATTTTAACTTCTGCCAGACCAACTGGTTGTTCAAACCACACATGGGCCAAACTGCCATGCAGCAGTATCATGACTTGATAAAACACATCCTAGCGACAGGAAGCGAACGCGAGGATCGGACCGGAGTCGGCACCGTCGGGGTGTTTGGATACCAGATGCGCTTCAACCTGTCTGATGGCTTTCCACTCGTTACAACCAAGAAGTTGCATATCCGCTCAATCATCTACGAACTTCTCTGGTTTCTCCGTGGCGAGACTAACGTTCGCTACCTTAATGAGAACAAAGTAACTATTTGGGACGAGTGGGCAGACGAGAACGGGGATCTAGGACCGATTTACGGCAAACAATGGCGTTCTTGGGACGCGCCCGACGGCCGTCAAATTGATCAGATCCAGAATTTAATTGATGAGATTAGGATCCGTCCTAGTTCTCGGCGGCAAATTGTAAGCGCTTGGAACGTTGCTGATCTTCCCTCTATGGCACTGGTTCCTTGCCATTGCCTTGTGCAAACAGCAGTTTTCGATGGCAAATTACATTTGCAGCTCTATCAGCGCTCCTGTGACGTCTTCCTAGGCCTCCCATTTAACATAGCTAGCTACGCTTTATTGTTGAGTATGCTTGCGCAGCAGTGTGATCTGGAGCCAGGTGAGTTTGTCTGGACGGGCGGCGATGTGCATATCTACAGAAACCATCTTGAGCAGGTCAGGCTTCAAGTGACGCGTGAACCCTATCCAATGCCAAGGCTCCGTATAAAGCGTCGGCCGCCTTCAATTTTTGACTATAACTATGAAGACTTTGAAATTGAGGGCTATCAGTCCCACCCACACATCAAAGGTGAGGTAGCTGTCTAATCATTATAGTAACCGATAGAACGCTTTCGGTTCTATCGGTTACTTATTCAATGTACAGGTTGTCAGCGCCAGTAGAGACGTGCGGCCCTTCCTAGTTGCTGCTCCACGTCATTGTAGTAGCGGGCAGCTTGCTGCACCGAGCGATGCTGCGATTGCTGCATTGCTTCGGGTAGCGATACTCCATCGCGGGCAGCTTGAGTCATATACCCTGAACGCAGCCCGTGTGCGCTGAATTGAGTGGGGTCGAGCCCAGCCATCTTGCAACGGCGCTTCACAATATCGTTCACGGTGTCGCCGCTAATCGCACGTTTCCCAAGACGACCCTGTCGATCTATGGACCGAAACACCGCCCCATCAATGATCTTGGCCCGGTTAAGCCAGATGGTCAGAGCCTCGGCTGGGCGGCCAATCAGGAGAACCCGCACTCCATCGTCTGCGTTGCCCCGTTTTGTCCGACCAAGATAGATAGCCAGACAGGGAAGTTTAGGCGAATCTATTTCCCGAGGTCTTGCTGCGACAGGCGGGAGCGTCTCGATCTGGTCGATTCGGAGTGAGGCTATCTCGGAGCGCCGGCGACCACCGGAAGCGATGGCCGTGAGGAGAAGCGCACAGTCGCGCCGGTCCATGAGCCGGTTCAACACGCAGGTCGAGAGCAACTGATGAAGCACCTGGCGAGTGACTGCCTGCTGGCTTTTGCGCTGAGGCGGCCTTGCGCTTGCCCGCACGGATAGCCGGAGTGCAGTCTTGAAGGCTGGTGTTGCAAAAGTAGGATCAAAACCGCGCCAACGATGCAGAGTAGTCCAGCTTGCAAGGCGGCGGCGGATGGTTCCGGGAGCATGTGGGCCATCGGCTCGCAGGAAACCTTCTGCCTTGAGGCGCTCAGCAACGGCCTCTGGCATGCCATGGGACAGCTCTGTCTCGCGTTTGACTGGATCCCATAAATGATGCGCCAGGAACCTCAGTGCCAAGCCTTCCGGAGCGGGCCAGGGCAAACGTTCGCCGGTTGCCGCGAGCGCCCAAGCTTCGAGATACCCTAAATCGGAGGCTAAGGCGCGGAGGGTGTTCCGGCCCATGCCCTTTTCGGCGAGGTGTCTGAGAGTGGCGACATCCTGATCGGTCAACAGGGCGGCAAGGGTTTCACGCCGGTCAATGGGAATGATACCAGCGAGCGCATCGAGTTCATTCTCGCGTCCTAGATGCTTGTCCTCTCCGTAGGTGTGGGCAAATCGGCTCATGGTGATCTCCTTACTCAGACATCAGCAGGAAAGCACGGTGTAATCTCGACCTGCGAGTGCATGACCATCCATCACGTCGCGGCAAGACTCATCTCCAAGGTAAGAGAGTTGTGGCCGCCGCAGCGCCTGAAACCCGGATTTCGACATACGCTCCCGATAAGCGTTATTTATCGGGAGTGAAATATCTGTGAGAAGTTTAGTGCCCGTAAGAAGATAAAAGATCAATTTGGCTACGGACACGCAATTATAACGCTTACGGAACAAGATGTTACTTCATAGATCGGTTAACGTCTAAGAGGGTAACTGGGGTAACCGGGGCATTTTCGGGGGCAGGGATTCCTCCGACCGGGTATTCATCACTCAATCGACATTGCCGCAGGAGCGGCGCGTCGTGTCATCCCCGGCGGCCGCAGGCCGGGAAGGGGATCCGCGATCAGGCGCAGTGCTATGTATTCCCTTCCCCTCCGCTGCGCTCCGGCCGGGAATGGCACTGAAGGCTCTCTTAGCCGCAAAAGTCACCAAGTCCGTTTGACATCCTCGCCCAAGCATGGTCGTGAAGAGGCAAGCCCAAGGGCTTTTGTATTCTTTGCTGGATTGATGACGATGAGCACTGCCCCCCGTATCCGGGTTCTTTTCGACGAAGGCACCATCGCCAAGCGCAACGAGGCGCTGGCCAAGGAGATCGCGGCGGACAAGCCGCAGAACCTGCTCGTCGTCGCGGTGCTCAAGGGCAGCTTCATGTTCGCCGCGGACCTGATCCGGGCCCTGCACCGGAGTGGGCTCAGCCCCCAGGTCGAGTTCGTGCACCTGTCGAGCTATCTCGACGGCACCGTCTCCACCGGCAACGTGACGATCCTGCGGGACGTGGAGAGCGACGTGCGCGGCCGCGACGTGCTGCTCGTGGACGACATTCTCGAGTCGGGCCGGACGGTGACCTTCGCCAAGGACCTGCTGATGGCCCGCGGCGCCAAGAGCGTGAAGACCGCGGTGCTCCTGGAGAAGCCCGGCAAGCGCGCCGTGCAGATCAACCCGGATTACGTGGGCTTCACCTGCCCGGACGTGTTCGTGGTCGGCTACGGCATGGACGTGGCCCATTCCTATCGCCAGCTGCCCTTCGTCGGCGTGGTCGATCACCTCGACAACAGCCCGGACCTGTTCGACAAGCCTGAGTAAGGCACAGTTCCATTCCCAACTCTCAGCCCTCATCCTGAGGAGCGGCCGTGAGGCTGCGTCTCGAAGGAGGATTCAGTGCACTCTAGACACTCCTTCGAGACGGTCGCTCCGCGACCTCCTCAGGATGAGGTCAGGGGGAGATGAGATACGAGACTAACCGTTCAGCTGCCAGATCGTCCCGTTGAGCAGGGTCGCATAAGCCACCCAGGCGAGATAAGGCACGAGCAGCAGGCCTGCCGTGCGGTCGAGTGTCCAGAAAGCGCTGATCGTGGCGAGGATCGCCACGATCAGCGCGATCACCACGAGCCCGGCCAGCGGGCTCTTGCCGGCGAAGAAGGCGAAGGACCATAAGCCGTTCAGAACGAGCTGCACGAAGAACGCGACGATGGCCGCCGAGCGGCCAGGCCGGTTCTCCGGCAAACTCAGAATGCGCCAGAGCGCATAGGCCATCATGGCATAAAGAGCCGTCCAGGCGACTGGGAAGGCCCAGTTCGGTGGGGTGAAGCCGGGCTTCTGCAGGCCAGCATACCAAGTCGGAATGTTCGGTTGCGTGACGAGGCTCGCCGACACGGCCAATGCGACCACGGGCAGCACGGCCACCAGGAATCGTGGAAACCGCGGCATTGCATGACTGCCCGGCGCAGTTTGGTCTGTATGCATGCTCGAAATCCCTTTATGACGTGCGCACCGTTTTTCCTTGTGACGCAACCTGAATCCAGGCATGACATCGCCGCCCGGTAGGTCCAGCAACCCCCTGTCCTCGACGGCCCTGCGCCAGTTGGTCTCGGATCTGGCCGGTAAGGTCGATCGCTTGGAGCAAGAGGTCGAGCAACTACGTCTCGACAACAGCAACCTGCGCCGCGACAACCAAGCTCTGAAGGATGAGATCGCCCGGCTCAAGCACCTGCCGCCGCGCCCACCCTTCAAACCCTCCGGCATGGACAAAGCCAATCAGCCGCGCCCTGCTGGTCCAGGCCGGCGTCCAGGCCGCGGCGCCAAACGGGATTGGGTCACGCGCGAGGTGACGATCCCAGTCGAGGCTCCGCCCAGCTCGCGCTTCAAAGGCTACAAGACATTGGTGCATCGGGATCTCGTGTTGGCCGCCGAGGTGGTGCGCTACAGACGGGAGCGCTGGGTGACGCCCGAAGGCCAGACCCTCATCGCGCCGCTGCCGGAGGGGATTACAGGCGGGTTCGAGCCTGGCGTGCGCCGGTTCTGCCTGGCCCTGCACACAAGGTCAGGTCACCACTGAGCGCCTGACATCCGATCTGCTGAACGGCCTCGGCCTGTCGATCTCCAAGCGCGAGGTTGTGCGCCTGCTCACCACGGATCTGGAGGCGTTCGCGCAGGAGGACAATGCGGTCCTACAGGCCGGCCTGGTCTCGTCGCCTTACCTTACCGACGATGACGCCAATGCGCGCCATGCCCGTCGTCCCGAGGTGACCACCCAGATTGGCGGTGAACGCTTTTGCGTCTTCCGCACCAGCCGATCGAAATCGCGCCTGAACTTCCTGTCGCTGCTGCGGGGTGGCTGCGAGGACTACGTCGTCAACGTGGCTACACAAAGCGGGCCGGAGCTGGACTGCCGCTCTGACGAAAGCGCCGCCTCAGCTTCACAGCAGCCGACGGGCTGACCTCAAAGCGCAAAGCCGCCTGCCGGATGGAAGATCCACCTTCCACCGCACGCACGATCCGCTCACGCAGGTCTCGAGACAGAGGATCTGGCATGGGATGCCCCCCGGCCCACCACAGCCAACCCTATGGAATCAGCCATCTTGATTCCATGCAAACGATGCACGCTCTAGTGCTGTATCTGCCGAATCCACATTATCAGTTCGTGAAATGCTATCAACGGCCACAAGAAGTAGCTCCTACCTACTACGAAGGGCCGGCAAACTTGCCGGCCGGTTGAGTTGACAACTCGAGGCAGGGCGGCAAAGTTAGCGGCGAACCACGAGCTGACACTAATGATAAAGCTGTCGAATAAAGATTTTTTTCCCTCACAAGAGGTGCTTGCCGAAGCTGAGGCTCAAGGCTTGCGGCCGCGCGCAGGAGGGACGCATACGAGCAGAACAATCATGTCCAAAGATCTGGACGCACTCTTAAACTCTGCGCCTGAGTATACCGACCGTGCTGGGTACTCTCAGCGCATTGTGGAGGAGAATTGCCTCGGCAAATCGACAGTGGCGACACGCCGTCTCTCGTACAAGCGATTGGGTGAGCTCTATGCCCTAGATCGGCGAGTCTCGCTCTTTCGGGTTTTACGTCGCCTATGGCAGGTTGACGAGGTTGGGCGTCCGCTGCTGGCCCTTCTCGCCGCATTAGCTCGAGATCCTCTGTTGCTTGCAACCGCACCAGCGATCCTGAGCCTTCGAAATGGTGACGAGCTGCCTCGAGGCGCCGTTCGGCAGCAGCTTGATGAAGCCGTTGCAGGACGTCTTAACGAAGGGATCCTAGATAAGGTCCTCAGAAACACAGCGAGCTCGTGGACTCAATCTGGGCACCTAACCGGCCGCACCTTCAAAACCAGGCAACCAGTCCAGCCCACTCCCGGTGCCATTAGCTTTGCGCTTTGGATCGCATGCCAGGCAGGGTTCAACGATACCGACGCACTTCGGAGCGGCTGGATCGCTGTGCTCGACTGTGCAGAGCCACAAGCGCTTCAATTAGCTAGTGAAGCGCACCGTCTTCACCTGATCAACATGAGCGTGGCAGAGAATGCTGTCACATTGGATTTTGGGCGCCTTGATCCCAATCATCGGAGTCGTTGAGCATGGCGCGCATCGAGGATCTAGCTGAAGCCTACAAGCGCCACATCTCCCTGCCGTGGCAGAAGACCGTTGCAGGCGCGCAGCGCATCATAATTCTCGTGTATGAGAAGGAAATGGAGCGGACACTTAGAGCGCGCCTCGATCACTTTCAGCTAGCAACTGTTCAGGCGAATAAGAAATGGCGATGTGTCGATCTCACAAATGCCTTCTCCGAATGGATCGCAGCTGACGAATACAGAGAAGCGTACTTTGAGGCCCCAGAGGACCTTCAGCTGAAATTAGAAGCTGAGTTCGCTACAGCTGTCGCTGACAAAATTCGAGCTGCTCTAGCTGACGACGACGGTCACGAGGAAACTGTTACTGCTGTGCTGGGAACAGGATCTCTCTTCGGATTCACACGAATTTCTAAAGTCCTCAGCTTAATAGAGGCAGACGTCAGAGGGCGCCTTCTGGTGTTCTTTCCAGGGCACTATGAAGACAATACTTACCGCCTTTTAGATGCTCGTGACGGCTGGAACTATTTGGCAGTGCCAATCACGTTACATAACGGAGGAGAGCCATGATGAATCTGAAGGACGTCTTGCAGCGCGATCCCAGCCAGTCTCGTCTCGCAAACAACGGACAGGCGCGACTAGTTGACGATAGAGAAGCAGAGAAAGCTTTGGAGGAGCTCCGGGAGGAGCTGAAGAGTTTTGTCTGCGAGGGGCATTATGCTGAGGGGCTTATAAAGATCCTTAGGACATTTCTGGCCGGTGGGACGAGCCTTCAAGGCGCGTGGGTCTCGGGCTTCTATGGAAGCGGTAAGTCGCTATTTCTAAAGATTGCGTGCCATCTCTGGGTAAACACACCTTTCCCCGATGGCTCTACAGCCCGAACCTTAGTTGTCGGACTTCCGGAAGAAGTTCAGGAACTCTTGCGAGACCTCGATATTCAAGGGCGTCGTTCCGGAGGGTTGCTTGCTGCCGCGGGCGCTATGCCGAACGGTGGGACCGACGCTGTCCGTTTGACAGTACTAGCTGTCATCTTGCGCGCTGCAGACCTGCCGGAGCAGTACGCCGCAGCGAGGTTCTGTCTGTGGCTTCACTCCCAAGGCAAGCTGGAGGAGGTTCGCGCCGCGGTAGAGGCCGCGGGAAAGAACTTCCATGCAGAGCTGAACAATCTTTATGTGAGCCCAATCGTTGGAAGGGCGTTGCTGGCTGCATTCCCAGGGCTCGGATCTACCGAAGGTGAAGTGCGACAGTTGCTGAAGGCACAGTTCCCACAGCAGAGAGCTGACATTACGACCGCGGAGTTCTTGGACACTGCGCGGCAAGCACTGAAGTTGAAGGGACGAGATGGGCAGATGCCTCTAACGCTCCTGGCGCTTGATGAAATACAGCAATACATCGCTGATGTTCATGATCGATCTATCTTGGTTAGCGAAGTGGCTGAAGCCGTTTCGAAGCAATTGGATGGCAAGGTTATGATTGTAGGTGCGGGTCAGAGTGCTCTAAGTGCGACTAGTAACTTGCGTCGCTTAATGGGCCGATTCACACTTGCTATTCCTCTATCGGATATTGATGTTGAGACGGTAACGCGAAGGGTTCTGCTTCAGAAGAAGCCAGCGGCTCTGACAGAGGTCCGGAAAGCTCTCGATAATCACGCGGGTGAAGTATCGAGGCACCTGCGCGGAACCCGAATTGCGGAACGGGAGGAAGACCGTGCTATCATAGTTGATGATTACCCAATGCTACCTGTCAGACGGCGATTCTTTGACGAATGTTTCCGTCAGCTTGATGCTGCAGGTACGCAGAGCCAACTTCGGTCCCAGCTCCGTATCATACACGATGCACTAGCCAAGCGCTCTCAGAAGCATCTAGGTGTCGTGATTCCGGCCGATGAGCTTTACGAGGCTCTCGCTCCTGAAATGGTTAACACAGGGGTGCTGCTCCGCGAGATAAATGAACGCATCATTCAAGTGCGTCATGATCTGGGCTCCTTGGCTGCTCGCGTGTGCGGGGTTGTGTTCTTGATCAATAAGCTCAAGCGCGACGCCGGCCTTGATACCGGCGTACGCGCGACTAAGGAGCATATTGCTGATCTCCTGGTTGACGATCTTGCTGCAGATAATGGAAAGTTGCGCGCCGAAGTGGAGGATGTGCTCAAGCGCCTCGCCGACCGTGGCGATTTGATGCCGGTCGAAGATGAGTTTAGGCTTCAGACACGCGAGGGTGCCGAATGGGATCGTGAGTTCAAGAACCAGCAGGCTCGACTTCTGAGTAATACGACGTCGATCTATTTTCAGCGGGACCAGCTGCTATACGCCGAAGTTGAGTCGGTAATTAGTAGGCAAACCATCCTACATGGTGCGTCGAAAGTCGCACGGAAAATCATTATCCATCGCGGTGACACGGCGCCTGCTGCGGATAATAACTCCCTTTATGTTTGGATCCGTGATGGTTGGTCATGTAGTGCTAAGCAAGTGGAGGAGGCAGCCCGCGCAGCTGGCAATGAGAGCGCAACGATCTTCGTCTTCATTCCCCAGCGCTCGCCAGAGGAGCTTCGGCGGCTGATCATCGACGCTGTTGCTGCGAAGCAGACTCTGGACTCGAAGGGGATTCCTTCGACTCGAGAGGGAGAGGAAGCCAAGCTCAGCATGGAGAGCCGCCTCTCACAGGCCGCTGGCATGTTAGATCGCCTAGTGAAAGAGACAGTCTCCTACGCTCGAGTCTTCCAGGGCGGCGGAGCCGAAATAACGCGCCTTAGCCTACCTGAGCAGATCCAGGCGGCCGCTGATGATGCGCTAGTGCGCCTTTTCCCCCGATTCGATGAGGGTGACGCAGCGCATTGGGAGACAGTAATCAAACGCGCCCGCGAGGGCGCAGACTCTCCATTCCAGGTCGTCGGGTACTCTGGTCCAACCCATGAGCATGCAGTGTGTAAGCAGGTCCTTGCTACAGTTGGGGCCGGTAGGACCGGTGCCGATCTGCGTAAGGATCTTCAAGGTAGCCCGTTCGGCTGGCCCAAGGATGCTATCGATGCGGCCCTCATCGCACTGCACCGAGTGGATATGCTGACTGCTGTCCTGAATGGGGTAGCACTCTCTGCTGGCCAACTTGACCAAAACAAAATCGCAAAGGCCGATTTTCGAAAGGAGGGTAGCTCGCTTACATTTGAAGATAAGATGGTACTGCGTAAGCTCTACCAATCGCTGGAGATTACCAGCAAAACGGAGGAGTTAGGTCTAAAAGCGCCCGAATTTCTGTCGGAGCTCATAAAGCTCGCAACACAAGCCGGCGGCGAAGCGCCGTTGCCGCCGTGCCCTAGCGTGGCGGAGATTACTGATCTCCAGAGTCTCATTGGCCAGGAACAGCTCGCTGCCATTCGGGCAAAGGCTGACATTCTGAACCACAATATTCCGCAGTGGCGGGAAGCACGCGATCTTGCGGCTAACCGATCTCCAGCGTGGCGGTTGGTCACGCGAATGGCGCGACACGCTGTTGGGCTGGACGGCGCGCAGGAGCACCTCGAGCAAATGGAGGCGATCCGCTCAGAGCGTCTACTTCTGGAGCCCATGGACCCGGTCGCACCTATTCGCGCCGCACTGGCGGCTCTCCTTCGAGAGGCTGTTGGTCGTCTACATGGAGAACATCAAGCTCTTTATGATAGGGCATTGGCGGAGTTGGCCGGCAATGACCTTTGGCAGGCCGTTTCGTCGGAACAGCAAAACGCAATTCTCGCAGAGACAGGACTGATGCCTCCGGTTGAACCTAACTTACAAAACGATGAGGCCTTACTTCACCGGCTAGACGAGAAGGGGATAGCTGGAGCTAAGGCAGAAAATGATGCAATTCCAAGGAGAGTGCAAAAAGCTCTGGAATTGGCAGCACGGTTACTGGAGCCACAGGTCAGATCTATTGCACTCGAGCGAGCAACGTTACGCACCTCAACCGATGTTGAGGCTTGGCTCACCAGGGCACGCAGTACCCTGATTGCTGCGGTCGACAACGGCCCTGTGCTCATTGGCTAATATTAACCAGAACGGGGACACAGGATATGGCTACAACCCTGTCGCGTGATTTACGGCGAGATCTGGAAAATAAGGTTAAGCAGGCTCGCCGAGTGGCGGAAGTTGGCGCGCGAAAGGCGGTCGATCAATTGGCTGTCGCTCATCATGAGCCATGGGGTCATATGAGCCCTGAGCAGCGTGGGCTCCGAAACCGGCTTCGGGCACATGGGCGTCAGCTAGGTGATCGGCGCGAGCAAAATGGAAGGCAGTCGACAGAACGCTTAGTTGCCGAGTGTGCATATGAGCACTGGCATCGCATGCTGTTCGCCCGCTTCCTTGCGGAGAATAACCTGCTAATTGAGCCCAGAAGTGAGTTGTCGCTCACAATGGAGGATATGCAGGAGTTAGCGCTTGAACAGGGATCCGACTGGCTGGAGTTGGCCGCCAACTATGCCCAGCGGATGCTGCCCGAGATCTTTCGCACGGATGATCCAGTCCTATCTTTGGCGATGCCCCCAGAAACGCGGTTAGCTTTAGAGCAATTGCTTAAGTCACTGCCTGCGGCAATGTTTCAGGCAGATGACAGCCTAGGTTGGGTCTATCAGTTTTGGCAGACAGACCAGCGAGAGGCAGCCAACAGGTCTGGTAACAAGATCGGGATTGAGGAGCTGCCGGCCGTCACCCAGCTCTTTACCGAAGATTATATGGTCTTGTTCCTGCTGCACAACACACTCGGAGCGTGGTGGGCAGGTAAGGTGTTAGCTGCAGATCCAGCGCTTGCAATTGCTGCTCAGACGGAGGATGAGCTACGTGCAGCCTGCGCGGTCGGCGGAGTTGAGTGGACCTATCTGCGTTTCGTGCGAGAAGACTCCGCCCAAGGCGCTTGGCGTCCAGCGGCTGGAATATTCGAGAGTTGGCCAAAGGCGGCCAAGGATATCACCCTGATGGATCCGTGCATGGGATCTGGTCACTTTCTAGTTTTTGCTTTTTCTATCCTCGTCGCCTTACGTTCGGCAGAAGAGCAATTAACGAAAGACCAAGCCGTTACAGCGGTGCTGCGCGACAACATCTATGGGCTCGAGATTGATCCGCGCTGTACGCAGATCGCTGCCTTCAGCTTGGCATTTGCTGCTTGGCGGATGCTCAAACGCCATGCTCCACTACCCAAACTGCACCTCGCCTGCTCCGGTCTTGCCATCGGTATGCCAAGGCAGGAGTGGTTACGGTTAGGCGAAAAAGCTGCAGTTACGCAAGGCTTGGCTCCTGCAGGCGATCTGCTTGGAAGAGAGGACGACATCTTTTCGTCCAGAATCCGAACCGGACTGGAGCGGATATATGATCTGTTCACGAAGGCGCCATGGCTTGGCAGTCTCATTGATCCGCGTCGAGCCGGCGGCGACATTTTTGCAGCCGACTTCAATTTGCTCGAGCCTTTGTTGCAGAAGGCCCTCGCTGATGGCAACGATGAGCTCACTGAGGTCGCTGTAGCTGCCCAGGGTATGTCAAAGGCAGCTGAATTGTTAAATAATCGATATACAATTGTAGCTACAAACGTTCCCTATTTGGGAAGGGGAAAGGCCCATCAAAATATAGTTGACTTTTGTGACAACAATTTTGAAGACGCTAAGCAAGACCTTGCCACGGTCTTCATTAGGAAAAACTTCAGCAATATTGCGGTTGGTGGAACCCAGATCGTAGTATTTCCCCAAAATTCCTTGTTTCAAGCGGCTTACATCAAATTCAGAGAGAAAATCCTTAGAGAATCTAGCATCGGATTTCTTGTCACTCTCGGAGAGGAGGCCTGGCAGGCGTATGGAGATCGAGGTCCACTAGCAACCTTGGCTTGCCTTAATGCGATAGAGCCGACCGAAGCTGCACAGCATTTCGCCTTAGATGCAACAAAGGATACGGCGCTTGAGGATAAGCTCAGACGGATAGAGTTCGGGCAGGTCGCATTCATCCAACAAGCTAAGCAGCTTGCGCGGCCGGGATCCCGGATCATGCTGGTCGACGATAGCGCTTTCGATAATAACAGAGCGGTGATTGGGTACCATGCAAGAGCTCGCCAGGGCCTAAAGTCGGGTGACGATGACAGACTCGTCAGAATGTTCTGGGAGGTTCCGGAGCATGATGGATGGAAGTTCATGCAGACAACAGGTAGTTCAGACGTGCTTGTTGCCGGTTTGACAAAGATAATACGTTGGGAGGACGGGGGCGCGGCGGTAGCTCGACGCCAGGGTGTTCAAGCATGGGGGCAATACGGAATAGCCGTCAGCCAAATGCGGCATCTCCCAACAGCACTCTACTTTGGTGACGCTTTCGATAGCAATGTATGTGCCATTTCAACAAGCGACCGTTCTGCCGTTGGTGCACTTCTGGCGTTCGCACATTCGCGTGAGCTAGCAAATACAGTCCGAAAGATTGAACCGGGAAAGAAAGTTAACAACGGTACATTCGAGGTAGTGCCGTTTGACCTAGCCCATTGGAAAGGTGTGGCTGCAGAGAAATACGCCGATGCCCTTCCAACCCCACACACATCTGATCCAACTCAGTGGCTGTTTACCGGCCAACCTAAGAACTCAGATGAACCACTTCAGGTGGCCGTTGCACGTTTGCTCGGATATCTGTGGCCACGGCAAGTTGGTGTGTCCTTTGCGGAGTCCCCGCCTTTAGGTCCAGACGGATTAGAGGATTATGTCGAGACAAGTGGCATCGTTTGCCTCACGCCAATTAAGGGTCAGCAAGGAGCTGCAGATCGGCTAACTGCTTTGCTCGCTGTAGCGTACGGTACAGAATGGTCTCATTCGAAGCTGATGGAACTTCTTGCCTCTGAGGGAGCCAGACAGAAGACGTTGGACGAGTACCTTCGGGACCAATTCTTCGCGCGCCATTTGCAGACGTTCCGCGACAGGCCCTTCATCTGGCACGTTTGGGACGGGCGGGCCGATGGATTTCATGCACTTTTGAACTATCACAAGCTCGCGGGTGCGAAAGGCGAAGGTAGGCGGACGCTCGAGAAGTTGATTTATACGTACTTAGGCGACTGGATTGATCAGCAGCGAGAAGACCAAAAGGCTGGCGTCGAAGGTGCGGACGGCCGTCTTGCCGCGGCTGAGCACCTAAAATCCCGCTTAGAGGCAATTGTAGCCGGGGAACCGCCATTCGATCTCTTTGTACGATGGAAACCGTTGCACTTGCAGGCTGTTGGTTGGGACCCAGATGTCAACGATGGTGTTCGAGCCAACATCCGTCCGTTCATGGTTGCACGGACGTTAGAGGGGAGGAAGGCAGATGCGTGCATCCTCCGTGTCACGCCGAACATCACGTGGGACAAGGACCGCGGTACCGAGTCCAGCGAAGATAGAGTAGCAACAGATTACCCTTGGTTTTGGTCTTGGGATGGAAAGGCTGCCGATTTTGCAGGTAGCGGCGTCTTCGATGGGAAACGCTGGAATAATCTTCATTATACGACAGCTGCGAAGGAAAGAGCGAGAGTAGCAAAGGCTTCTCTGAAAGGTACTACAAGATGAGCTGTCGCGAACAAGCCTCACGCTTCTCTACTAAGCGTCTAATTGCACGCCGAAGAGGATGCCAGGATATGCTGATTGGACGTAACTAGCGGTGAATGCCGCGCCTGAATTCCTGTTAAAGTGAAAGCGCCCGATTATGTCGGACACCCAGACCACACCCAAGACGCTGCTGGAGGCACTTCAACAAGCCCTCGCCGCCTCCATCCAGACTGCAGATGGTGTGGCCATACCAGCGGCTATCTTGTGGACCGAGTCCGACGCAAACTGGCTTCCTATCATGCCAGCCTTGCGCCGATTAATGCCGTATACGTACGTGCTCGGAACATACGATCCTGCCTTAAAATCTGGTCCAGCGATTTGGCTTAAGTGCGTTGTCGACAGAACTATTGCAGACGTGCCGCCGCTCGGAACAGTGCCGGTACTGTACCTTCCAAAAGTTCCACGTGCGCTTCTACGCTCCGCTGAGGACTGTCCAATCGAACTGCAGCCGCTTGTAGAGCTGGTCTATCGAGGCACAGTTTGGCATCAGCGAAACGGCCGGGACTGGACTGTCGAGGCGTTTCTTGAGGCTGTGTTAGGGCTCGACATAGCCAAGGACACTTCCACTCGGAAAGCAATTCTACACATGTTGCCAAGGATTGCGGTGGAACCGCTGATCACGTTACTGGGGCACCGAATCGATTCTGAAGCTCTATTTCGCCTCGATGTTGAAGACCCGGTGGGTGAAGTGCTGACTTGGATGAGCGATTCTGAAGCCTTTCGGCAGCGTTGCGATGAGGGTCGCTGGCATTCTTTTCGCCAGATATGCACCAAAACGTACGGCTTCGACCCGGATACTGACGGGCCGGCGGCTGCTGGTGAGAAGCTTGTGAACGATAATGGCGCAACTTGGTCTTCAGTTTGGCGGCGTTTTTGCCAAAGCCCGAAGCTTTATCCCGGCCTCTCAACAGTCCTGAAGAACTCTTATGCAGATCTGTTCGTATCAACTGGGCGGCACCCCCGACTCAATGAGCAGGCAGAAGGCGAGCTCCGATCTGGTCTCGAGGCGGTTACAGATTTGTCACATATAGACGCCTGTGAAAGGATCCTAGCTTTGGAGGTTGAGCACGCCGAGCGGCGCGGTACACCTTGGGCCGAATTAGGGGAGAGTCCACTCGCATTAGTCATGCAGCCTCTTTCTGAAGTGGCTCGCCTATCACGTGTGCCGATCGGGGGCATTAATCCAGAAGCGGTTGCTGTGACTTATGCAGATCACGGTTGGCGCTGTGACTACGCTGCGCTCAAGGTGATGCAATGGGCGACCACGCATCGTGAGTTCGCGCCCCTGATCTATAAGGTACTTAACTCAATCTACCGTCCTTGGTTGGACGCTTCTGCACGGCACCTTCAAAGTCTACTCACCCCGCTAGGGAGCAATGTAGCCGCGTTGTCGGCATTCCTTGACGCGGAGCCTGGTACCTGCATCTTATTCGTGGATGGCCTCCGATTTGATGTTGCATGCGAATTGAAGGAAAGACTGGCGGCCCTCAATTTCAAATGCGACATCAGGCATCGGTTTGCTCCACTGCCGACCGTCACACCAACGGCGAAGCCACTCGCGATGCCCATTCCTGGCAAAGTTGGACCGGGTGGCAGCTCGGAAGATTTTTGCCCTTATCTTTCTGACCCAACTTCATTGGCTACAACGCAGCGCTTGCGGCAAGTCTTAGGGCAAATCGGCATCACACACATCGATGGGCAAAATCCACATGGTCCGGCCAGTTCCGGCCAAATCGGGTGGTGCGAAATAGGAAGTCTGGATGAACTTGGCCACAAGCTCGGAGTTGGGCTCGCTCGTCAGATCGATCTCGAACTAGCGGATCTCATTGCGACCGTCGAAACACTCAATGCCGTTGGCTGGAAGCAAATTCGGATTGTTACTGATCATGGTTGGCTGCTTTTACCTGAAGGCTTGCCGAAGGTCGCTCTGCCTAAGTCAGTGACTTCTGCGAAGTGGGCTCGATGTGCTTCAGTAAAGCCGGGTGCATCACCGGATGCTACAACCTTTTCGTGGTACTGGGATTCACATGCAAGTATAGCTATGCCTCCGGGCATCGGATCTTACTTGGCTGGCACGGAATACGCCCACGGTGGGATCAGTCCGCAAGAGTGTGTTATCCCAGACCTTAGGATAAGGCTCGGCATTGGGACAGTGAGTGCCAAGCTTGTGAGTTTGGCGTGGCGAGGCCTCCGGATTAGGGTAACTGTTGAAACCTCGCATCCAGGCCTAAGTGTAGACCTGCGTCTCAACAGAAATCAGCCCAATACCACCATTGCTGTTGCCAGCAAGGAGTTGAGTTCAACTGGTGAAGCCAGCCTCGTAGTAGACGATGAGAGTCATATCGGAGCAGCGGCAGTCGTTGTCGTTCTCGATAGAGATGGTGGAATTATAGAGGCGCGGACTACGACAGTTGGGATTGACGAATGACAATGGTACTGGATCACCTTGACCGATTGGCGGCTTCTGCGTTCGACGGCTTTCTGGTACGCAAGGATCTCGTCAGGCGCTATGCTCGCCAGTACCCTGTACCGACCTACGTTGTAGAGTTTTTATTAGGCCGATACTGCGCTAGCGTAGATGAGACTGAGATTACCGAAGGACTCGAGATCGTTGAAAAGCAGCTCAGGGATCGTACGGTCCGAACCGGAACAGAGGAGCTGTTCAAAGCGCAGGCTCGAGACCGAGGATCCGTCAAAATCATCGATATCATTAAGGCTCGGCTCGACACTAAGAATGACTGTTATGTCGCCGAACTTCCCAGCCTTGCACTTCGTGATGTGCGGATCGACGATAATGCAGTCCGTGACAATGATCGGATATTAACCGATGGCTTTTTCGCTGAGATCACGCTCGCATACGATGCTATTATTGCCCAACAGCAGGGTGGGCGTCCGTTTGGCATTGAGGCGCTCCGGCCAATACAGATGTCTAAGTCTGACGCACTGGACGCTTTAGCTCGTGGCCGCCAAAAGTTTACGACTGCCGAGTGGATCGACTTTCTGATCCGCTCTGTCGGATTGGAGCCTTCATCACTCTCTCATCGAGCAAAGCTTGTAATGCTCCTGCGAATGGTTCCGTTTGTTGAACCTAATTATAATGTAGTAGAACTGGGGCCTCGCGGTACTGGAAAGAGCCATTTATTCCAGCAAATTTCACCTTATAGCCACTTGATTTCAGGTGGCAAGGCGACTGTGGCAAAGATGTTCGTAAACAACTCGTCGGGTGAACGAGGTCTAGTTTGCCGGTACGACATAGTCTGCTTCGACGAGATTGCCGGTGTGTCCTTTGACCAAAAGGACGGAGTAAACATTATGAAAGGCTACATGGCCTCTGGTCAGTTCAGTCGCGGCAGGGAGAATATCCGCGCGGACGGCAGCATCATGATGGTTGGCAATCTAGACGTAGATCTGGAACAACAGCAGAGGTTTGGTCATCTTCTCAGCCCACTTCCGCCCGAAATGCGCAATGACACTGCATTCATGGATCGACTTCATGCGTATATCCCAGGATGGGACTTCCCGAAGCTCAGCCCGACCGAGCATCTAAGCAATCACTTTGGATTGGTAAGTGACTTTCTAAGTGAATGTTGGACCAAATTGAGATCCATGAATCGAATCTCAGCGTTAGAGAAAGTTCACTTGGGCGGGGCGTTAAGCGGCCGCGATATAGAAGCCGTCCGAAAAACGTTCAATGGCATTGCGAAGCTGCTTTATCCTGATCCGGATGTGAATATTCCCGACGAAGATCTCGAGTGGATACTCAGACTCTCTCTTGAAGCTCGCCGCCGTGTTAAGGAACAGCAGAAGCGAGTGTTCAAAAGCGAATTCCGAAATACCCATTTCAGCTATACCCTTGGCCTTGATGGGATTGAACAGTTTGTCTCAACACCTGAGCTTCAGAGCGACGAGGCGCTTGAAACGGACCCTCTGCCTCCGGGGCAGGTTTGGGCAGTTGGAACAGTCGCTGAAAATGGCCCAGGACTCTATAGGCTTGAGGTAACGTGTGGCCCAGGCAGTGGTGCAAGGATACTAAATCAACCAGCGCCACCAGCTTTCCGGGAGAGCGTTCGGGTTGGAGAGCAGAATCTGTACACAAGATCCAAGGAACTTGTTGGTGACCGTAATCCCCGCGAGGAGGAGTTTTCCATACAGATGCGGGCAATGGATTCAGACAAGTCAGGTGCAGGGCTAGGTCTCCCTGTACTTGTCGCTCTCTGTGGGGCATTGCTCGGGAAAAACACTCGAGGTGGCACAATCGTTGCCGGATCACTGAACCTCGGAGGGTCCGTAGAAATTATTCCTAATGCTGTGCGTATTGCCGAACTTGCCGTTGACCGACAGGCTCAGACATTGCTAGTTCCCGTATCGGCGCGGAAGCAGCTCAATGAGCTTCCTGACGATTTGTGGACGCGGATTAGTATCGAGTTCTATAAAGATGCGGCTGATGCCGTTTTCAAAGCGCTAGAAGACTGAAGTAGCTTTTAAAAATTGTCGCCTTACTCTGATTAACAGGTGATCTTGAGAGACCGTTTGAGAATTCATTGCAGGCCCAAAAATTTTGTAGCGCTCTTCGGTTGCGAGCTCTGCATAGTGTGGTTTTCGCTATTCTCAAACAGGCTCTGATACTGCCAACCCATGGTTTGCTGTTGAAAATAAATGGTAGCGCTTCAACCCTGGCCGCGATGGAGAGGCTCGATGAAAACGGCGAAGAAAGTTTGAGTGGTTCGAGCCCAGCTTCGACGGGGCCGGCTGGCGCTCGGTTTGAGGGCCAAGTCGGCGCTCATTATCTCCTAACGATGCTCGCTCACTCCGAGCCTCGTGGGCTCCCCGGGACAACCATTGATCGCATCGAGTTCCAGAGGGGGGAGGACGGCTACCCGCTGGACGATGTCGTCATCCATGCACACGAAAATACGACTGGGCGCCTGGCAACGTTACAGATTCAGGTCAAGCGCAGCATTAAATTTTCGCCAGGTGACGGGGTTTTCGAGAAGGTCGCCCGCCAGATTGCAACGGCCATGCGAAAGCCTGAGTTCTGGACTGGGCGGAACGAGTTAGCAATCGCCGCTGCCCGCGGCTCCCATAAGATCGATGGCGCATACCAGGACGTGCTCCGGTGGGCGCGGCAGCTTGGCTCTGCTCAGTCCTTCTTCGACCGTTTGCATCGATCCGGGACTGGCAACGCTGACATGCGAACCTTTGTCGAGACAATGCGAAATCATCTGCGTGATGCAAGAGGTCCTTACGATGACGAGACCGTTTGGAAGGTTCTTGCGCGACTTCAAATTCTGATCTTCGACTACACAGCGGTCGGTTCGGCCGCTGAAGAATTGTCACGCGAGAGAGCTGTTCGCGTTCTCCCGCCCAAAGACGCGGCAAATGCTTCGTCTCTCTGGAGCATCCTTACCGATCTCGCTGAAGAGATCGCCGCGGACGGCGGTGACCGCGACCACGAACGTCTCAGTGCAGACTTAGTCGGCAAGTCGATCTGTCTTGCCGCGGATCGGCGCCTCACAGACGTGCGAGCCGCAGTCGCCGAAGCATCTTCCCAAGCTCTTGCCGACATCGACGATCGTATCGGCACCACGAGCCTCGCTCGGACGGAACGGGTCGAAGCCGTGAACGATGCGCTCGGACGTGGACGCTACGTGGAAATCCGGGGCGACGCTGGCGTTGGCAAGTCAGGTGTCTTGAAACACTTTGCCGAATTGTTCGGTGCGGAGGGCCGCGTCCTCGTTCTCAGTCCAGCGAGAACCCCGCCGCGCGGATGGATGGCCATGAGGAGCGTCTTAGAGTTCAAGGGAACTGCTCGAGACTTGCTCGGGGAGCTAGCCGCGGATGGCGGCTCCGCGCTGTTCATAGACAACCTTGACTCCTTCAGTGACGAACAGAGGCGAACCGTAAACGACCTCGTGCGCGCAGCTGCTGAGGCTCCCGGTATCTTAGTTGTCGCGACGGCCCGTCGCAACTTTGGCGTCGACGAGCCCAGCTGGCTGGACCCTGATGCCGTCAAGGCGCTCGGTACTGCTCCACCCGTCATGATCGAGGAACTCAGCGAGGCAGAGATAGGTGAGCTTAAGGAGAATGAGCCGAGCCTAGCAGGTCTACTGGATGACATCCATCCCGCACGCGAAGTCGTCCGCAATCTCTATCGCTTATCTCGTCTTGCAGGTCATCCAGCAAGGGTTGTGACCCCAACGACTGAACTGGATATGGCGGAGCAGTGGTGGAACTCGGCGGGTGGCGAACGTAACGATAGTCACCGCGAGCGCGCAAGGCTTTTGCGAGCGCTTGCCGAAGTAGCCCTAGGAGGAGCCTTTGTTCTGGACGTCAGAGGTGAAAGTCCGACCCCAATTGATGCGTTGGTAAAGTGCGAGACGCTTCGTGATCTAGGGAATGATCGGGTTACCTTCCGTCATGATGTGCTTCGGCAATGGGCCATAGGTAACCTCCTTGCCGGAGATGCGGCGGCCTTCGAGAAGCTTCCGCTTGACAAGCCCGCCTCGGCGGTGTTGGCGCGGGGTATTGAGCTCGCCGCACGTTTTGCGCTCGAGCGGAAGGCAGACGATAATCGCTGGGCGGCAATCCTCGAGCGGTTGTCAAGGGACGGTGTTCACAGCTCATGGAGACGCGCGGCGATACTGGCCATTGTCCATTCAGAGACCGCAAACACTCTGCTGGATCGCGAGGCGACACGGCTGCTCGATAACGACGCTGTTCTTCTACGTGAACTGATCCGGACCGTGATAGCCGTCGATGTCGAACCAGCCTCCCAGTTGCTCGTGCGATTCGGGGTAGAGCCTGCCACACTTCCGGCGGGCATATTTGTGCCGACGAGTACTTCCTGGCTTCAACTGATAATTTGGCTCCTAAAGCTCGGTACGAAGCTGCCGGCTCAGGCGCTAGGCGATGTGGCAGAACTCTACACCAGTTGGATGCTAGGAACCTTCGGACACGGCCAGCTCACGCCAAACTTGGTAGCTTGGCTCCACGCTTGGCTCGTCGAACTTGAAGAGGACGGAACGCCAGGGGCTCCACCACGCACCTACAGCGGTCGGTTTAGCTATCGTGAAGGGGGCGGGCCGACAAACAAGATACGTACTGGTTTCCTCTCGTTTTGCAACAAGAGATCCGACCTGGCGGTTGATTACGTGAATCGCGTTCGGACCTACAAGCACGGCAGGAACATCATCTCTAGCATCATGAAGTTCCGTGGCACTCTTGCCCAGGCTGCACCAAAAGAGCTTGCCGCGCTAACGGCCGAGCAATTAATTGCGAACGACAGAGAGGATCGAAGCACTTATCGCCGACGGGGGCGCGAGGAACCGTTCCAATTCCTTGATCATGAGTTTTTGCCAGCGTCGCCAGCTCAAGGACCTTTCCTCGAGTTGTTGACCCACGCGCCGGATGAAGGGCTCGCGCTCATTCGACGGCTTCTCGAACACGCGATTCAGTTTGGAGCGGGTGAGCGGGATCCCGGCCATGATGGCTTTCTCATCCTGTTTGAGGACGGTGAGCGGTTCTTCCCGTGGACCGGAACCTATCGCTGGTCGCGTGGGGAAAGCAACTACTACGGACTTGGCTCTGGCCTCATGGCAATGGAAGCTTGGGCTCATCAGCGGATTGATGCGGGTGAGGACTTCGACACAGTCCTTAAGGATGTACTTGGTCCCCGAAACGCATCGGCTGCGATTGTTCTGATCGCTATCGATCTGATTATTTCCCATTGGCCCAAGTCAAAGGCCGCAGCCATCCCGTTCCTTGGTTGTCCGGAACTCGTCAGTCTTGACCGCGCGCGTCTGATGTACGATCAAACTGAACGCCCAGACAGAGACGGATTGGCTGCTTTGCAGAAGGAGCCAATTGGCGCGGCAACTCGCGAGAGCTTAAGCCGGCGGCTATCGCGACATGTGCCCCTTGAGCGGCTCATAGAAGTGTACGGTGCGTTGGGCCCAGAGAGTCTTCGCATAAAGCTTGAGGGGCTGTTGCAGTCGGCTTCGCGACGCCTCGGCATGCCTGAAACGGATTCGGACTTCGCTGATCCAAGGTTTATGGCACAACATGAGCTGAACCTGATCAACCCAAAAAACTGGGTTGAGCGTGAGAGCAAATGTGCAGATGGCACAACGGAGACATCACTTGTATACGTGCCACCAGAGTCCGAGGCGACGCATGTGGCAGCCCTAAAAGCTAAGTCAGCAACTCGACTTGAATCGGCGAATGTGCGGGCAGCACTCCTGCTTGCTATAGATGACGCCTCGCGTTCAACCCAGGAGCTCGCTGCTCAGGGTGTTGTGTGGGCTCAAGCGCAAACCTCTGCTTCAGACAACGCCGACGATGACGATGAAAATCTCCTCAACAGCAAAGGAGTTTTAGCTGCCGCGCTGGTCGCGGTTCGAGACGGCAGCGACGATCTTCGTCTCGAGCATGGCGCGTGGGCCGAGAAAATCTTAGTCGACGCACTCAGTGAGCCTCGCGACGTTGCCCATGAGGTGCGCGCCGGACTGATCTTCAATCCAGTCGCGACTGCGTTCGCTGGAATTGCAGAGCTCTACAGACTAGGCCCAACCCCAGTACGCCTTCGGATCCTTCTGGAAATCGCCGCGCGTGAAAGCCCAGCTGGTGCGCATGGCTTCGTTGTCGCCGCTAGCGACCTCGCCAGCCTTGACGAACGAATTCCGAAGGCGATCATGCGTTGCGCATTCGCGGCTGCCGTACAACCAGCTAGGTTTTGGAATGATAGCGGGGAAGAGGCAACGCGACGTTCCGCTTTATGCGCTGCAAGAGCCGCGAAGGCTGTCGAAGATGAACTCGCGTGGCTTGATGGATCTAGCATGGAACCGGCTTGGCCGCGCTTCGAAGCCAAGGAGATCCGGCCCGTCCGACGCCGCCGACGGCGTGGAATCCGAATTGCCGGGTCTGCATCGCAATCGGAAAATGGATCTCAAGAATACGCAGCACACCTGGATATGTATGTCGACGAACGAGCTGCCGCCCTTTGGATCGGCGCTCTGCGGCCTTTGCTTGATGTTTCGAAGCGCCCTTGGCTGCGCGAACTCGCTATGGCATACGCGGACTTCTCCGCAAGTCTAAACGGCCAAGGTCTTGAACCTGAGGAAGAGCTCTCGGAGTCGCCAAGCGAATGGAACGCCAACTACTATCCACTGTTTGCGCGTACTCTCGTGGGCCTTTCTGAGGCCGAAATTAATAGAGTTCTTAGCCGAATTACTGGATTGCCAGATCAGTCCTTTTTCGATGTAACAACAGAGTTTCTGCCAGCGGTTGATCTCGTTTATTTCAATTACCGCAGCTTAGAAACTGAGGCTCCGCGCATTCGCCAACACATCATCAATCGCCTGAAGGTGTCCCCGCGATGGATGCGGCTTGTAGGCACGCGAACTAACTCAATTGAGATGCATCTCGGGCCGGCTGTCGGAGTGATTTTCTTCAACAACTATGTTCTTACTCGAACATCAAGTTATCTCACGCCAGTCGCAATTGAGCGGCTCGGGCCCTTCCTGCCGCAGCTAATTGACCTTCTGGATAGTAGCCAATGTTACTTCGTTGCTTTGGTGACCATTAACTTATTGGAAGTATCGCCTGAGCCATCACTCCTTCCGCTTCTCGTTGCCGGAGGTCGGTCTTGGGTTCGCAGCTACAGCGATGACACTGTGTTTTGGGTCGAATATGGGATCGGACGTCGTGTCTGCGCTTGGATTGATCGTGTTCGCGGAAGTTCGCCGGGAGCATTGTCGGCTGGGGCTCCCGAGCGGCAGGACATTGACGCTATTCTATCTGCGTTGGTTCGGCTTGGTGTTCCTGAGGCAAGGCAAGTTGAGGCTGCTCTTTCTTCGCTCTGACTGATTGCGCGTGCGGCCGCCCAGTGCACTACCTGACGTAGTCACTGCCTGAGTTTCTCCCAGCAAGGATGCTGCAGGTATGTCTGAGAACTTGAGCGTCGGTTGGCAAATCGGCACATACCCGGCGGCCCTGGGGTGGTTCCAGCACTCATGTGGCTCGAACCAATTGCTAAGCTCTATCTCAGACAGCGAACAAAACTGGCTCGGGATTGCTGCGAGCGAGGTTAGAAATGACAGTAAGCCCTCGATGGAGCTCGTCCTCCGTAGTGGATCCTACTGAAATCCTTACCGCTGGCTTGTGTGCTGCCGGATTAATCGCAAAAGCGGACCCCCTCGCCACCGCGACCCCTTGCAGACGTGCATGCGACACGAACTCTTCCTCGCGGATGTGCTCACCTAGTCGCAACCAAATGTGCATGCCCTCCGGGTGGTTCGCGTATGAAAGCCCCTGAAGAACCTTTGACGCAAGCTTATGCCTTCGACTGAGAACGGTACGCTGCCATTGCACCAATTCGAGGCAGGTGCCGTCCTCGATCCAGCGTGTCGTGATCTCTGCGATCAAAGGAGTAGCGGTCCAATTCAAGTACGCATCCGCCGAGGACCGCGGAATTTCCGGTCGTGGCGTGGTAAGCTGCCGGAATGGAGATCGACTACGACAAGATCGACGAGGCGGTTCTCGCCCTAATGTGGCTGACGCTGCACGATGGGTGCCGGGCCTGGAAGAGTTTTGACTGGGGCGCAACAGATCGGCTCTACCAGAAGGGTTTCATCTGCGATCCGGCCAATAAGGCCAAATCCGTCGTCCTCACCGAGGAAGGCTTGCAGAAAGCCGAAGAGCTCTTCAAGGCGCTGTTCACGCGACAGCCCTGAGATCAGGCCGCGGCTTGCTCGTCCCGCAGCGCCTTCCAGGTCCAGGGCAAGCTCGTTGAGCCGTTTGGACGGATGTTCCGGCAGCCGTGCCAGCACGTCGGCCAGCCAAGCCCGTGGGTCGACCTCGTTGAGCTTGCAGGTCTCGACCAGCGTGTACAGCGCCGCTGCCCGATGGCCACCCACATCCGAGCCCGCAAAGGTCCAGTTCCGGCGCCCGACGGCAATGCCGCGGATGGCCCGCTCGGCGGCATTGTTCGACAGGCAGACCCGCCCGTCGTCGAGGAAGAGCGCAAACGACGACCAACGCCGCAGCATGTAATTGATGGCTTTGGCGCTCTCACTCTTGGGCGACAACCGTCCACGCTGCGCCCGCAACCAGCTCTCCAGATCGTCGACGAGAGGTTTGGGCTGAGCCACACGGACAGAGCGACGCTCGTCAGGCGGCCGGCCGATGATCGCGCGCTCAATCGCAAACAGCGCATCGTGTCAGAACTTTAGAGCGGTCATTGCGCAAGCAATGGTCAAAGATTGCGATGAGCCCGATAGCTGTCGGCACATTGAATCAAATGGGTTCCATCCTCCTCAGCTCGGCGCCCAAGGTGACATCAACCATTTCCCGGGCATCGAATGCCGACATTCCCGATGCCATTAGATCGTGGAGCTCATCCCTCATCCGAAGATGATAAGCGGGATATTTTCGAAGCGCCTTGGGAAGCCTCACCCCACTCCGAAATGCGTGCCTGCCTCCAATACCTGTATCCAGCCACTCGATGAAGGGGTCGGGGATGAATTGGAACTGTGAAGGTGCCCGCACCAACTGCGGCGTCAGACAATGCCAGTGCCCGCGCGTCTCTACAACCGAATGTAAGATAAGATCCGAGCTGTAAATCAACCACCCACAAACATGACGGCTTACCCGATCCGGATCGTTTGCTGCCTGTGCGAAACAGTTTGCATGGCAATCGTATGGAAGCATGCCAGCGGCCAACAACTGCTCCTCAGGCGGCCGCGTGACAGTGACGCGCGGCAGGGCGAGAACCTCCGCAAGGGTGTTCGCCTCCCATTCTGTTGCCGGGAACGCCATTTGCTCGGCATTCCGCAAGGCTAGCTCCCCCAATTCTTCTTTTCGGACCGTGTTGTTAGCCATTGTGTCTTTGCCCATGTTGCTGTCGATCAATTACTCGTTATCGGTTCCCTGTCCGACCAGGGGGTGCTAATGACAGAGATGGAGTAGTTTACAACTGCCTGCAAGTTGCCGCGTGTTCGCCACCTTGCCATTTCCGCGGCGACAACGTCTTCGACTTCAGCGCTCGTGCGGCTTGTTGGGACTGTTGGATCGGACCGCTGCGGGCAGATGAACTAAGCAAAGCTGCCCGTCGTCAAGCAGGCGAGCAGATTTCCGGGTGCGCGGTCTCGATCACGCGTCTTAATGAGTTTAATCGTTGCTTGAGGTGCAGACACTTGTAGGCGCCGGTTTGCTCTTCGGCATCTTGAGACGTCCGTCACTTAACCCGGACCGCTCAGCGTGATGATCCAATTTTCGAGAGTTTCACATGCTTAGTCGTCGAGATAGAGTGAGGACCTGCGACCGACCTATTTTGGGCTTTGCCAGTTCAGGGGAAGGAGGGCTCAATCATCGCCTACAGAGCATGGGAAACAAGAGGTTTGGCCATACCAAACCAACGCGTTCACCTCGGTTTTGTTAGGTGCTTTAAGTCTGTCATTATTGGACGCGTTTGTGTAGATCAGGATAGCCAATCGGCAGAGAACCCCGCAGAATAAGTTTGTATCAATAATCGTTTATGAGCGGCGCGCGATCCTATCGAGCTCAGCCGACGCTTTGATCTGACCGACACTTATGTGCTACTCATTTGCACTTCAGCGATTTGGATTTCAGAGACGCTACCACGCTGTCGAGCGTGTTTGTGTAAACGGTCATCGTCGTTTTTGGTCCGACGTTTATAGAACTGTCGCCGCTGTGTGTTTCATTGGATTCCAGTAGCCATGAGCAACTCCAGTCGCAGCTGACCGCCGGACTAGTAGGATTGCTGATCTCAGCTTTGACATTCTTGCCGCTGTGGGTGCAGTTAAGACTCGCTGCATATCCTTTCGATGTTGGAACGAGTAACACCAGGATGATAGCACATGATTTTCCAACCATTAATTCATCTCCGACAGATGCGGCATTGAAGTCATTATACTTGCCTCGAGTTCGACATTAGATTTTTGTATGAGCTGTTTGAAAGGTATCCCTCGAAGGCATCCTTCTTATTCTGCGCCCCGCTCAACTATTTGGACATTAGTCGACTTACAGTATCTTTATACGCAAGTTTATCTTCATATACTGCCAGAACACAATCGCAATTTTAGATCGTAATTACAGGAGGGTCTATGCGGCACGGCTGCCCAAGGACGGTGTGACAGGTAGCTATCACAGATTTTGACAAATCAAGTGACTACAAGAATCTCCAAAGCCAGTACTCAGTATCACGTTTCTACGTCTGATTGCTCTCTGTACCCGTTTATGAATGCCACTCTTAAGCGACTTACTTCGTAATGCGAAGTGTTTGTTTGACCTGCGTGATTAGTTTTGGTTGAGAAATATCGTTATTTGCTCCGGCAGCCATCACGAGTGTGCTCCTAAATACAGTTTTACGTTAAACTATATCGGGCTGTCTTTGTCACTGTCAGGTTATAATCTTCTACTATATGCATAGACCATAGGGTACAGATCCATCTCAAATGACGTTGCAGGTCGAACGTCTCGACGAGTACTAACTCATAGGGCTTGTCCAGTAAACTAGCTTAACTTCGAAACAACAATAGACCGAGGATCTGGGTTATCTTCTAGCAGCGTCGTGTTACGGCGTGAAATCAGAACTAGATCTAGAACGATGGTTGTCCTAGAAATTAAACATCCGGTAGAAGAGACGCCTCGGGCGAGCGCATAACGCTAACCAACTACCTCAGGGCACGCACTCGGCCACGTAAAAAGCTCCAAGACATTGCGAGCTTTGAATGCAACAGGGATTGCTGCCAGTGATCTCTCTGGTTGATCCAGAGCAATGCACGTAGAGGTAGCGAGTATCTGTTATTTTTCGGCATTCAGATTTTCCCTGAACTATACTCCCAGTACCGGTCGGACGAGCACACCAATTTGGTCGGTTATCCATTCCCAGATCACCACACGTTTGAATGCCTTGGGACAATGCTGCACTGTAAATCGAGATGCTAGCTACGACCATGAAAGTACGGAGCAGAATCACGGGCGCCCCCATAAAGATAAGTCCGATCAGGGACGCTGCTCCTCTGTAAGAAGCTTTAACGGTCCTTAATGTGCCATATTAACGGCGGTCCATCGGAATGTAAATCGAGCATTGCGATGCTAAAGTATAGTCTATCACATACAGCCACTCTTCTAGACTCAGAAAGTTATACCCCTAAAGATTTGCTGACAGGAGTAGAAACAGAGAATTAGTTTACCACCAAACAAGGCTGCGCCTTTTCTGTCCGGCAGCGAAGACGCTACACTCTGTGACGATCCTAGCAATACTTTTGATTACCAGCGTCTGACATGTCACAGATATCCGTTCCGCGCCTGGCAAAACCGCGGGCGCGGATAACGCTGGGCTTTACTAACGACAGGGGCGAGGCGATGGAGCTTACCCGACGTAAAGTGCTCGCCGGGCTGGGAGCGACGCTCGTTGCCGAGCGTGCTTCCGCTGAGTCGGGTGCACTGGCGGTCACCGGCACCAGAGACGGTGGGTTCGTCGTTAGCATCAATTTCCGCGAGGTTTGGCGCGTCAGCGGAGCGCAGACAAGAGCGCATTGGGGACCGGACGCAACGGCAAAAATCGAAACACGCGGTGAGGTCACAGCCGTCGTTCTGAAAAAGGCTAGGTTGCTTGGCGAGACAGCGTCTCTCGAGTTGGCATTCGTGCGGGATCAAAAAGGCTGGCAGTGCGCCATGTCCTTTGCGGCGGGAAAGTTATCAGCCAAATCGGCTGCTCCTTTCCCCTTATCAGGGCCACACTTGTCCGCGCCAACATCCGGCACCGCGCTTGTCCGCGCCGCACATCTTCAGCCCCATATATGGGCCAATGCCAAATTCGAATTGGACCGCGCGCTGCGGCCAAGAGCGACCGGCACATTCTTATTCGGGGGTCTTGGTGGATTCAAGAGTCAAGGGACGCTCTATCTGCTGCCGCGCACCGATGACGGGACTGCCTACGCAAGGATGGAGTTCGGACCGACCGACATCATCAGTCTTACAAAGGAGTGTTCGGTCCGACCCGCCAGCATGAGCACTTTCTTTTATGGCCGAAATGACAATTTAACCTTCAAGGGCGCGGGCACATTCCAGGTCGGACAGGTCAATTTCGCCGGCCACAGTGAATGCAAGATCACTTTTTCCAAGAACCTGCGTGGCGGGGGCTGGCGCTGGAGCGCCGACTGGCGGCTGCCCGAACACGAACAACTCATCGAAACGCCGCATGGCCGTATGGGAGTCGTTGGCACCGGCCTCTCGGACATTCAATCGTCCGGGCAGTTCGGCAAGCTGGAATACTTCAACGCCGCCGCCACTCTCAAGCACGTCGCGCATCGTCTGCCTCTCGGCAAATCGTATCCAGGTTATGCCGATCTGGCGCGGCTCGACTTCACCGCGGCGGGAGAGCGCATCAGGCTCCTTTACGACGCAAAACAGATCGCATCAGCAGACCTTAAATCTGGAAGCTGGGTGTCTCTTATTCCCGGCAGCAAGACCGGATTTGCTATCAAGCTCGATCAGGCCAGCCTGCTTGTCGTGCGCGAAGCCGACATGTTTCATGGCAAGTTCACATTCCGCGGCCTGGCATTGAAGCGGGGCAGCGACGGCTTATGGCTCCTGACCGCCGATCCGAAGGAACAGCTGTTGAAGGTGGAACTGCCATCGCAGCACCTGATGGAAAAAAGCTTTTTCCGTCAATTGCCGGTTTTGCCCGGAGCTCCTCTGTTGCCGGATGAATTGCCGCTTCTGTTCAGCGTGAAAGGCCGGGGCTCGATCCGCGAGCAACTTGAGAAGCGAATCGCGGACTTTTCTGCATTCAGCATTTTCGCAAAAAGGTACGAAGAAACATATAGGTCGGTTGGCCCGAAAGATGAAGTTAAGGACCTGCCACTTCCGCCGCAACACGTCCGCGATGTAGAAGCCATATATGTCGGCCGTGAGGGCTTGTTCTCCCTGCGCAGCCGCAGGGTGGCGACTTTAGTAGCCAATGCCATCCGTGATGAATCGCTGCCAGTGCTGCGCGAAGTCAAACTGGGGCTCGGCGCTATCCTCGTCGCCGATATTCTCCAGCGGGCGCGGGGAAACCTCTCAGTGCCCTGGACCCTCGGCGAGGCGAATACAGCCCTCCAGGAACTTCTGACCGAGGCGAGGAAGCGCAGCGACGACCACAACATCATCCAAACGGAATATCTGGCGCGAACCAACGGCACGGTTCTTTTCTATGCGAGAGACTGGCTAAACGATTGGCCGAAAGAATTCCCAGCCGCGGCGCCGCCGCCCACGATTGGGAGAAAAAATCTGAATGCCGAACTCGGCGAAATGCTTGCGGTGGTGATCGCAGCCGGCGGATTTCCTGACCCTTCGCCCAGCGAGGCGGCCTTGCAGGCGGCCTACAAGGAAGACAAGTATCCACTTTTGCCGGTTCAAGCGCTGGCAGCGGGGCCAACGCGGCTTGTGTTCGACGTCGCTAACGATCGCGGCGAAAAACCTGGCGAAGCCAGGGAGGTGAGCGCCCGGCCTTATTCTCTCGAGACTCTGCTGGCATGGAAAAACTACGACCTGAAGGTGACACAACGCGCGAACCGCTTCGGCGCCGGGCAACATCCGGGCATGGCAGCTAATGTCAGCGAAGAGGCAAAGCTCATCGATGCGCTCATGTCGCAGAAGATCAACCCTAGCACGGTGATCAAGGAGCGGTTCGATCAAATCATCGAGCAGGCGCGCCTTACCCCGAACCCGTTTGAAACCCAGATCGAACTGCCGGCTAAGCTGTTCCTGTCGCCCGCCAGAGACGTGAACATCCTGCCGTCTTGGCCCAAGCGCGTCTCTCGCGTGCCGATCTGGCAAGCGGAACTGCGTGAGAAGCCCGGTGAGCGTTTTTCGCTTCGCGCCGTCGGCTCGCCAGATTTTGAGGCCGATGTGTTCGATCCGGCGTTGCGGGACAGCGCCCGCGCGAGACTGGAAAAGCCGGACGCGTTTCTGTCGCCGCTCAACCGCTACGACAGGCACCAGATCGTTGCGCTGAGCAGCATCTACGGTCTGCCGGTGATCGCGCGGCAGTCGCCGAATGAAGGATCCGAGCAGACAAGCCAGATCGCGCCGCCGACGGTGTATCGACTGGAGAAAGGATCGCGCGGGAAGGAAGGCTTGCGGGAGAACGACGAGAAAGAACAGGCGATTTACATACCCCGCCCGATGCGCCATCGCTTACTGACGCTCTCCCCGGTCGGCGCTTCGCTCGACCTCGATGCGACATTCGTGCCGCCTGCGTCGGTGCGCAACATGTCGGATAAGAACCTGTTCGACGCCTTCAGCATCGAACGTTGGCGCAGCCTAATCGCCTTCGGCCGCGATGTCACGACAGAAGTTGTCTATAAGGGCTTCCTGTACCCGATAGGTTTCCGGGCCACGCTTGTTAAAGTAACCGAACGTGTCTTTGAGCCGTGGCAAGGCGAAAACACCTTGCCGATCGGCTTCCTCCGGCAGCGTCTATACATCCAGATATCCGACCCGACCAAGCTATTCCCGGCGGTCGGCCAACCGTTCGGCGGCAATTGCTGGCCGGCAAGTTCCATGACCCTCGACATGAGCAAAACGCCGGACATCGTCGATCCGACGCGAGCGCAGACAGAACGTCCCCAAGAACAAAAATGGAGCACACAGGGCAGCGGGCGTCTCGACCATCCGCTCCGCGTCGGCATGGTGTTCTGGCCGCGCAGCGCGCCGGGGGAAGCCGGCAACATCCAGTTTCGCATGAAGATCGACGGGCGGCCGGAACTGGTCGCCATGCCGATGATTTTCGTCGACAACGCCGCCGCACACGACCCGCCGACCATGCGCGCTTTGCGCCGTCACTACAACAATGACGCGGAAGTTGGCCCTCATCTTAAGCTGCTCAAGCATGGCGGCGTCCGGCGCCGCTACGCGAATGAACAGAAGCCCGGTGACGCCACGCTGGAAACGCTCGAATGGCGTGTGAGCGCCGACTCACTGCGCGCCACGCTTGACGAGGCGCTCGAGCACGACCCCAGCGATTTCCTCATGAATTCGGCGATGGAGAGCGTCGACCAGCCTCCCGTATTTCCGCGGCTTGCTAGCGCCGTGGTCTGTCACGACACAGTGGCGCGGTTCAGCGGCAATCCGCCGGCGCCGATGGAGGTTAAGTACTTCCCCGGCTACATCGAAAAGGGTTTCGTGAAGCGGGCTGACGAGGAGAAGCAAGAGAAAGAGCGAAAGGAGAACCCGAGCGGAGCGGCGGAAAACATTCGTCCAAAGCCAGACGCCAATCTGGCCAAACAGGCCTTTCTGGTCACCACCGCGAATGAACCGCCTTCCCTCGACATGGGCGCCAATGGCGATCGCTCTGGCGGCGTCGGGCGGCCCAGCAACTTCATCCGCGCGATCGGTCGCGACGGGCCGATCGGCGGCTCTGCGAAGTGGGATGCAATAAAGGGGAATGATACGGCACCGACATTTGGCGACGGCTTTTTCGACGAAAATGCCAAGGTCCTCGGAATCGTCCGTCTGAATGAATTGGTCAAGGTCGCGGTCGCCAACACGAAGTTGCCGCCGCTCCTGAAAGACACACTCGATTTTTCCTGCGACGTCCTGAAAGGCGGCGCGAAAGGCGCTCTGTCCGCGGTTGAGGCCGTCGAGGTTCAGCTGAAACAATTGCCGGAAGAGGCGCGAAAGGCGCTCACGTCGCTCTCGGAACGCATTTCGGATGAAAAAGCGGCGCTGGAACGTGTCGCAAAAGCATGTGCGCCCAACGACGTCGCCGCCGCGGTGTCGGCCACGCGCAATCTGATCGACGAGGTCGATCGCCTAGCCTCCGCGCCTTTGGCCATACTTACGTCCATCGTCGACGGCAGACTCGAAAAGCTGAAGACGAACTGGCTCGCCGAGATCGAGAGACAGATTGAGCTGCCGATACGCCAGTTGCTCCTCACTGTACCGATCGCTCGTCTGGCCGAACTGCTGCTGCCAATCGGCGCGGGGCTCGCCGCGCTGGACCGGCTGGAAGAACTCGCTGCGCTGCGCGGGCCTCTGACCGTCCTATTGGAGCAAAGCGTCACCCACGCCTTCAAGGAACCGCTGCCGCTCGACCTGCAGGGATTGCGGGACCGCTGGGTCGACAATGTCGTCCAACGGCTGGAAGCGGAGAAGAATAACCACTCCGACGCTATTAAAGCCAGTCTCGACAAACTGAAAACGGCTGTGGAAGCGCTGAAGAAGCGCAGCGCGGCGACGGATTTTATCGCGCAGTTGTATCGCGCCGCGGTCATCCTGCGCGGCGATCCCAGCGACTGGGCACGGGCGCTCAACGTCGACGTGCCGACGAAGGCGCTCGAAGACGAGCTGGCGTTCTGGTGGAGTCGCACAGGCCTTCCCGATTGCGCACAATTGGTCGATGGTTCAATCGCGCTGCGCAAGGCTTTGGTCGCCCAGCGCTTCGACAAGAGCGTCTGCGCGGACCCTCGGTTCTGCGTCGCCAATCAGGCGCCGGGGCCAAACGCGCCGGCCGCACTCTGCACGTTGCTCTGGCAGCTCTGCCTCGACCTGCCGGATCCAAACGTCTCTAAGACCGCAAGGGAATTGGCGCAGGCCTATGCGGCCTTCGCCGAAGCTTTAAGCGCGCTCGCGGCTATCGAAGCGCAATACGCTGCTTGCACCGTCGCCGACCTGACTGCCGCGCAGAGAGATTTTTCGTGTGGCCTACAAAGGCTGGACGCGGCCCGAACGGCCTTCATTGATGCGTTACAGAACTGGTTCAACGCCGTCAAAGGCGCTGCGCTCGGTTCGCTGAACGACGCCGCCGCCACGCGGCTTGCGACCGCGCTGGCTACCGCGCTGCGCGTGATCAAGCCCGAAGAAGCCGACATAAAGGATTTCGTCAAGCAATTAACGCCGCTGTTGGGACAAGTCACTGCCGCCGCATTTGAGAAACGGCTACAGGCCCCGTTAGGCGAAGTCGAAACGCTCATCGAGGCGCTCGACAGAGTCAAAACAGTCGCTGAACTGCGCAAAGCCATCGACGCGATCGAGGCAGCGAAGCAGACGCTCAGCAGTTTGAAAGTGCTGGCGGAGCAAGCTGTCATGCAAAGCATGCTGCGCGCTACTCTGCCCGCCCGACAAGCCGCAGAAGATTTACTCAAGCGCATCATTGCGGTTCTCGCCAGCGGATACCGCGACGTTCTCGACGCTCGCAACAAGCTTCGCGACGATCTAGACAAGTTGCAGGCGGACCTATCCGAGGATTTCAAGGTAACGCTGCCGAGTGGCGCGCTGCGCAAGATTGCCGAAGTCGACAAGGATTCAAGCCTGGTCGCGATCTGCGGCACGGCAACGCCGAACGGTGATGGTCTCGACTTAGAGGCTGTCGTCATCCAATGCATGCGCGGCTTGTCCGGCGCTTCGCAGAAGGACGCTGCGCTAGCGCTTCTTACGGCCTGGAGCCGACGCGCACCAGCCTTGATGCGGCTGATATCCGACCTTGGCGCGCGCATCACGCGCACTATGGCGCTGCCGGCGCAGCTTCAAATTCTTGATCTCGATGACTTGCGCGCCCAACTGAACAACTTGCTCGGCGATATCGTGCCGACGAGGCGAACGCTTGAATATGACTGGACCTTGCCGCTGCCAAGAGGCAAGGAGATCCCGATCGGTGCCTCGGGAAGCGTCGCGAAATTTATCCTGCCCAGTGAGTTAAAGCTGTCGGCCAAGACGACGATCGATCTGTTGAGGCCGACCGCGCCTGTGGTCACAGCCGATGGAAAACTGGACAGCTTCAAGGTCAACATTCTCAGTGACTCGGTGATCCTGAGATTCAAGCCTTTCACATTCAATAGCGCTAATGGCGGCTCCCGATTCTCGGCAGACATTGAAGGCGTAGACATCGGCGCGAGCCTCGCCTTCCTCACGGCGCTTGCCGTTTACTTCCAGGCACAAGGCGGCGATGCGTCGGACGGGCTCGGCGACAAGCCAAACGGCCCCTATGTCGAGCAACGAAAAGCAGGGCCGGGCGTCCAGGCCGGCTACCGGATCAATATCGGCGCTGCGCAGCTTGGCACTTTGGCGATTCAGGGTCTGAATTTCGATGCGCATTGCGAACTCCCCTTCGACTCCGCTTCTGGCGCGGTGCGCATCAGCTTGGCTACGCCGGAAGCTCCCTTCCTGATTACCTGCGCGCCCTATGGCGGACGTGGGCATTTCTTCCTGGTTAGCGGACCGGACACGGCAGGCGTGCGGTTTGACGTGGGATTTCAATGGGGCGGCGCGGCGGCGATCTCCTTCGGCCCGCTGCAGGGTGCGGCCTTCATCATGGTCGGCTTCCGCATGTCGAATCTCGGCGGCTTCGAGTTCGCCGGCTTTTTCATCGCCGCCTTTGAAGGCCACGTCGCCTGTTTCGGCGTCTCCGGCAGTTTCGTCGTCAGCCTGCGCAGCACCAGCGGGCAGATGAGAGGCGAAGCCACGCTGACCTTCAAGTTCTCCTGCGGACCGGCCGAGATAACCTACCGGGTCGGCGTCGGCCATAATGCTGGAAGCAGGATGGGCGACCGAGCCTGGCTTGAGCAGCAGCCGGGCGAGCCGCAAACCATGTGGGCCGGACTGGGGCAAAGCCCGGCCGCGGTCGCAACGGCCAATGTGCCGGGCATGCTAGAGAACTGGAGTGCATATCGCCGCCGGTTTGATTTCAAGGTTCGCGCAGCTGGTAGGAGAAAACGCCGATGACAGGTCCTCTTCTGCGGTTGGTGGCCAACGGCCTGAGTGGGCCGCGTCAGGCGCGTGCCGTGTTGTTGGTGTTTCCCGATCCGAACGGAAAGAGCGGCTGGGATCCGTTCCATTGGCCGACAGCGGCGCATCCCTTCATCGATAGCTTGCTCGCAGGCGCGAAGGTTGAATTGAGCGGCGACATCTTCAAGGGGCTAACGCCGCCCACGTTGACAAAGCCGCCATTGAAGACACCCAATGAGCAGGAAGTCGAAGATATCGAGGACCTCTGGCAGCGCAGCCTACTGCGCTCGCCGAAAATCTCAGCGGAGCTGTTTAGCGTATGGACCAAAACAGGAGTTCATTCGCCACCGCTGCGTGCGCATATGCCGCTGCCTGTGGCCGAAGCCGGGCTGCTGCTGCCGCTGGAGCGTGCGCGCGCCGCGCTCACCATGATCGCGCCTGACGACAGCCCGCTTCATAAGCGCACCGGCCTGCGGCCGTCGTCGGAGAAACTCAACGCCATGGGGCGCCCCTGGCTCGGCGATCCGCAACCACTGGTGCGCTTCGCGTCGGCTAATCCCGACTCGCTCGACGATGCGTCGCGGCGCATCCTCTTTGGCCCGCCCGATGTTGGTGCATGGTTGCATGGCAACGAGGCCGGAGCCGATCTTTCTGACCATCCTTTCTCAGCGCCGTTAAATCCGGACGATATCGCACGCCGGGCTCTTGGCCATGGCGATGAAGACCTATTATCGATCTTCGATCGAATGCACGCATTTCACTACGCTGCCTTGAACGGCATCCAATTGGCTCAGAATGTGCCGGTGCCCAAGGCCGCTGAAGAATCTGAACACGAACAATCAACGGGCGCAACGCGACGGCTGCAACAATTGCTGTCGTCGCCTGCCTTGTTGCGTCTGTTCGGCTTTGCACGCGATGTCCTGATCGATTTCGGCGCCGATATTCCCAACGGCGTTGGAACATTCGAGCAGGTGATTTTCAACGTGCCCTTTGCATTCAAGAGGACCGCCTTTGAGTCCGAAAGAGACAAGGGACATTTCTATCCGGCATCCCGGGTGACGAAAGGCGACACGGTCCGTCACGGTGTGCGGCGCATCGGCGTCCAAGAGAACGGCAAACACCGTTTCACCATGGTCTCGATCGAGCCTGTGACCTCAATAGATGAAGACATACAAGCCAACAGCAACAATAGAAAGGCTAAGGTGACCACCGGGCCGCTGGCGCTGGTTGACCTGTACCCGCAGTCGTTCCCTCCTTTCGCGGGATCGGACGTCGAATACGCCGAAGACCTCGCGGCACCGGCACCGAACCGGCTTGATGTTGGCATCGACACGGAGGACGGCAAGGTCGCGTGGTACAGCGCGTCGCCGCGCGTGATCCGCTACGGCGATCCTCGGGTGCCTGCCGGCAAGAGTGCGAATTGGCCGCAAAAGATGATTGAACGGCTGACGCCGGACTGGCTGCCGGCTTACGAGCGCGACGCGCATGGCGTTGCCTTTTCGACATTCATACAGAAGCCTGAGATCCAGGCGAACGCCTTGCAAAAAGACGATCAAGACAAGAAGAAGACAGCTGCGGTCTCCTGCTACGATCCGCGCGTTGCGACCTACGGCGGCGAGGCTCTCGGCGCGAGGTCTAATCCGATTAATATCGAAGGCAACAAGCCGCGATGGGGTGCCAGCCCTGTCTGGCTTTCCGATAGCGACTTGCTGCTCGACCAGCATGTCGGCGTTCCGGACGGAGACGCCGGCGACCTCGCCTTGCGCCGTTTCGGCTGGCGCTATCACTTCGGTATCCGGCGCGCTTTCATCGGCGGTGCCGGCATTACTCTCGATCGCGCGCGCGCGATCTATGAAGAGGACGAGGACGCGGCGTTTCCATCGGCCAGCAAGAATGGCAGCGGGTTTCGATATCTGCGCCACGATGCAATCACTAAGCCCGAGGTAATGCTGTCGCCCAATGTCTCAGTCCGACCAAAGCCGCTGGATAAGCTTCAGACTGGCCAACAGATGGTACTGGTTAGCCGCAAGGTGAAGTCGGGCGCGGAGATCCGTCGGACGACGCGCATCTTGGTTCCCCAACCGGTCGAACCTGAATTCGCCGCGATGCATGAAGCCTTCGACGAGGTAGAGGGGCGGGGCGCTGTCGCCGACCAGATCGCCGTCCCGATGCCGAACACCGCGGCGGGCGATAAAGGTGCACCTTTGGCCACGCATGCGCCGCGCCAGGGCCTGCGTAACCTATGGCTGAACCATGACGATCAGCACGGCACCGACAAGCGCTCCCACCGCCTGAAGATCGGCAGCGGTGAAATCCGGGCGACGCCTTATTATCCCGACCCCTCAGCCTGCTTCATAGTGCTGCGCCTGCAGCACCCGCATCTCGATCACTGGCTCGGCCCTCCCATGGCGGTTCGCATCCGCGGCGACGAGGTGGATGAGAGGGATTTCCGCTGGCCCGATATTCTACCGGTAATGCTCGAATTGAGTGCAGTCACTGGGACGCTGGGTCCGCAGCTGTCGGGCGGCAATATCATTACCGAGAATGGGCAGCGTTTTCGGCACATCACGGCATCGCTCGCCCCCGGCGAAGCCGCCAATCTGAAGGTGTGGTTTGCGCCTGACGCCGAGGACATGTTGTCATGGTTCGACGTCATCGACCGCTCTGTCGGCCTGTGCACTGCCGAGGGAAAGGAATGCGAATGCAAGCCTGAAGTGGAATGCGCGGCCGGCCGGCTCCGTCTTCTGGGCACCTTGGGCGTCGCCATGAGCGCGGGCTTGGGCTCAACAGACGAAGAGCGCTATCGCCTGGCCGGGCTTTATCACCAGCGGCTGCTGCAGGAACCCAACTACCTGTTCGCCGATGTCGCGGACATCAAGCTGGTTCACACCACCGATGAGCCGTGGACTGCCGCCGCGTTTAAAGGCACGCCTGCGGTGGCGCGGCCAATCTCGCTGGAGGAGGAGCCGCTCAATTCGTTCCTGGCAACGGCGGGACGCGCTTCCGACTGGGATGACAAAGTGGCTGAGGACAACGCAACCGCGGTGATCATCGGAGGCGAGATTACCTTCGATCAGGCCACTACATCGAGCCTGAGCATCGAAGCCCAGATGTTGCGGCCGGGGGATGAGTCACTCGAACGCGCACCGCCGGAAGTGCCGGCGCAGTTCGTGCCCAACGAGATGACGACCATCAAATATGACAAGGACACAGGCAAAGCCGATTTCGGCAAGAAGGTTTGGACCGAGATTCTGCGCATCGAGAACATCCCTATGCCTGAGGACGGCCGGGCGGGCCCTCACGACTTCCGGCTCGAAGAGGTGCTCGCAGGCCGTGATCCGCGCATGAAAGGCGCGACCGTGCAGTATCTCGCGCCATTGCATCACGGCCAAGCTCGGCAGGCCCAATTGCGCGTCGTGCCGACCGCGAGGCACGCCGCAATGATCTCGACAAAGCCGGCGAGGTCATCGCTGCAGCACCCGGTTACGCCGGCCGTCTGGATCCCGGCCACGATCCAGCCTGCCGCGCCCGATTGCAAGGAGCTAATCCCTTGCCTGGCCTGGGAGGAATCGTCTGATATCGAACGCGGCAATGTCCGGGCCATCAAGAAGCGTAACACCGGCTTCCGGTTGGTCCTGCGCCGGCCGTGGTTCAGCACCGGTGAGGGGGAGCGCGTCGGCGTCGTACTATGGCCGCCGCCAGTGCTCAATCTGCCCTTCGCGAAAGGTCAGCCACCGTTCAATGAGACGGAAGTTCCTAGTGATCTCGCCTTGAACATGCTGACCGAGGAAGATCTTAATCCGTTCGGTCGCCTGGTCTCAGTCTGGGGTGGCGATCCGACCAAGACGGCGCCGAGGCAGCGTAACGCGAAGCACCGGTTCCTGTCGTTCAAGGAGTTCAAGCTGCCGAAGACAGCGATGCTGCACCCGCGCGTGCTGATGCCGATTCCAGCGTCGGTGTCGGGTCAGGACAAACCGACATTCGTTGAAGTTTCGGTGATTAGTTTCCCCGTCGAGTTCGAGGAGTATGCGACGGATGCCTTTGTCGATATAGACATCGCGCCGATCATGGGCGTTGCGGAGCCATTGCTGCGGCTCGGTGTTGTGAGACTGCAAATTAATGCGCGCCATGATACGCTGCCGTCCCTCCGTGGCGAGCGTTCCGGCATCCGCTGTTCGCCGGCCTCGGTTGTTGAGGCCCGACTATTTCCGGAGCGTGTGCTCTCCGTGAGCGCCACAGCCATTGGCCCGGAACATGGCGCAAGCGAGCCGCGGACGTCGGTCTCAGTCGTCCTATCCGGTCCCGGCTCGTCGAGCGCCACCGGGCCTTCCGGGACGAGGGTCTACATCGAACTCAAGGAACTGATCGGCGACGATGAAGTCGCCGTCGCATCCATCAAGTCGGGAATATCACAGGGTGACGAGACCCGCGCGCTCACCCATGCTATTGCCGAGGGGACCGGAGAAAAGACCGACAGCGTCCTCTACAAACATGAAAACGGCGAAGACATTTGGGTGGCGAGCTTCATCCTGCCGGGCAGCATCGGCAGTCGAACCATCGTGGCACGTGCCCGCGAGGTCGTCCTTAAAAAATATGCCTTGGAAGATTTGAGAGATCCGGCGGAACTGCCGAGATACTTTGCTGAGGTCAAGCTGAGTAGTACTCATCCCAAGCAAGGTTAGGCGATGGATTTTGACACGTACAAAGTGGTGAGGGGAGCAACATGAAACTCGCACCTGCGGTGGCATTAGTGTTGACGTTGGCGGAAATTTCGACCGCAGCGAGCGGAGACCTTCCGGCGCTGCCGACTGCGCGTCCGGAAAAACTACGCGAGCAATGGCAAAGAGCTTTCGCAGCGGGCGACAGTGGAGCGCTCGCGGGAATGTACTGGCCGGACGCTGACTTGCTGCCGCCCGGCGGGGAGAAGAAGACGGGCGCCGCAGATATTAAGAAGTTCTGGGAGGAACAGACGGCCAAGTTCGCCAAGCCCACCGTCGGTACATCCAAGGTTGTCGTCGTCAGTCCGAATTTCATGGTCGAGACCGGGCTACTCAATTTCGAACATAAAACGCCGGCAGCGACAGGTCCACGAAAGGCTTTCATCGGCCACTACGTCGTGGTCTGGCGCAGGATCAAAAACAACTGGAAGATCGCGGTCGATACCTGGAATTCGAGCGAATTTACTCAGGCAACCTTACCCTAGATTCATTGCTGCTCGCGTTTCTCGCCAACCCGCTGACCCACGCTGCCGGCAGGGGTCGAATGCTCCGAGGTGAACACCCAGTTCCGTGCGAAACAGGCGTGCACAAAATCCTCGAAGTCGGCGTAAGAGAGATTGGTGAAGCTGTAGGGTATTCGACCACGCCATTCCAGTAGATCTCGCTCTGCATTCGGTCGAGTTCCTCCTGGCTCAGGACGCCGATAACGCCGTGGCCGTCACCGAGATGTTTGAGAGACCCAATGACCGCGCTTGTCCAGTAGGCGCCACTGTAGCGTCCACCTTTGCGACGCGCCAGATCTAGTTGAGGAAAGAGACCGCGAACTCCGCACGTGCGGCGTTCGCCGTTCCGGGCGTCTCCAGACTGCCCGAAAGCGGACGTTGGCTGATTCTGCTTTAGGCAGAATTTGAAAAATTCCTCGTGATTGGCGGCAGTTCGTGATTTGCTGTTGAGGTATTCTCGGCGGAGGCTTCGGCCATGACGGGCGAGCATCTCGTGATGCAGGAGAGCCTGTTCAACGAGTTCCGGCTCGAGGATTATGTCCCGTCCGATCACCTCCTGAGGCGCATCGACCGCTTCGTCAACTGCTCCGGGAGCTTTTTGTCACGGTAACTGGTACTGGGTGGATTGAGACGATTATAGCTGGTTTATGGGCTCAAGCGGCAACACCAGCTGCACTTTTCCATTCCGCCTTGGCATTGAGGTGTGAAGATGGGTGGCAAGGGCGAAGCGGCGGAACGGAATGGAACGAAGATATTGCGGACAGCTGAAAAGACACTGGCGAACCGCTGCAGGCCTCCGACAGACCGAAAGCCCTACATCATTCTCTCCCACTTCCTCAGCGGGAGATGTGAATTCTCAACCCTGTTGTTCAAGCCCTTGTGGGACCAGTGCTCAACCCTTGGCATGACTTGGCGTCTGGCAGCTCCGTACGAGAGCAGCTTGTCAGTGATGATGCGCTTCGGCGCCATGCCCTGCTTCTTCATCAGCCTGGCCAGCAAGCGCTTGGCCGCCTTGGTGTTGCGCCGGCCCTGGACGATCTCGTCGAGCACACATCCCTTCTGATCGACGGCGCGCCACAGCCATTGCTTCCTGCCAGCCATGCTGATGACCACTTCATCCAAGTGCCAAATGTCAGTCGTGCGTGGCGACTTGTGCCGGAGGCGCCGAACATACTCCGGACCGAACTTCTTGCCCCATCGCCGGATCGTCTCATAGGAGACAACCAACATCATGCTGCGTCTCGTTGAGCGCCTCCAGTTTGCAAGTCTGCGCTCGAAGAATGGTGATCCCCTGACTCAAGTATTGATAGGTGATGCTCATCTTGCAGTGCCTCGAGCTGTTTTTCTTCTGAAGCGCTCTGTACTGGAGATCGCCGTGCATTTATCCATCTGCTTAGGTGGTCTGTGAGGGTGGCGTTTTCTTCGCTGATTAGCCGGTCCTCAAGTAATCTGGCCTCTTCTCTGCAAAGTACTTGGCACATTCGCTTGAGATCTCTTCTGCGGCGTTTGAAATCCCTAGTAATACGGCTGAGCTCCGGGTCAGATTGGGCCGATCCGTGCCGCCACCAATTCCAAGCTTCGTGAACTTCAGCCGCAACGATAAGTCGGGCCTCATTCCGTGTCAGGCCCTGCCTGAGCCCGTTAACATTCAGCAGCTTCTCGTAGTCGGTAAGTTCATGACGGATATGGTTCGTTGCGAGAATGCCAGCGATCATACCAAGCCTGCCAAAATGACCTTTCCTCTTGGCCCGCATCAACAGGTCATTGCGCATCTCAGGCGGGCATCGCGGATACATAGCTCGAAGATAGATATCAAGCTGCGACAGGAATGCGGCCCGCTGAACCTTCGGACCGAGGGCTACTTTGGACGGACTGCCCGTCTCGGAGGTTTCAGCCTCCGGATCAGCATCGCAACCGTTAGCCAATCATTGTCCTCCCGCACGGAGAGTTGGTGACTAAACTTAGCACGGAAACGGGCCATCAAAGCTTATGGCCTATCCACCTGACACGCCCATAAACCTGCACAGGCAAGTTGTCTGAGACCGCTATCGCTGGGATGTCTCGCCGTTGTGCAGTGAGGATCCAAGAGGCTTCTCCTTTTGCGCGCTCGGCTCGCCGGATCGTGAGTTGATCGTCAACTGCGATTGCGAAAAGCTCGTCTTGGGAGAGGTCGCATTCCCTCAGATGGATGAGAACGTCGTCCATTGGGTTCATCGTTGGCGCCATAGCGTCATCTGAGACTGAAATAACACCAGCATTATCCGGTGACAGTCCCAGCTCCTGTAGTAACTCTGTTTCGAAGAGCTTGTGCCTACCTGTGGGCTGAAGCGTCCCTGAACCATGCTCGAGCTCCACATACTTCATACGAGGGACAAGTGTCGTTGCTTGCTCCCAGTGCGCTGCCGGCATTCCGTTGCCTGTAATAAGCCATGTCCAGCTATAACCGGTGGTGTCTAAAATCTTAGACAGTATGGTAAGGGAAACTGCCTTTCCGTCAAGGATGTTGTATATCGATGCTCGCGAGACGCCGGCGCGCTGGGCTAATAACGTGACATTTTCACCAGCCAAGATTGAACGCAATCTCTCAGTTAAGTTGCTGATATTGCCGTCTTCTTGCCGGCTTTTGGATTGTAAAGACGAGTGGTCGCGAGCCAATGATATTGACCTTCCAATGCATTCATTCTTTTATGTCTAAGTTTTTAGACACACGGTGAGTCGAGGACTGACAAGAGAATCGTTCCTCAGGATGAGAGAACGTCAAGGCTTTCTGCTCCGAGGCGCAAGGCGCGACTGGGCGCTGAATGAAATTACATAGCGCCGGCGCTTAGTCATTGAACCGAAGCTATTTCCACACAGGCAGGGTAAAGAATGGAACGCTCACACTCAAAGCACGCAGACAATGATGAGAGCTTCTCCGGGTTTGACCAAATTGATGCGGTATTACGGGACTCTGCGGATGGGACAGATGTCGCTGTCATTGCCGAGAAATACAATCTGCCCGTGAGCATAATCTACCAATGGAGAGCTCTATTCCTTCCGGGGTTCAAGCATCGGCAGCAACTCAAGGCACTTGAGGAAGAAAATGCCCAGCTAAAGCAGTTCATAACTGACGCCATGTCTGACGGGATCGCGGCTAAAGCGCATATCCTTAATCAGCTTAACTCAAACCTCAGGGAGCGAATTCGACCACGTCGGTCGCCGGATCTTGGACAGCATCCGCCGGAGAAGGGGCATTGCGGCGAGGAAAGTGAGAAACCGGCGTGAGAGGGGCAAGTGGATCTGAAATCATGAACTGCGGCAGATTTCTCGCCCGGCTTAAAATTTTCATCAATAACCGTCTCATTGCAAGTATTCCGCGTTTGGCGGATCATTAGAAATGGCTCGAACAATGGATGTCGGTGCCCGCCTTGAGGCGAATGCCATTCTTGATCAGCTTGTCGCCGACGGTGCAACCTTTCGTCGGGAGGATGCCCGACGCCTCATTGACTTGATCCCGATCGCTCGAAGTTCCCGCTTTTCGTTTCGAGGGAAGATCGCTGGCCGTGGGCCAAGTTTCAAAGGTCGCGCGGCTGGGATCGGTGACGTTAAAGTTGAAGGTGAGGAGCAGGAAAAAAACTTGGTGCTGAATGCTCCAATCTCTCACCGAATTGGCGGGTATGTCGTCACGCATACCCCAGGACAGATTGCAATCGAACTCATGTGGAGCGACACCAGGATCGATCAGACAGATCAAAGCTGTCTCCTCACGTATGAGGCAAGTACAAAGGAGCCGGAAGCGATGCTTCTCTCGAAGCAAGTGTCGCTGAATCTGCTCTTTATCACCCTTGCGTATGTCTCCTACGTACCGTGGAAAGCTGTAGTCGCCTCTCGCGTATGAGGTGAAGAAATCAACTCCGGCAGCGGGGCCTTTCGAGCAAATGCTCTCTAGGGCTGAATACGCCACAACGACCTGTATGCATTAAGCGATTGGCTGTAGCAGGCCTGAACAATGGAAGGAGTGATAGTTGTCCGAGACTTTCACACCGTACACCAAGACGCACACTGATCTGCTGCTCGAGAAAGCGATCATTCATCTCGATAGTCAAATAAACGGGCTCAGGTCGCTTAAGGGATCCGGGCCGGAGATCGCTGCTGTCATTGGGAAGGCACATGAGGTCTTCGGCGACCTGGGTGCTTTGTGGTTGGTCCGTCATAACCAGGTGCTCCAGTCTGTTCCATTGGACATAATCTTGCAAGGTAAGATGGACCGCGTCCTCCAGCTTCTCAGCCAGATCGAATATGGGGTCTACATATGAGCGCGGCGGAGCGTCTATCTCTAAGTGCCTCAGCGATGCGCTGTTCAACTCGCCAGTGAGCAATCGGCAAATTCTGGGAGACGCCCATGGCATCGACAACATTCGCGGACCTTAGAGGCCAACGGAGGCTCGTATTGATATGGCCGCGTCATTGGTAGCCGCGCTGATGGCGGCCGGTGAGGTACGGAAAGCTGAGTTAGTCAAATTGGCTGGCGGGCTCTACATGCCCGGGTATGTCGCCGCGATCCTCGCAATACCCGAGCAATTAGTCGAGGAGCGGCGTAAGGCGGGGGAGCTTATCGCTGTCGAGACAGGAGAAGGCTACCGCTATCCGGCCTGTCAGTTCACGCCGGACGGCATCGTGGCGGGCCTCTTCGAGGTCTTGGCCGTAATGCCAATCCGGCATGACTGGATGCGGCTTGAATGGCTCCTGGTCCCGGATGAGGCACTGGAAGGGCTTTCCCCGCTCGAGGCTCTCAGGGCAGGGCGCCTTGAGGACCTGCTCGACATCGCTCGTGACCATGAAGGACAGGATCCGGGACGGGTTCTGTCCACAGAGGAGACCCCTGGCGACATCACGGCCCTCCTTGCAGACGATCTTGCCGATCTTGACTATGAGGCTCCTTGGGAAGTGGAACACGGCCCTCGACCTTCGGATCGGCCACTTAGCGATACCGGGAAGGGTGTCCGCGTCATGAAGGGATCCGGCCTCGGGCCCCTGGTCAGCCTGGAAGAGGGTAAAGCGCTGCTGGCCGAAATCACAGTCGATGATGACTCGACAGACTGGGCCGCATCCGAACTCCTGGCTGCTGACCGCATCGCGGAGAAGCTCGGTATCTCCGCCGCGACGCTCGAAACTTGGCGAGAGAGCGGCAAGGTCATTGCCTTCTGCAAAGACGTCCATGGGTTCGTCTATCCGGCGCGGCAGTTTGAGCACTCCCGACCGATCGAAGGACTCGATCAGGTTGCAGGGTACTTCCCATCTCCGGAGGAAGCGTGGGAGTGGCTGGTCACGCCCAATCTGTACACTGATAGCGCGCCACCGATCGACCGGCTACGATCAGGGCATATCGAAGAGGTCGTTCGCGCTGCGGAAGGTGCGCTTGACTACCAGTGAGGATACGAACGCAAGCCGAGACGACACGATTGTCTCGGATCCCGAAATCCTGGGCGGCATGCCGGCCATCAAAGGCACACGGGTCTTGGCCTATGACCTGGCGGCGTCCGTGAAGGCAGGTATCCCGCGGGATCGTATTCTGGCAGCCTATTCCACCATCAAAGAGCACCATATGGATCTGGCTGTCGCTTACGTTGACGCTAATCCATTGCCGCAGCAGATCCGTCATAGGCTTCCTCCTTGGCCGGGAGCAACTTTGGTAAGGTCGGAGCGGATACCGCGGAGGAAGGGATGATGGCCGAGCCCCAGGATCTTGAGTACGCAGGACCTGAATAATCCGAGCAGCTCAGGTGTGCAATACGAGAGGCCATTGCAGCAGCAGTCACGGAGCATCAAAAGGCAGGAAATCCCGTGTACTTCACTGACAATGCGGGTTGCTTGTGCGTGCTGATTTTGGACGGACATGAGCGCCGGCTGACCGATGACGAGATTGAGGCTCTCACGCGGTAATCAGTCGATCGCCCATTTGGCTTGCAAGCGATCGACGATGTCAGTCGCAGGTGTGGCTTCACCCGCTATCATATTCTGATTTCCAAGAACCCGCATTTCACACGCGCCAGCGCTTCATGGTATTCCTCAGACCGGGCAGCGGGATCACGCGGTCCCCAATGTACTCAATCGAGGTCTGAATAGGATTTCTCAGGCCGCCTGAAGGTATCACTCATGCTAGCAGATCATCCGTGCATGCCGTTCAGCCATCTCAGGTGTCATCTGACCTGAGGAGCATGAGAACCCTCTCGTCGGCCTTAAGATTGATCGTAAAAGTCTTGACACTGATGCCGCTTTTGGACCTGTTGAAGATAAGATGCAGGGATGGCCGCAGGTTCACCTCTCGCTCTCGGAACAGCGAGTGCATGGTTTGCCAGCGATGGGATCCGATCGTGTTCTCGGGAAAATCTCATCGCAATGTCCCTTGGCTCAACTGAAGCCGAGCACCGTTCACTAGAACTCTACCTCATCAAGTAGCAGCCGTTCAGCAATTATGCTCCCTGACGAGTTCGTCGCGTGCGTCAAGGATCGGCTGTATTCAATGAGACCAGTCCACGGGAATGACCGCTTTCCGCCTCACCGACAGTGTAGAAAAAATGAATTGTCCAATTTTTATTAAACAACGCTTTTTCCAGAAAATGAAAAAATCATCCAGAACCAAAAAAAGAGGAGTTCAATTTTTGGGGAGGAGCATTTTTACTCTGTATTTTATTCCAGTTGACATACGAAAAGCTGTGCTTAACCTACAAAGCTAAGAAAGTCGTTGCTCGCGTTTAATCGGTGGGAAGTTCAACGTGGTGCGGATCGAGGCCATGGCTACGAGGTACACGAAGGTTCGCGACGAGCCCGCACCCAAAGAAGACGTGCCGACATCGGGGCAAGGTACCGAGCTCGTTCTGACGGTCCCAGGAGAACAGAAGTCTCGCGACTTTAGCTTCTTGATTCCATTGTTCGGCCTGTCGGCAGCACAATCAATCGCGCGCTCATTAATTAGCTTCTACAGGAAACGCGCGCCTAAGACACGAGACGGAGACCATTTGATTGTCTGCCGCGCGTTTCGTTGGATGGCGGCAGCGCCTTCACTTGCACACTTCTGGGAGGAGACTTTAGCAAAAAATGGCAGAGTCAGCGAAGAGGGATGGCAAGATGCCATCAACATTTGGGCCGCGTACTTTAAGGCACAGGAGAATCTCGCAAAGCGTTCAATCGCTCAGGACCTATTTGCTTTCTGTCGATGCATTGAGCACGTCGCCAGCGCTGGTCTCTTACCTCGTGTCACGCGGCCACGGATGCCTCCAGGATACAGACGCGCATCGCGCAAAAGGAAATCATTAGCAGAAGTCTCTATGAACGGCGCAGACGGCGACGTTGACTCTGTGACGCGAACTCTCCGGGAGGGCATCCTCGCAGGTGAGGAGGATTCACAATCCTTTCTCAACACTCTTCGCGACACAAACGTCACGAACTGCAGCTCGATTGATGACCTGATCAAAGCAATTCAGCACCTGAATGCCTATCGCCTACAAGCTATACGGGACATTGCAGAGACCGCCTTCTTAAAATGGTCTGCAGTCTTTGACGAAGGCCAGGCTCTCGCGCGGCAAGGAGACGATGTATCTTGGCTCATCGTCCAAGCCCTTCAGGCAGATCGCGATAGGCGGTATCAATTGATCGATGCGGCGTTCCCACCTTGGGACCTGCAACAGTCGAAGGCGAATTTCGCTCGGTATATCCGAGACATATGGGGCAGTCTATGTCCGACTGAAATTACGTTCGGTGACAGACCAACATTCCGGCGCTTAATGATACGCTTTGGCGGAAGAGACGTCGTGAAAGCATGGTTAGCGGCACACGAGGATGCAGTCGCAGGGGCAGTTCTCATGTATCTCGTCGACTCAGGGGCGAATGTTTCAACTGCGCTCAGCTTACCACCTAATTTCGAGCAGCCGTCTGATGAGCCTGGACATGTTAGGATCAGTGCGCAGAAGGATCGCCCTATCTACAAGGCTATTGTAGACACATTTCTGATCGACGATCCGAGCGTACAAGCATCAACTGTACAGGCGCTGAGAAAACTGAAGGAGATGACAGCCCCGTTTCGCGAGCGGGATCCATCGCTGGGCGACCGCCTTTTTGTACAGCGCTTCTTCGAAAGCCCCGCGGCTGCGAACTCCGACTTCGTGAAAAATCGGATGACTTACCTGCTACGATTGCACCCGCAGCTCAGTAAAGTTCCCCTTCGGCCGAACCATATTCGTTCATCGGTGCTCTTAGACGCGACCCTTAACCTAGAAGGGGGAATAGTTGCAGCTCGTGCCATCGGTGACCACGAGGGATATGGCGTCACTGAAGGCTACACCATGAAGTGGCCAACTCGCCTAGTCTACCTGAAGATGATCAGTGACTTCCAAACCAGACTGCAGATCGTCATTATTTACAATATTCCCGGTGCTATTGAGTCATTAGGCATAACTCCAGATCAGGCTGAGGAACTTTACAAGACCGCAGTCCGAACGGGGCTAGGCTTTAGCTGTCGCGATCCTAAAGCTGGTGCACGCCCGGGAACGCATGCCGGAGAGATCTGTACTCAGATTGAGGATTGCACCCGGTGTCACATGATCCTGTTCCAAGCAACCGCGGAGAACGTTGCAGATATTATCCTGTTTAGAGACCACTTGCTCTCGCACCAAGACGAATGGCAAGCGCAACGCGAGGAGCGTTGGAACCAGGTTTGGCTTCCCTATCTGGCTCTCTGCTTCGTGGTGATGGAAAAGATCCGCCGTAGCCCTCATGCAACTCTTATTCGGACTGGCGAGCAGCTTGCCGCGGAATGGAAGGCGTCGGGCTATCAGTTCTCGCCTCTGTTCTAACGGAGCTAGATATGGCGCGCATGGCAGCAGCAAGACCAGACGGGCGCGCTGACAGCGAAGGCCCTACAGAGGCTCCGTGGCTTCTATCACCGTATTGGGCCGACACCATTTTGGTAGCAGGCCGATTCGAGCCTTTGCCAGTTCATTTAAAGGTACCACTTCCGGGCGGATCGTTGTTGACGGATTCTGTCAATTCGCACCTAAACCGCACAATACGACGGGTGATTTTCGAACAGAGAACAGGCCCACTCGCCACGTGTGAATATGGTGAACACCAAGTTCAAACAGCGCGAAGCCTCATTACCCTTGTAGAGTGGATGCTCCTTAATAGCATATATCGGTTCGCAGATCTCACATCCGACGACATCAGCGACTACTTGGAGGCTCGAATTGCCGGACGAGAACACTGCATTGACGCTCCAAATCGTATATCGTCAGTTCTGAGAGAGTACGAAACGTGTCCCCAGACACTACCGTCGTTTACTGAAATTCTCCAAGAAGCAAGTATTGACTCTAAGAGCCGGGATCTGCCTGCCAGTTTGGAGCGCTTCAACGAGTTCTGTGTTCGTCATGATCTTGAAAGTCGTATCAGCAAGACGCTGCCCAAGCAGCCTTCAGAAGTCATAAGCAATGCCACAATCCGGTCGGAAGCGGCGCGCATAGCATCATTGTGGACCCTTCGATCCCGTATCAGAGGCGATCGGCTTACCTGCAATCCGTTCCCGGACGGTATTGACGCAACAGTGGGTCATCTGGGCAGACCCGGCGGGCGTACACGTACGATACCAATGATTCAGGGCGACCACCTGTTGACGGAGGCTGCGCGCCTTGTGCTGGAGACAGGGCCGATTGCATTGGATCTTCGAGATGCTTGGACAGCGCATAAGCGGGACTACCCTCACAACTATTCGCGGGCAGACGGGAATGCTATCTTCGAACGAGCCAACGCAGCGCTGCTCCAACGATTCAGGGCCACTAGTGTGGCCACAACGGTTTCGTTCAAGGTTGCAAAAGGGAAGATATCATTCCGGAAGCTTGTAGACGGCTTTATTCCAACAGCCTGCGCGATACTGATTTTAACTCTAATGGCGCGCAGGAAGCGAGAAGGGCTCGCGATTGAGGTCGGTGCAATCCAAGGAAGCAGGGCCGATGGTTGGTTTGTCCGGATGCCAATTTTGAAGACTGGGCAGGGAACTGCTGTATTGCCATGTCCAGAACTCGTCATAAAAGCTGTTGAGTTGTTGGAGCGGTGGAGTGAGCCTGCGCGAACGAAGGTTGATCAGCGCCTTTTCCAGGTGCCAGGATTCACAGATCATAAAGAAGCCCGTGAGTTCCGCATCGGAATCCATCTCGGCGATTTTGCTCGGGCTGTCGGTGTGCCGGCCCTAGAGGATGGATCGTTTTTTGACTTCGCGCCACATCAATTCAGGCGTTTCTGGGTTGTGCTGTTCGTTTGGCGTTATGATGGTGACCTAGGAGCCGCATCCTGGTTCCTTCACCACTTCAATATCGACCACACGCGTCGGTATGCGAATGACGCTGAGCTCGGTCGAATGATCCATGTAGAGAGCCGTCACTTTACGGTCACGAAAGTGCGAGCAGTCGCTCAAGGGGACTCCAAGTCTGCTGGGCTTCTTGGGCGCAAGTTGGACAAACGAATTCAGCGGCACATGGACGAGATGCGGAAGCGAGTGCGTGTTGTCGGTGAGCAAGAACTGACTCGTGAATGTGAGCGCTTGGTCGATCAACTCAAGCTTGAACTGCGAGCCTCCCCTTGGGGCCTGTGCGGATGCCGCGCCACAGAACCGGCGCGTCGTCGGGCAAAGTGTCTGCAAGATACCTGGAATGGAGGTGCACTTGCGCTCGATGGGCGGCCCGATCCTTCGGGATCCTCTGAATCGACCTGTGCGACCTGTATTCATAATATGGTTGATCAACTGCGACACAGCCATTGGCACAAGGAACTTGCGAAGGAAGATGCCTATCTCAGCCGGGACGACATCTCCATCATACTGAGGCGAGTGCACGAGGACCGCCGCAATGTTCTTGCGGCGCTCATTGCATCATTTCCTTCTGCTGAGAAGTGATACTCGCAATGGCTGGTCGGCGCAAAAATTACAACCGTGATGCTGGCCACCGAAACCTGCTGCGGAAAGCAGCATTATTGCGATTGTACCTTGTACGAGGAGTTCCTGCAGAGGCATTTGTGCCGGCGTCATTGAGGCAGTTTGCTCAGTGGACGGATGCTTCGCTACGATTGAGAGCCTGCAGCTATAGTACAGTGTCGCCGGAGAACCGACACAACGTTCTCATAGTCGCAAAGGCGAAGGCATATTGGACCGCTGTCCTAAGACAACGTGCGGTCGTGCCTGATGGACTGGCTGCGTTGCGCCTCGAGAATGAACGCCTCAAGGACGAGAATAGCCAGCTTAGAACAATGAATGCTTACTTGGCTCGCGGTTGGCACGAGGCAAGGCATGAAGCGAATGACAGCAGGACTAGCCTAAATCGTGAAATGCAGAGGACGCGGGATTTGGATAGCGTGATTTCTCAACTTCGTGCGCAGCTAATCGCTCACGAACGTAGGGGATTATCTGTCATCAATCCAGGTAGTGATCCTGACCCTCCGGCCCGCAAAGTCTGGAGCGGCATTGTGCGTAAGAAGCAATGAAGCTTAAGCGCGGTCGACCCAACCTTGTTTGGTGCACTTGCAGCCTCGACGGAGAGGAAGTGCAGGTACCAGTGCTGTTCAACGGCGCAAATAAGCCGGTTGTGTCGGTATCCGACTGGTTTCGACACCTTGGCGGATCTGGGAAGAGCGGCGCTGGGACGCTCGCTGAGTATTCAAAGACGCTTAGAAATTTCGCTGAATTCTTAGAAGAGCATTGCGTTGAATTCGAAAGTGTAACCGATCGGGTTCTCAAGCGGTGGAGGAATCGTGATCGGCACCAGCGGAAATGCGCAAAGCGAACGTGCAACGCGAAGCTTGGAGTCGTTTACCGCTTCTATCTGTGGGCTCAGGCGCACGGATACTTCGCTCGCGTTATTGGTCCGGCGGAGTGGTCCTCAGGATTGACTCCCCCCATTGAGATTCGTTTCGTCACGAGCAATGAGGGTAAAGGGCGCGGGCGTCGAACAAAAATTACGAGTGACGTGGTATATTCGAGGTTATCGTCCTCTCCCCTACACGTCCCGACTGCGGAGGAAATGGATCGGGCGTATCTGCGCCTTTCATCGGTTGGCGATCCGAAGATTGCAATGCGGAACACGCTGGCCTTTTCCATCGCAGAGATCGCCGGTAGTCGCAGGATGGAAACACTCAATATACGGGTTGATCAAATTCCGGAATGGGACACTATTTATAATCTCTTAGATGAAGACAAATCTTTCCCAGTAGAAATTATTGGAAAAGGCGGACACCAGGAAAAGATTTATCTCACTCACAATATACTTGCCGACCTTCGAGATTACATTGAGGGGGCTCGCGCGTCCGTCATTCAACGCAGGTCAACTGGCCGAAAGAGCCTGCAGGATCATGGGTTGGTGTTTATTTCTCACACGTCAGGTAGGCCGCTCTCGAAGGACTATTTTTCTCGGCTGGCGTCAAAGGCTTTTCACGATGAAGGCATTGATGCAACCTACCATCGCATTCGTGCTCGGTTTCTCAGCCGCATTGTAGAGGAATGTTTGGACGATGCGATTGAGCAGACAGGATTTCACTATAGTCCAGAAACAGTGCTCAATCGAGCGGCTGAACTCGCTCGACATCGCTCAACTGCTAGCTTGAAATATTATCTGCGATTGGCTGAGAAGCGGCGAGCTCGTCAAAGTTCTGCTCAGCGGGTCTATGAGCTGCAGGAAAAAGAACTTAGTGCTCGGAGGTCTCTTATGCACGCGGAACAAAAGTTACAAGAGGTTGAGCACGCACGGGAGCTTTTGCGTGCACTTCGGAGTGAAGACGCAGTCAAAATTCGAGATGCTAAGTTGAATCTGGATGCAAAAATTGCCGAAATTCTCCGTAATCTTCCGAACGGCGACGCACAATTGAGCCTTTAAGCGTAATATTTGCTCGCGAGGGAAAGCGGTGCGAATTCTCAAATCAGAAAGCGGAATTGGAGATATCGACGCACTGACGTGGATCAAGCAGGTGCGGTTAGGTTGCCCGCACGGACGGCTATCATGTCCTTGAGGGATGGCAGCCGGGTCATTGAACATTCTGACCATCCGCTAGCATCTATTGAAAGCAAGTCTTTTGCCCGCAGTCTTTGGTTCGGCGATGCAATTCACTGAACTTGGTCATGGATCGCCCGAACCGAATTTTCTATGCACGCAGGTTCTGACTCAGAGAACCTGCCATTATCATGGGCGTCGTCCCAAGCATCCGACGAGGAACATGACGGAAGCTCGATGAAGGAAGTATTGGGCCGACGTGAGTGTTGCCTCAGGATCGTTCCAGCGCTGGCGATTGCGGTTGATCCTCCGGTAAGCTCAGGATGAGGATGTACAACACCCATTCTGCAGCCTAGAGTCTCGCGGCTATTGCTCCGCTAGGTAGCTGGCGGTCAGATGGTTAGCTCAAGGAATCGAAGGTTCTAGCTGTGGCAAGCGAAAACGTTTCCGCAAGCGCCGAGACTGAACTCAAGCTGCTCAGCGCGGTTGCGGTCAGGATAGCCATTCTGGAGCTTCTGCCGGCCTTCGAACGAGAAAGCGTGCGCAAAGTCGCCGTGTCATTCGCACTCAACCCAGCGGTTAAAATCCAGATCGAGGCTGCGAGTCGTTCGACGTCGTGGTTATCAACGCGGATTTGGCCGAAGACCTGATGAAACAGGAGAGGATTGCTCCTGGCAGCCGACGAGCGTTCAGCCGGGTCGGCCTTGGGGCGTAGTCCGAGCGGGCGTGCCCAAGCCGGATCTGAGTTCAGTCGAAGCTCTCAAGCGAGCCCTGGTGATCGCGAAGTCCATAGAATACGCTAGGGGAGGTTCGAGCGGGGCTCATCTCACGGCACTGCTGACCAGCTTTGGTATCATGGACGAAGTCAGGCCCGAGCTAACGACAGTCGGAGGTGGCGAGACCGGGCAGGTCGTCGCGAGAGGTGAGACTGAGCTTGGAATTGTTCCCGTGATGACGATCCTGGCCGCTGCGCCCGGTGCCGAGCTGGCCGGGTTCTCCCGGCCGAGTTGCAGAGCTACATCGACTTCGCAGTCGGCCTCAGCTCTGCGGCCACCGACCTCAGCGGGAGCAACGCCCTCCTGAGCTTTCTCAACAGCCGTGAGGCCGACGACCTGCTCCAATCCAACGGTATCGAGCGTCCGAAATGAGCCTGTTCGAGGCTTTGAGCAATCAATCATGCCTTTGCAATTGGGAACTTCAGATTGAATTTGAGACTCGGTGACTACCGTCTGTCGTCAGCGGGTCGTCTGGTGCTCGAACTGGAAGCTGTTTCTAGGTTACAAGAGGAGATCAATGTTGCAAAGCTTGTTCTTGTTGCAATGCTCTCATGACCCATTGCGGCTGTCGCGAGAAGCTGATGCTGGATCGCATAACGTAAATTGATTTGGAAGTTGGCGTAGCCACGAGCCGGAAAATCATTCCAGAGGACTCATTTTCTCGGTCAAATCCAACGAAGTGGCTTTCTATGTTGGATAAGCTTAGCAACTGCTGTTGCTTCGGGCGAGTTAACTGCGTGTCAGGCTTAGAGGCTGTCGGGTAACCGATCGAGACTAGAATTGGCGAATCAGGACTGATGCTCAGCCAAAATGCCTCTTAGGCGTGATAGCCGAGTTCACTGATATTGTGGCGGATAGAAAAATCTAACGCGCGGAGACCACTTAGGTTCATAGGTCGCTCGTTGCGGCTTAATACGCACTAGCGCGATTGAAATTGTGGTTCAATCAGTAAACCAAGTTACGGTTGATGTGATAATGTACCGTACACTGACGGTCGGGTAGCGCGAATCGCGAATCGTGGCAACAGCGTTGAGCAGAAGGCCGCCCACATGACCACAGGCCTGATGGCGCATGCGTAATGAGGCGCTAGCGCCATCAGGCCTGTGGACATATGGACGGACCTGTTAGGGTACGGTATTGCAGAACACGAGGGAGGGTTATATGACCTGTACCAATATGACATTTTCGTCCGTAGCAGGGATAGGAACATCAGAAAACCACTGCCTCTTCCAGTTCTACGTGGCCGAAGGGCGGCTTTCCTGTCAGCTCTACCAGCGCTCGGCGGACGTGTTCCTCGGGGTCCCGTTCAACATCGCATCCTATGCGCTGCTCACGCACATGATGGCGCAGGCGACAGGACTGCAGCCGGGCGACTTCGTTCATTCCTTCGGGGATGCGCACCTCTATCTCAACCACCTGGAGCAGGCGCGCCTTCAGCTGTCGCGCGAGCCACGCCCGCTGCCGAAGCTGCGACTCAACCCGGCCGTGCGCTCTCTGTTCGATTTCACCTACGACGACATCGCCATCGAAGACTACGATCCGCATCCGGCCATCAAGGCGCCCGTCGCAGTCTGACCTAAGATGAACAGGCGAGAAGCCATCGAAAGTGCCGTCCGCATTCTGGCCCCGCGCATTCCGCGACACGAATTCGAGGCGGTGACCGATCATGCCCTGGGCAGCCGGGGCCTGCACGCCGCTTCGCCCGAGACCGCCGCGTGGCTGTCTCTCACGGCCTATATCCGGCACAGGCTGACGGATTACGACGATCTGCTCAATGACGGCTACGACATGGAGAGCGCCCGCTTCTTCGTTCTCGACGACATGAACGGCATCCTCGAGGAATGGGGCTCCCCTCGGCGTGTCCAGGCCGAAGACGAGCCTGAATAGGCTCGACAGCCGTGCTCACATCCGACACAACAGCCGCATGAGCCTTGTCATCCGCAGAGCCGAAGAGCGCGACGCTTCGGTGATCTTCAGTTTCATCCGCGAACTCGCCGAGTACGAGCGGCTGGCCCATGAGGTCGATGCCACCGAGGCCGATATCGCGAAGGCGCTTTTCGGCGAGAACCCGCGGGTGTTCGCGGATATCGCCGAATGGGACGGAGAACCCGTCGGCTTTGCCCTGTGGTTCTACAACTTCTCGACCTTCCGCGGGCGCCATGGGATTTACCTGGAGGACCTGTTCGTCAGGCCTGCATTCCGGTCCAAGGGAATCGGCAAGGCTCTGCTGAGACGTCTCGCCAGCCGTTGTCTCGACGAGGGGCTGGCCCGTCTCGAATGGTGGGTGCTCGACTGGAACGAACCGGCCCTCGGTGTCTACCGCTCCATCGGCGCCATCCCGATGGACGAATGGACGGTGCAGCGGATGAGCGGCGACGCTCTGAAACAATTGGCGGAGGAGCCATGACCATACCCCTCATCCTCGTCGTCGCGGTCGCCGAGAACGGCGTCATCGGGCGTGACAACCAGCTGCTCTGGCGTCTCAAGACCGATCTCGGGCGATTTCGGAGGCTGACAATGGGGAAACCCATGATCATGGGACGCAAGACCTTCCAGTCCATCGGCAAGCCCTTGCCGGGGCGGGAGACGATCGTTCTGACCCGCGATGCCGGCTTCGCGGCCGAGGGCGTGCATGTGGTCCATACCTGGGACGAGGCGGTCGCCAAGGGGGAGGAGCTCGCTGGCCGGATGGGAGCTGATTCCGTTGCCGTCGCAGGTGGAGCCGAAATCTACGCCCTGTCCCTGCCGCATGTCCGCAGCATCTTTATGACGAAGGTTCAGGTTGCGCCGGAGGGCGATGCCGTCTTTCCTGAATTCGACCGGTCACAGTTTCGTGAAACGAAGCGGGAGGACCATTCCAAAGGACCCGATGACGAGCATCCGTTTACCTTTATTGATCTCGAAAGGCGCCGCTGACCTTGTCCAAGGTTGACGAAGGCTCGCACAATCCCCAAGTCGCAGGCTTGACAGGCGGAAGAGGCAGCACCCACAACCGTCTAGATCTCTCAACGGCCGCCAGGCCGATCATGAAAAAGCGAGGAACGGCGTCTAATGCCTTGGAGTAACCAAAGCGGCGGCGGTGGCCCCTGGGGCCAGCGTGGCGGATCGGGAGGCGGCAAGAGCCCATGGGGCTCCGGTGGCCCACAGGGCAACGGAAATCCCCCCGACCTTGAAGATATCCTGCGCCGCAGCCAGGATCGCCTGAAGGATTTCATTCCCGGCGGCTCCATGGGAGGCAGAGGGCTCATCATCCTCGTCCTGGGCGTCATTGCCGTCTGGCTTCTGACCGGCTTCTACACGGTGCGGCCCAATGAGGTCGGCATCAACATGATCTTCGGCAAGTATACGGGGACCGCCGGCGAGGGCCTGCGCTACAACCTGCCTTACCCGATCGGCCGCGTGATGAAGCCCAACGTCACGGCCCAGCAACGGGTCGAGGTCGGCTATCGTTCCACGCCGACGGGGCAGGGGCGTGCCCGCGACGTGCTCGAGGAAAGCCTGATGCTGACCGCCGACGAGAACATCGTCGACATCGATTTCGATGCGGTCTGGCAGATCAATCCCGCTCGTCCTCAGGATTACGTCTTCAATCTCCAGAACCCCGAAGGCACCATCAAGTCCGTGGCCGAAAGCGCCATGCGCGAGGTGATCGGCCGCCGCAACATCCAAGCCATCCTGACGACAGAGCAGGCCAGCATTGCTCAGGAAGTGCGCCAGATCATGCAGGAGGCCCTGGATGCCTATGGCGCCGGTGTCCTGATCAACGTGGTCCAGCTCCAGGCGGTTCAGCCTCCCGCGGATGTCCGTCAGGCCTTCTTCGACGTGAACGCCGCCCAGCAGGATGCGGTCCGCGTCCAGAACGAGGCCGGAGCCTTCGCCAGCCGCGTCGTTCCCGAAGCCCGAGGCGAGGCGGCCCGCACGGTGCAGCAGGCTGAGGCCTATCGGGAGCAGTCGGTCGCCGACGCGACCGGTCAGGCGGCCCGCTTCCGCCAGGTTTATGAGGAGTACCGCAAGGCTCCGGCCGTCAGCCGCGAGCGCATGTTCCTCGAGACCATGGAGCGCGTCTACGGCGGCGTCGACAAGATCATCGTCGACCAGAACGGCCAGGGTGTCGTGCCCTTCCTGCCTCTCACCCAGCAACCCCAGCGCCCGCAGCCGCAGGGCAATGCCGCGAACCCGCAGGGAGCTACGCGATGAACGGTTCGACTCTTCGCACGGGCCTCCTGATCATCGTGGCCCTGGCTGCCATCGTGCTCTACAGCTCGGTCTTCATCGTCCAGCAGACCCAGTATGCCCTGGTGCTGCGCTTCGGCGCCGTGCAATCCGCCATCTCGGAGCCCGGCCTCAAGTTCAAGATGCCGCTGATCGACACCGTGACTTATTTCGAGAAGCGCGTGCTCGACCTCGACCTGCCGGTGCAGACCCTTCTCTCGGCAGACCGGCAGAACCTGGAAGTCGATGCCTTCACCCGTTATCGGATCGTCGATCCGCTGCGCTTCTATCAGGCTGTCGGCAATATCGCGCTGGCCAACCAGCGCCTGCAGAGCTTCACGAACTCGGTCATGCGTAACACGCTGGCGAGCGCATCCCGCGATGCTATCGTCCGCACGGAGCGCGCGGGTCTGATGAACCGCATCCAGGCCGATGTGAACCGGCAGGCGGCGAGCCTGGGCATCCAGATGATCGACGTGCGCCTCACCCGCGTCGACCTGCCCGCGGCGAACAGCCAGGCGGTCTACCAGCGCATGCGCACCGAGCGTGAGCGCGAGGCGGCGGATCTCCGCGCCAACGGTCAGCAGCAGGCCCAGACCATCCGGGCCAAGGCTGAGCGCGAGGCCACGATCATCCGGGCCGAGGCCAACCAGCGGGCCGAGGAACTGCGCGGTCAGGGCGATGCGGATCGGAACCGCATTCTGGCCGAGGCCTTCGGGCAGGATCCGGAGTTCTTCGCCTTCTATCGCTCGATGCAGGCCTACGAGGCCGGTCTCAAGGGGACCGAGACCCGCCTCGTGCTGAGCCCGGATTCCGATTTCTTCCGCTATTTCAACGATCCGACGGGTCGCGGGAATGGCAGAACGGCCACCCCCCAACCAGCTCCAGCGCCGGCTCAACCGGCTCCAGCCCAATAAGCCCTGATGTTGGATTTGATTGCAGCCCTCGGCCTCGCTCTCGCGGTCGAGGGCATTTTGTTTGCCGCCTTCCCGGACGGCATGCGTCGGGCCATGTACGAGGCGGCCCACAGCCCGAGCGACCAGATGCGGATTGTCGGGATCATTTCCGCGCTGATCGGAGTTGGCGTGATCTGGTTGGTGCGGCACTTCAGCTGAAAGCTCATCGTGCGGACTCGCAGGGTCGCGCCAGCCGAGACTGACCCGGTTCTCCGCGCCGAAATAGGCGGTCTTCAAGGGGTGGAGCATCGAACCCAAAAGTGCATGTCCACTTTTGGGTTCGATGCTCTCCGCCAAGCTTCCGCCGCAATATCCGCTTGAATGGCGCGGCCAGATGCCAATCTATATGCGTATTCTCCGAGAGAGGTTTTCGATGAACACAGCCATGAATGCGCTGGAGCCTTCCAAGACGGCGCTGTCCCGGCGTCCCCTGCGCCGGCTGGCCGCGTCCTGCTTCGCGGTCTTCGCAATTGTTGCAACGGCCGCCGTGCCGCTGCCCGTCCTTGCCCGTTCCGCACCCGAATCCTTTGCCGATCTGGCGGCGGAGGTCACGCCGGCCGTGGTCAATATCTCGGCTTCGACGACCGTCGAGGCGCGCAACCGGACCCTGCCTCAGCTTCCACCGGGCACCCCGTTCGAGGATCTCTTCGAGGAGTTCTTCAACCGTCGCGGCCAGGGAGGGGGCGGCGGAGACAGCGCGCCTTCGCGGCCGCGCAGCTCCAACTCTCTCGGCTCCGGTTTCGTGATCGATCCGTCGGGCATCGTGGTGACGAACAATCACGTGATCGGCGACGCCAACGACATCAGCGTCATCTTCCCGGACGGCACCCGTCTGAAGGCTGAGATCGTCGGCAAGGATTCCAAGGTGGACCTGGCCGTCCTGAAGGTGAAGTCCGACAAGCCGTTGAAGGCGGTGAAGTTCGGCGATTCCGAATCTCTCCGTCCCGGCGACTGGGTGATGGCGATCGGCAATCCCTTCGGCCTCGGCGGCTCCGTGACCGCCGGCATCGTTTCGGCCCGCGGCCGCAACATCGAGTCCGGTCCCTATGACAACTACATCCAGACCGACGCCGCCATCAACAAGGGCAATTCCGGCGGGCCGCTGTTCAACATGAACGGCGAGGTCATCGGCATCAACACGGCCATCCTGTCGCCCACGGGCGGCTCGGTCGGCATCGGCTTCGCGGTTCCCGCGTCCACGGCCGTCCCGGTCATCGACCAGCTGCGGCAGTTCGGCGAGACCCGTCGCGGATGGCTCGGCGTGCGCATCCAGAACGTAGATGACGCTACCGCGGAGGCCCTGAGTCTCGGCGCCGCGCGTGGTGCCCTGATCGCCGGCATCGACGACAAGGGTCCTGCCAAGCCGGCCGGCCTCGAGGTCGGTGACGTGATCGTTCGCTTCGACGGCAAGGAGGTCAAGGATTCCCGCGACCTGCCGCGCATCGTGGCGTCGACCCCCGTCGGCAAGGCCGTCGACGTGGCCATCGTCCGCAAGGGCCAGGAGATGACCAAGCAGGTTACCCTGGGCCGGCTCGAGGATACCGAGAAGCAGGCGAGCCTGCAGCAGCCGTCGACCGAGCCGCCGACCGCGACCCGCCAGGCCCTCGGCCTCAACATGTCCGGCATGACGGACGAGCTGCGCCGCCGCTTCAGCCTGAAGGACGACCTGAAGGGCGTGGTCATCACCCGGGTCGATCCGAACTCGAACGCCTCCGACAAGCGGATCCAGGCCGGCGAGGTGATCGTCGAGGTCAATCAGGAGCCGGTGACGAGCCCGGCCGACGTGACCAAGAAGATCGACGATCTGAAGGCTCAGGGCCGCAAGTCCGCCCTGCTCCTGGTGGCGAACGCCCAGGGCGAAGTCCGCTTCGTCGCGCTGTCGATCGAATAAGCCCTCCTGCAAGATTGGGAGAGGGCGGTCCTTCGGGGCCGCCCTTTTCGTTTATAGGTCATGTTCTTTATTAAGAACAATTTGGTTGACATAAAGGCCTGATCTGGAGGATTGAAGACCTGCATCCTCCATGAACCGGGGCTCCGGCAGAGCCTCGCCTGCAAGATCAGAGCATCATGACCCAGCACGTCTTCCCCGTTCCGTCGGCCCTGGCATCGACAGCCCATGTGGATCGGCAGGCCTATCAGGATCTCTATCAGCGCTCTATCGACGATCCCGAGGCCTTCTGGCGCGAGCAGGCCCGGATCCTAGACTGGGTAAAGCCCTTCACGAGGGTGAAGAACACCCGCTACTCGCCCGAGGACGTGACCATCGAGTGGTTCGCGGACGGAACCCTGAATGCCTCCTTCAACTGCCTGGACCGCCATGCCCGAGACCGGGGCGACGAAGCGGCGATCCTTTGGGAGGGCGACACGCCGGGCGAGACGCGAAAGGTCACCTGGACCGACCTTCAGCGGCAGGTTTCCCGCCTCGCCAACGCCCTCGCCAGGCTCGGGGTCAAGAAGGGCGACTTCGTCAGCGTCTATCTACCGGTGGTGCCGGAGGCCATTGCGGCCATGCTGGCCTGCGCCCGGATCGGCGCGGTGCATTCCGTGGTCTTCAGCGGCTTCTCGGCCGAAGCCCTGGCCGGGCGCATCGAGGATTGCCGCTCGCGGGTGCTGATCACGGCCGACGAGGGATTGCGGGCGGGTAAGCATGTGCCGCTCAAGAAGAACGCCGATGCGGCTTTGCAAAACCTCCCCTTCGTCGAGCACGTGCTCGTCGTGCGCCGCACGGGCCGGGACGTTCCCATGGTTGCGGGTCGCGACCGCTGGTATGACGAGGCCCTGGCCGAGGTGCCGGAGGAGTGTGCGCCTGTCGCGGTCGGCGCCGAGGATCCGCTCTTCGTGCTCTACACGTCGGGCTCGACAGGCAAGCCGAAGGGCATGCTGCACACCACGGGCGGCTATCTCGTCCATGCGGCGACGAGCTTCCGGGCGATGTTCGATTATCATCCGGGCGACATCCACTTCTGCACGGCGGATGTGGGCTGGGTGACGGCTCATACCTACCTGATCTACGGCCCCCTCGCGAACGGCGCCACCATCGTGCTGTTCGAGGGCGTCCCCACCTGGCCTGATTCCTCGCGCTGGTGGCAGATCGTCGAGACGTACAAGGTCAACATCTTCTACACCGCGCCGACCGCCATCCGGTCGCTGATGCGCGATGGCGAGGGGCCGGTGCGCAGGCACGACCTTTCGTCACTGCGCGTCCTGGGTTCCGTGGGCGAGCCGATCAATCCGGAAGCTTGGCTCTGGTATCACGAGGTGGTCGGAGGAGGGCGGTGCCCGATCGTCGACACCTATTGGCAGACGGAGACCGGGGCCGCTCTCCTCTGCCCTCTGCCTGGCGCCATGGACCTGAAGCCGGGCTCCGCCACCAAGCCGTTCTTCGGCGTGCGGCCCGCTCTGCTGGGCAGCGACGCCACCGTTGTGGAAGGCGAGGGCGCGGGCAATCTGTGCTTTGCGGATTCCTGGCCGGGGCAGGCCCGCACCATCCTCGGCGACCGGGAGCGTTTCCTGAAAACCTATTTCAGCACCTTCCCTGGCTATTACTTCACCGGCGACGGCGCGCGTCGGGATGCGGACGGCTATTACTGGATCACCGGCCGCCTGGACGACGTGATCAATGTTTCCGGCCACCGGCTTGGAACCGTGGAGGTCGAGTCCGCCCTGGCCTCGCACCCATCGGTGGCCGAGGCCGCCGTGGTGGGCATGCCGCACGAGATCAAAGGGCAGGGCATCTTCGCTTTCGTGACGTTGAAGGAGGGCATCGCGGAAAACGACGACCTCCGCCGCGACCTGATCCAGGTCGTGCGCACCCGCATCGGTCCCATCGCCACGCCGGACCGGATTGAATGGGCGTCGCAACTGCCCAAGAACCGCTCAGGAAAAATCCTGCGCCGCATCCTCGCGCGCATCGCCGCCGGCGACTACGAGAACCACGGCGATACCTCGACGGTCGCCGATCCTACGGTGGTGGCCGAGATCGTCAGACGTGTTCAGGTGTCGACGAACTCGTCCGCCCTGTAGCCCTGCACGTAAAGCAGTGCCGACAGGTCCGCGTGGGCGATGCGGGCGTGGGCAGCCGCGGCGACGGCGGGCTTGGCATGGAAGGCGACGCCGAGCCCGGCCTCTGCCAGCATGGCGAGGTCGTTGGCGCCGTCGCCCACGGCCATCGTCTCCTGCGGCGCGAGGCCGAAGCGGGCCCGAAGCTCGACCAGGGTCGCGAGCTTCGCTTCGCGGCCAAGGATCGGCTCCTCGACTTGGCCCGCAAGCTTTTCGCCATCCAGGATCAGGTGGTTGGAGCGATGCTCGTTGAAGCCGATCTTGGCCGCGATGGGGCCGGTGAACAGGGTGAAGCCGCCCGAGACGAGGCAGGCATAGGCACCATGGGCGCGCATGGTCTGGACGAGGGTGCGGCCGCCGGGCGTCAGGGTGATCCGCTTCTCGATGATCTCGTCGACCACGTCGACCGGCAGGTTCCGGAGCAGAGACACGCGCTCGCGCAGGGCGGGCTCGAAGGCGATCTCGCCGCGCATGGCCCTCTCGGTGATCTCGGAGACTTCCCGCTTCAGGCCGACGTAATCGGCCAATTCATCGATGCATTCCTGCCCGATCATGGTGGAATCCATGTCCGCCAGGAACAGACGCTTGCGGCGGGCTCCCGTGGGCTGCACCACGATGTCGATGGGCTGGCCGGCCAGGGCCCGGCGCAGTGTCGCCTCGACAGCCTTGGCATCGGGTGTACCCGGCACGATCAGATCCGCGGCGATTCCCCTTGCCAGAACGGAGCGTTCCGTCTCTTGTCCGAGCGACGTTGCGGCCAGGGCCACGATCTCGTCCGTTAGGACCGGTCGGGACGGGTTGGCGATGAGGGTCGCGACGAGGGAATTCTGGGAAGACGCCATTGGGAGACCTGGCTGTGAAGGAGTTTGGGATCGGCGCGGTTCTCATCGCAGGGCCGACCGCATCAGGCAAGTCCGCATTGGGCATCAAGCTGGCTCGGGAACTCGACGGTGTGGTGATCAATGCCGATTCCATGCAGGTCTACCGGGACCTTCGCGTCATCACGGCCCGACCCACGCCCGAGGAAGAAGCCGAGGCGCCCCATCGGCTCTACGGCCATGTGGATGCCGCCGTGAACTTTTCCGTGGGACGCTATGTGGCCGACGCGGTCGAGGTTCTGCGGGAGGTCCAGGGCAGGAAGCTGCCGATCTTCGTGGGCGGGACCGGGCTCTACTTCAAGGCCCTGACGGAGGGCCTGTCCGACATGCCGCCCGTTCCTGACGAGGTGCGCGAGCAGGTGCGCCGGAACAGTGAGGGGCTGGAAACGCCCGAGCTTCACCGCCTCCTGACGGAGCGCGACCCCGAGACCGCCCGGACCTTGCGACCCTCCGACCGCCTGAGGGTCCAGCGGGCGCTCGAGATATTCGCCGCGACCGGTCGGCCGCTCGCCTCCTTCCACGGTGCTCGCCAACCGGGGCCTTTAGCCGAAGTGCCGGTCATCAAGCTCTTTCTCGCGCCCGACAGGGACGAACTGCGCCGACGCATTGACGCGCGTTTCCTTGCCATGATGGACCAAGGCGCTCTCGACGAGGTAGGGACTCTGGGCGAGCGGAACCTCGATCCCATGCTTCCGGCCATGCGGGCCCACGGGGTCCCCGGTCTCCTGGCTTACCTGCGGGGCGAAATCCCGCTCGATGAGGCCATCGCCAAGGGGCAGGGCGACACGCGACGCTATGCCAAGCGCCAGTTCACATGGTTCCGCCACCAGCTGCCCGACTGGCAGTGGGTGGCGCCGGAAACGGGCTTCGAGGCCGTCATGGAGCGACTCAATGCCCCGGCGTCCCGGCCCACATCTGGTAGAAGGTGATGAAGATCTCGAACAGGATCAGGAGGACGATGATCAGTTCGAGGCGCAGGGACCGTTCGGTATCGATGATGTCGGTGAGAGCCTGGGCGGTATCGCCCAGCACCTCGAGCTTGCGGTGAAGCGCCGTGGCGCGCTCTTTCAGCTCGTATTCGTCCTCCAGCCGGGCATAGAGGCGCTCCAGGTCGGGACGATCCCAGAGGACGTCAGGCTTTTCCTCCACGGCTACGCCGCCCGACATGCGCTGGCGGACCAGGAGGGCTTGGCCGACTTGCTTGAGGATCCGGCGGCGGTCCCGGGGGCGCCGGCCATTCGCGGCGAGATGCTGCACGGAGGGCTCCACCAGCTCGAAGGCCGCGGAGGCCTCCCGCTCGTCCCGGGCGAGGGTCGCGCTTTTGGACAGGGCGTCCGCTATGACGATCAGGCGCTCGGTCGAGAGCTGCTTGATGAAGATTGGGCCTCCCGGCGGGATCTGGTCGTCCCGGTCCGGCGAGATCTCGATGATCGCGGTCTCCTCCTCGTGGCGGGCGAACTCGCCCCGGATGCGCTGGCGCAGGCCACGGATGACCTCGTCTTCTTCGAGGGGTGTGAGGCCCACGAGAACGGCGACGCCGTAGCGGAAGAGGGCGACGAAACCGTCCTGGCCAGCCCTGAAGGCGAGGGGAGTCGTGGACAGCACGTCGCTGCGTTCCAGTCCCGCCACGTCGAGGCGGTCGCCAAGGAGCAGGGCTCGGGCGGTGAGGCGCATGTTCTGCATAGGCGCGCCGGTGGAAGAGATGGTATCGGTCATGGTCATACGACTAAAATAGCAGTTTAAAATAGAAGCTGGGCAGATTTCAGCCAAGTTGATCCTGCTTGACCGAATGAAATGGATCGTCTAGCGTCGGCGCAACTTTTGAACCGAGAGCTGCCCCCATGCGCAAGCTTATTCTCGTAGTACGAGCGCCATCGACGGAGCGGGATTGATCCCCGCAGGTCCGGCGATGGCGCACAGGCCCCCTCAGGGGCCTTTTTTATTGCCCGAATTCCAAGATACCGATGCGAAAGATGCCGAGGAGCAGTTAAGATGAGCGAGACGATGACCGGAGCCGAAATGGTGATCCGAGCCCTGCAGGACCAGGGTGTTGAGCATATCTTCGGGTATCCCGGCGGCGCGGTGCTTCCGATCTACGATGCGCTCTTCCACCAGGATAAGGTTCGCCACGTTCTCGTTCGCCACGAGCAGGGGGCCGTGCACGCGGCCGAAGGTTATGCCCGCTCGTCCGGCAAGCCGGGCGTGGTGCTGGTGACCTCCGGTCCCGGCGCGACCAACGCGATCACCGGGCTCGCCGACGCAATGATGGATTCGATCCCGCTGGTCTGCATCACCGGCCAGGTGCCGACCCATCTCATCGGTTCGGACGCCTTCCAGGAATGCGACACGGTCGGCATCACCCGCCACTGCACGAAGCACAACTATCTGGTCAAATCCATCGAGGACCTGCCGCGCGTCCTGCACGAGGCCTTCTACGTGGCCCAGAATGGCCGCCCGGGTCCGGTCGTGGTCGATCTGCCGAAGGACATCCAGTTCAAGTCCGGCTCCTATGCCCGTCCCCTGAGCAACCAGCACAAGACCTATCGTCCGACCGTCAAGGGCGACATGGACCATATCCGCGCGGCCGTGGAGCTGATGGCCAATGCCAAGCGTCCGGTGTTCTACACGGGCGGCGGCGTCATCAACTCGGGACCTCAAGCCGCCATGCTGCTGCGCGAGCTCGTGCAACTCACGGGCTTCCCCATCACATCGACCCTGATGGGGCTGGGCGCCTATCCGGCTTCGGACCGGCAGTGGCTCGGCATGCTCGGCATGCACGGCACCTACGAGGCCAATCTCGCGATGCATGAATGCGACGTGATGATCAATCTTGGAGCGCGCTTCGACGACCGCATCACGGGTCGGCTCGATGCGTTCTCGCCCTTCTCCAAGCGCATCCACGTGGACATCGATCAGTCCTCCATCAACAAGACCGTCAAGGTTGACATCCCGATCGTCGGCGATTGCGCCCACGTGCTTGAGGACATGCTGCGCCTGTGGCGGCAGAGCGCTCATCAGCCCGACAAGGCGGCGCTCCAGGATTGGTGGAACAAGATCGAAGGCTGGCGCGCCCGCAACTGCCTCGCTTTCCGCAACTCCGCCGAGACCATCAAGCCGCAATATGCGATCCAGCGTCTCTATGAGCTCACGAAGGATCGAGAGACCTATGTCACCACCGAAGTGGGGCAGCACCAGATGTGGGCGGCCCAGTACTTCAAGTTCGAGGAGCCGAACCGCTGGATGACCTCGGGCGGGCACGGCACCATGGGCTACGGGTTGCCGGCCGCCGTCGGCGCGCAGCTGGCGCATCCCAATGCGCTCGTGATCGACATTGCCGGCGAAGCCTCGATCCAGATGATGCTGCAGGAGATGTCGACGGCCCTGCAGTACAACCTGCCGATCAAGGTCTTCATTCTCAACAACGAATACATGGGCATGGTGCGTCAGTGGCAGGAGCTGCTACATGGTGGACGCTACTCGCAGAGCTATTCGGAATCGTTGCCCGATTTCGTGAAGCTCGCCGAGGCTTATGGCGGCGTCGGCATCCGTTGCGACAAGCCCGGCGATCTCGATGCGAAGATCCTCGAGATGATCAACGTGAACCGTCCGGTCATCTTCGACTGCATCGTCGACAAGACCGAAAACTGCTTCCCGATGATTCCTTCGGGCAAGGCGCATAACGAGATGCTGCTCAACGATTACCTGGGCGAGACCGGAGCCGATATCGGGTCCGTCATCGACGAGAAGGGCAAGATGCTGGTGTAACGCAACAAGACCCCTCTCCCGGAAGAGAGAGGGGAAAGGAGACTTGTGATGCCGACTCTTGTCATCGCGAATAAGTGCTACTCGTCCTGGTCGCTGCGCCCCTGGCTGTTGATGAAGCAGCTTGGGATCTCCTTCGACGAGATCATCATTCCGCTCGACCTGCCTGACACGAAGGCGAAGGTGCTCAGGCACTCGCCGGCCGGCAAGGTGCCGATCCTCATCGACGGCGATGCGACCGTGTGGGAGACGATCGCCATCATGGAATATGTAGGCGAAGCCTATCATGCGCCGGTGTGGCCCGAGGTCCGCGAAGCGCGTGCCATGGCGCGCTCGGTCGCTGCGGAAATGCATGCGGGCTTCTCGGCTCTGCGTTCCGCGTGCCCAATGAATCTCGGCAGGAAATACGCGCAGAAGGACAGGGGCGAGGCCGTTGCGCGCGATGTTGCCCGCTTCAGCGAGATCGTCCATCAGGCCCGTGAGCGCTTTGGTGCGGGCGGCCCGTTCCTTTTCGGCGCGTTCACGGCGGCCGATGCCATGTATGCGCCGCTCGCGACGCGTCTCGACACCTATTCCATCGCCCTCGATGCGATGACGCGCGCCTATGTTGATGCGATCCTCTCGCTGCCTGCTTTCCAGGAATGGCGTTCGGCTGCCCTGACGGAAGAGTGGGTCGTCGCGGCCGACGAGGTCGACGAAGAGGCGATCGAGAATTGCCGCAAGGCGGCTTGAGACCACATCAGACTTCGGGAATCCAGACCATGCTTCAGATGAAAACCCATTATCCCGATGCGACCCGCGTCGAGCCGTCGAACCGGCACACGCTCGCCGTCGTCGTCGACAACGAGCCGGGCGTCCTTGCGCGCATCGCGGGCCTGTTCTCGGGCCGCGGCTACAATATCGAGAGCCTGACCGTCACCGAAACCGAGCACGAGGCGCACATTTCGCGCATCACGATCGTGACCACGGGCACGGACAGCATCATTCAGCAGATCAAGAGCCAGCTGGAGCGCCTCGTGCCCGTGCATCGCGTCGTGGATCTTACGATGACCGGCGAAGCGGTCGAGCGTGAGCTGTGCCTCGTGAAGGTCGTCGGCAAAGGTGACCACCGGGTGGAGGCCATGCGCCTCGCTTCCGCCTTCGGCGCCCGCACCCTCGACGCGACGCTGACGTCTTTCGTCTACGAACTGACCGGCACGACCGACGAGGTCGAGCGCTTCATCAAGCTGATGACGGCGGTTGGCCTCGTGGAGGTGTCCCGGACCGGGGTTGCCGCCATGGCGCGTGGCGCGGAAGCGATCCTGTAAGGATCAGCCTCTGAAGTCGTTCTCCTTCAGGAACGCTTCCTCTTCCGACGTCGACTCGCGACCGAGGAGGGCATTGCGGTGCGGGAAGCGGCCGAAGCGGGCAATGATCTCGTGATGGTGACGGGCCCACTTGATGGAGTCCTCGCCGAGGGCTTCGTTCAAGGTCACCGAACGCTCCTGATGCCGCAAGGACTCGGAGTGCATGAAGGGCAGGTAGAAGAATCGGCGGAATTCGGGTTCCACCCTTGTGTCGAAACCGCGCTCGATGGCGCGGTCCGCGACCATCAGGGCGACCGGGTCGGTTTTGTAGGTTTCGCGTTTGCCTCGGAACATGTTCCGGGGAAACTGGTCGAGGAGGAGAATGACGGCGAGCGCGCCCTCCGGGGTGAGCTCCCACTCGTTGAGATCGCCGCGCGCGGCGGCCTCGTAGGTGGGCAGGAAACGGTCCCGGCAGACTTGGTCGAAGGCTTCATCCTTCGAGAACCACTTCTCCGGTCCGGCCTCGCGCCAGAAATCGAGCACTTCGTCGGGAGTGGCCATGCGCTGCATGCGGTGTCATCCTTCTCGACACAAAAGAGTAAAGCCAATCTAGAGCATGGGAGAGCTGTTTGAACTCTCCGGGCTCGGATCGTTTGTTGACAAAACGCGCAGCTCTGCGCCGAAAGCGGGAGTGGTTCGCAGTTTTGCTACAAACAACACCTTGTCAGCGCAGTTTTATTCGCTAAAAGCGGCGCCTGATGAAATAAATGTTGCGCAGTTCCTTGCGGGCTGTGCAGCGAGATGAGGACGGGGAAAACCCCCTTCGAAACAAGGGACTTGAGGACCATGCGTGTCTATTACGATCGCGACGCAGACATCAATCTGATCAAGGGCAAGAAGGTTGCCATCGTCGGTTACGGCAGCCAGGGCCACGCCCATACCCTGAACCTGCGCGATTCCGGCGTGAAGGACATCGTTGTGGCTCTCCGCAAGGGCTCGCCCTCGGCGGCCAAGGCCGAGAAGGCCGGCCTCAAGGTCATGGAGGTGGCCGAGGCCGCCAAGTGGGCCGACGTGGTCATGATGCTGACCCCCGACGAGCTGCAGGCCGATATCTACCGCGCCGATCTGCACGACAACATGAAGCAGGGCGCGGCGCTGCTCTTCGCTCACGGCCTCAACGTCCATTTCAACCTCATCGAGCCCCGCAAGGACCTGGACGTGCTCATGGTCGCCCCGAAGGGCCCGGGCCATACGGTCCGCTCGGAGTATCAGCGCGGCGGCGGCGTGCCGACCCTGATCGCGATCCACCAGGACGCCACGGGCAATGCCCATGACATCGCGCTCTCCTATGCCTCCGCCAATGGCGGCGGCCGCGCCGGCATCATCGAGACCACGTTCAAGGAAGAGTGCGAGACCGATCTCTTCGGCGAGCAGGTGGTGCTCTGCGGCGGCCTCGTCGAGCTCATCAAGGCGGGCTTCGAGACCCTCGTGGAGGCGGGCTATGCCCCCGAGATGGCCTACTTCGAATGCCTGCACGAAGTGAAGCTGATCGTCGACCTCATCTACGAGGGCGGCATCGCCAACATGAATTACTCGATCTCCAACACGGCCGAGTATGGCGAATACGTCACCGGCCCGCGGATCATCACGGCCGAGACGAAGGCGGAGATGAAGCGCGTCCTGGAGGATATTCAGAGCGGAAAGTTCACCCGCGACTGGATGCTCGAGAACAAGGTCAACCAGACCTCCTTCAAGGCGACCCGCGCCCGCAACGCCGCGCATCCGATCGAAGATGTCGGCGCCCGGCTGCGCGATATGATGCCGTGGATCAAGGAAAAGGCCCTGGTCGACAAGAGCAGGAACTAAGGCCTTCCAGACGATGCGTCTGGTCCGTGCGAGAGCCTCGAAGGGATCCCTTCGAGGCTTTTTTGTTTCCATGACCTCACGTGTGCAAGCAGACGGTCCTGCGTCACGGCCGTGCTCGGCTCACATACGGTGCAATGTCATGGCCGCGGCAGCCAGGAGGGCGCCGAGAACGATGCCGATCGTCTCGGAACGCTCCTTCCAGAACCGGTAGATGCCGCAGGAGCACAGAAGGGCCACCATAAGTCCGGCGAGACCTTGCGTCAGGTAATTGACCTTTGTCGCGCCCACCAGCGGCTTGGCTTCCTCCCAGCTCTGCAGCATCCAGAAGATCGCGAACATGAGAGACGCCACGCTGCCGACGGAGGGCCACCAGGCAGCCGGAAGGCCGGTTCCCAAAAGGCCGCCTGCCTTGTCGACCGAAAGAACGGGATGAGGCTCATCATCGGAGCCGGAAGTGGAAAGAGACACGACTTGATTTCCGCAATGTTATTGCAGTCGCACTAACATTGCGGCAAGCCGCTGCCACCTCCGGAAACGAAGGGGAGAGGCGGCTCACCGTTGGGTGAACCGCCGGATTCTTACTGCTGGTTGCTCTTGGTGTTCGCAGCCTTGTTGTTGTCCTGCTTGCCGGGATCTTGGCGGTTCTTCATCGTTCCGCCCGAGCCGCGGATTTGGGTGCCGGGGTGCTTCTTGCTCTCGGCGGAGTTGTCGCCGTTCATCTTGCCTTTGCCCATGGGTAGCCTCCTTGGTGATCGGGGATAATGACCCGTGGCACACCGGGTTCCAGGCTGCGCCCACCTACCACAGCAGGTAATGCGCGAGCCCGGCGCCAGGCGCGAGGATCACGAAGGCCCAGACGGATGCCGATGCCAGGTTCGCGGCTTGGAACAGGATCTGGGGCATCAGGAAGATGCCTGCGATCAAGGCGATGACGGCTCGGATCGGGCCGAAGAACCGGCCCAGGAAGACCGCCCAGGGGCCAAAGCGCTGAAAGAAGCTCTCTCCGCGCTCGACCAGCTTCGGATGGCGGGACAGGGGCCAGACGTCGTAAGCGGTCTCCTTGAGCCGCTGGCCAATGGCATAGGACAGCCAGTTGCCGAGAAAGGCGCCGCAGACTGCGCCGGACCATGCTACCCAGAACGGGATCTCGGCGGCCGCCAGGATGAAACCGACGGCGACCAGGATCGTCATGGTGGGCAGCAGCAGGGAGATGAAGGCCAGAGACTCGGCAAAGGTCATGAGCCCAAGGACGAAGGGTGCATAGGCCCTATGGTTCTGCACGAATTCCAGGATGCTGGTCTTCAGAAACTCGATGTCCATGGTGCCGTCGAAAGTCCTGTCCTGGTGCCGGTACCAGGGTCAATATGGCTTGTCGCGGGAAGAACCAATGGCCTTTGTGATGAATCTGATCACATCAGGCGATTTGTGGCGAAGCCGCTCTTGCGCTAACGGGAGAGGGAAAGGGGGCCTGAGCTATGAATGTTCTCTCGATCCAGTCCCATGTCGCCTACGGCCATGTGGGTAACGCCTCGGCGGTGTTTCCGATGCAGCGCCTCGGCGTCGAGGTGTGGCCCATTCACACGGTGCAGTTCTCCAACCATACCGGCTACGGTTCCTGGAAAGGCCGCGTCTTCGACGGTCCGGCCATCGAAGACCTCGTCGAGGGCATAGCGGAGCGGGGCGTTCTGGACCGCTGCGATGGCGTTCTCTCAGGCTATATGGGCTCCGCCGATATCGGCAACGCGATCCTCTCGGCTGTGGCGCGGGTACGCGCGCTCAATCCGGAGGCTCTCTATTGCTGCGACCCCGTCATCGGTGACGTGGGCCGGGGTGTGTTCGTGCGACCGGGCATCCCGGAATTCATGCGCGAGCAGGCCGTGCCGGCGGCCGACATCATCACGCCGAACCAGTTCGAGCTGGACTACCTGTCCGGCATCGGGACGCAGACCCTGGACGACGTGAAGCGGGCCGTCTTGGCCGTGCAGGCCTTGGGCCCCAAGGTCATTCTCGTAACCTCGGTCGAAACGAAGGAGACGCCGGCCGACAGTGTCGATCTCGTGGCCGGCGAGGGTGGCCAGTTCTGGCGCGTGCGGACGCCGAAGCTGTCCCTCTCCGTGAACGGGGCAGGGGATGCCATCGCGGCGCTCTTCTTCGTTCATTATGCCCGCTCGCGCTCGGCCCCGACGGCCCTCGCCGCAGCGTCGGCCTCCGTCTACGGCCTGCTCAAGCGCACGGAGGAGGCAGGATCCCGCGAGATCCTCACCATCGCGGCGCAGGATGAGTTCGTCTCGCCTTCGCACCGCTTCGACGTGACAGAGGTTTGAGTCTGCCTCGATCCCAACGACCTGATTCGGCTCGGCCGTGAGAGGCCAATAGGCCGAAGGGCGAAGGCGGGCTGCCTTGCGATCCTTCTTCAGGCGGTCCTAGAATGCCATCCTAACGAAGGGTCATGAGGAGCGGAATGGATCAGGCAACCTCCCTCGCGGCGGTGGCGCTCAACGATGTTGCCATCACGTTCGGGCCTAAGGTCGGTGGTTACACGGCGGTCAGCGGCATCGACCTCTCGGTCCGTCCGGGCGAGTTCGTGGCGATCGTCGGACCCACGGGCTCTGGAAAGTCCACGATCCTCAATGCGGCTGCCGGCTTGCTGAAACCGTCGGCCGGTCAGGTCAAGATCTTCGGCACCGATCTGACCAGCCTCAATCTGCGCGCCGGCTACCTCTTCCAGCAGGATGCGCTGATGCCGTGGAAGACGGCTCTCGACAACGTGGCGGTCGCGCTCGAATCGAAAGGAGTGACGCGCGGGGAGGCTTCGCAGCGCGCGCGGGAGTGGCTCGGACGTGTCGGTCTCTCGGCCTTCGTCGATCGGTATCCGCACATGCTCTCCGGCGGGCAGCGCAAGCGCGTGGCCTTGGCGCAGGTCCTGATCCGCGATCCCGAGATCCTTTTGATGGATGAGCCGTTCGGTCCGCTGGACGCACAGACGCGGCAGATCATGGGCAATCTGCTCTTGAGCTTGTGGGCGGCGGATCGCAAGGCGGTGATGTTCGTCACGCACGATCTCGAGGAGGCCATCGCCCTGGCCGATCGCGTGGTTCTGATGTCGGCGGGGCCCGCCGCGCGGATCATCGGCGACTTCGCAGTGTCGCTGCCTCGCCCGCGCGATATCGCGGAGGTGCGCATGGAGCCGACCTTCCACCACATTCACAAGGAGATCTGGGCGAGCCTGCGGGTCGAAGTCCAGAAAGCCTACAGCCAAGGGGAGGGAGCGTGATGCCGCGCCTGAAACTGACCGTCCTGCAGATCGGCGTGGGTTTGGTCTTCCTTCTGCTGTGGCACGTGCTGACCGTCTATCCGCTTTCGGGAACGCCCAAGCAGATCCAATTCTTCTTCTCGACGCCTCTCGATGTGCTGAAACGGTGCTGGACGCTCTTCGCCAGCGGCGAGATCTGGGGCCATCTCTGGATCACGTTGGTCGAAACCATTCTGGCTTTTCTGATCGGCGCGGGCGGCGGCATCATCTTCGGCTTCCTGTTCGCCAGGAAGGAACTGCTGGCCGCCGTCTTCGATCCTTACATCAAGGCCGCGAATGCGCTGCCGCGCGTGGTGCTCGCCCCGATCTTCGCCCTGTGGTTCGGCCTCGGCATCTGGTCGAAAGTGGCGCTCGGCTTCACGTTGGTGTTCTTCATCGTATTCTTCAACGTGTATCAAGGCGTCCGCGAAGTGTCGCCCGTCGTGCTCGCCAATGCGCGGATGCTCGGCATGAACGAACGTCAGCTGCTCCGGCACGTCTATTGGCCCTCGGCGCTGACCTGGGTGTTCTCATCACTTCACACGTCCGTAGGTTTTGCTCTCGTCGGCGCCGTCGTCGGCGAATATCTCGGATCGTCCGCCGGTCTCGGCTACAAGATCCATGAGGCCGAAAGCGTCTTCGACGTGACGGGCGTCTTCGCCGGCATGCTGATCCTGTCCGTCTTCGTCATCCTCATCGACATGCTCGTCACGAGGATCGAGAACAGCTTCCTCGTCTGGAGGCCGCAGACATCCTTGGCCGCACGGACATAGAATCGACAGAATCCATCAAAGCAGGGAGAAACGCCATGGAACGCCGTACATTCTTGAAGACAGCCGGAGCCTTGGGACTCTCGGCGGCTCTGGGCCCGAAGGCTTTCGCCCAGGGAGCCCCGGAAAAGACGAAGGTGACGCTCGGCGTCGGCGGCAAGCCGCTGCTCTATTACCTGCCGCTGACCATCGCCGAGCGCAAAGGCTTCTTCAAGGAGCAGGGCCTCGAGGTCGAGATCAACGATTTCGGCGGCGGCGCGAAGTCCCTGCAGGCTCTCATCGGCGGTTCCGTCGATGTGGTGACCGGGGCCTATGAGCACACCATCCGGATGCAGGCCAAGGGGCAGGACGTGGTGGCCGTCACGGAACTCGGCCGCTTTCCGGCGATCGTGATCGCGGTCAAGAAGGACAAGGCCGGACAGATCAAATCGGCCGCCGACTTCAAGGGTCTCAAGATCGGTGTGACCGCACCCGGTTCCTCGACAGCTCTCACCGCGCAATATGCCATGGTGAAGGCCGGCCTGAAGCCGTCGGATGCCGCCATCATCGGTGTGGGTTCCGGCGCCAGTGCGGTGGCGGCCATGCAGAAGGGCGAGATCGATGTGATCTCCCATCTCGATCCGGTCATCGCCAAGCTCGAAGCCGACGGGGACATTCAGATCCTGATCGACACACGCACGGAAGCGGGAACCCGCCAACTCTTCGGCGGCTCGAACCCGGCGGCGACCCTCTATACGAAGAAGGATTTCATCGAGAAGAACCCGCAGACCACGCAGCGTCTCGTCAATGCGTTCGTGAAAACGCTGAAGTGGCTTCAGACCGCAAAGCCCGAGGATATCGCCGCAACGGTGCCGGAGGAATATTACCTGGGCGACAAGCCGCTCTACCTCAAAGCCGTGCAGAATTCGCTCGAGAGCTACTCCCGTGACGGCATCATCCAGATGGCCGGTATGCAGAGCGTGCTCGACATGCTGCGTCAGCTCGATCCGGAGCTGAAGGACGCCAAGGTGGATCTCGCAGCGACCTTCAACGATCGCTTCGTGCGGCAGGCGGCGATCTAGATGGCCTGCAGCCGCGCCGGCACAATCTGCATCCGGTTTTCGTGGACGCACTCGTCATGGCCGGGCTTGTCCCGGCCATCCCGATTGTGTGAGGCGGTTGCGCTTCTCTGAGCTGGATGACCGGCACAAGGCCGGTGATGACGAAGGGAGAGGCAATTTGAGTCTCCTCCTAGGATGAGGGGGCGGCTGATGAGCCAGCCTCTCAGGTCCAAGAGGTTATGGGGAGCTGGACCTGCCCAAAGGGCATTACGTGCGTTCGGTTGACAGAAGGATCTCCGACGATACCTCATCCGATGCCGAAGAATCGGCATTCTCGTTTTCCGAAGGCTCCCGAACAGGTTTGGCCCGCATGTCCCGTCGCTTTGTCACCCTTGATGTCTTCACATCCCAGCGCTTTGCCGGGAATCCTCTCGCTGTCGTTCTGGAGGCCGAAGGCTTGGATACGGATGGAATGCAGGCCATCGCGAAGGAGTTCAATCTCTCCGAGACCGTCTTCGTTCTCCCTCCGTCCGAGCCGCGCCAGCGCGCCGATATCCGCATCTTCACCCCGGCCCGAGAGCTTCCCTTCGCCGGGCATCCCACTGTCGGGACGGCGGTCCTTTTGGCGCTGCTCGACCGGAACGGGCAGGCGGGTGCCGTCGCCTTCGGCCTGAAGGAGCAGGTCGGCATCGTTCCCTGCGCGGTCGAGATTGAGAATGCGGCAGGCGGCACGGCGCGCTTCCGCCTGCCGCGCCTGCCCTTCGTCTGGGGCGAGGGCAAGGAGAGCGCCGATTGCGCCTGGGCGCTCGGCCTCGACCCGAAGGAGATCGGCTTCGGCCAGCATGTCCCGAGCCGCCATTCGGCCGGTGTGGCCTACGATCTCGTCCCTGTCTCGTCCCTGGAGGCCCTGGTGCGCTCCAAGCCCCATGGGGAAGCCTTCGACAAGGCGTTCGGCGACAGCGATCATCCGTCCGCCTATGTCTATGCCCGCGTGCCCGGCGCCGAGGGTCTCAGGTTCCGCGCCCGCATGTACGGGCCGGGCATGGGCATTGCCGAGGATCCGGCCACCGGCTCCGCCGCCGCGGCTTTCGCCGGCGCCCTCATGCAATGCGAACCCCTGGGCGACGGCGAGCACAACATCGTCATTGAGCAGGGCGTCGAAATGGGACGCCCGAGTGAGATCATGCTTCAGATGATCATCAAGAGCGGCGCCCTCGTTTCAGCGGAAATCGGGGGGCAGGCCGTGATGGTGAGCCGCGGCGAGATCCTGTCGTGAACGGGGAGGCCCGGATCCGGCGCGTCACCCGCGTCGAGGCGTTCTGCCGCCCGTTCGACTGGGAATGGCCCAAACGGAACCGAGATTTCATCGCCGAGAACTGGAAGCGCCGCACGGCGGGCAAGCCGCAGATGTTCAACGGGCGGGTGCTGCTGCTCCAGGATGTCCAGTTCGAACAGGATCTGTGCCGAAACATCTATTTCGAGGTCGATTACGCCGATTTCCTCGGGTGGATCGACAAGGACTATCCCGATCCCGCCATCGCCAACGGTTTCGCCATGGGGGCGCTGCGCGGCTCCGACGGGGCTTTCATCTGCGGGGTCATGGGAAACGGCACGACCAATGCGGGCCGGATCTATTTCGCCGCAGGCACGCCGGATCCGAACGATCTGAGGCCCGACGGCACGGTCGATCTCGCCACCAGCCTCACGCGGGAGCTGGCCGAGGAAACGGGCCTTGCGGAGGGCGACTACCACGTGGACGACGAGTGGATCATCGTCCAGCGCTGGCCGACCATCGCGCTCCTGCGGATGGTGACGCTGCCGGTGCCGGCCGAGGAGGCCGCGGCGAGGATCCGCGCCGCCATCACCGCCCAGGAGGAACCGGAATTGCAGGACGTGCGGGTTGTTCGCGGGGCCGAGGATATCGACCCGGAACGGATGCCGCTTTTCCTGCAATCCTTCTTCGGCTGGGTGTTCGATCAGCGATAGCCGTGGCGGGACTTGGTCGCATGAACGATGCGCACGGCTTCTGCGTCGCGTCCGCCGGCACAGGCGGATTCCGCCGGCCCGAGCTCCCGCTCGACTTGATTGTAAACCGACTGGTTCACGTGCCCCATGGCAAGGTCGTTGCTCATCACGGCACGGTACCGGTCGATCTCGCCCTTGCAGCCTGACCCTTCCGGCATGCGGAAGCCCGACGAGGTGACGCTTGTCCCTGTCGGGGAAGGGGTGGAGGCGGTTTGGTTGCAGGCAGCGAGCGGCAATGCCAGCAATCCCGTCAGGCACAGGGAACGGATCGCAAGTCTCATGAAACACTCCTGGATCGAAGAGAGCGAGGGTAAAAGCCAAGCTTGATCCGATCTAGGGCGATTTGCCGGGAAACCAGTCCCGTCCCGCGCGGAGTCATAACCCATACAATAGTCGAGCCCCGGCTTTTCATTTGTTTCAACGGCTTGCCATCCTGGCGAAGCCCCATTACAAACAGGCCCGTTGTTCGCGGCTTCACGCCCGCGGCCGAGGAGGATTGGGCAGCGATGATCATCGGCTCCCACAGCGCATGGACGAACGGACCCGCTCCCGCGGCCGATCGCGCGCGTCTTCTTGGCCTCCTTCTCCTTAGCTGCCCCTGAGGGTCGGCTGGGCGTCGTCGCCTGGGCTCTCAGGGGTTCTGAAACAGCAGGAACAACCTTGAGCGCAAAAGGCCGCTCCCTCCGAGAAGGACTAAAATCATGACCGCTTCCGTATCCGGCTCCTCCAAGGACCGCGTTCTGATCTTCGACACGACCCTGCGCGACGGCGAGCAATGCCCCGGCGCGACCATGACCCTGGAGGAGAAGCTCGAGGTTGCGGAACTGCTCGACACCATGGGCGTCGACATCATCGAGGCGGGATTCCCCATTGCCTCCAACGGCGATTTCGAGGCCGTCTCGCTGATCGCCAAGCAGGTGAGGCGGGCCACCGTCGCCGGTCTCGCCCGAGCCATCTCGGCCGACATCGCCCGGGCCGGCGAAGCCGTGCGCCACGCGGCACGGCCCCGCATTCACACCTTCGTGTCGACCTCGCCGATCCATCTGGCGCACCAGATGCGCAAGTCGGAAGAGGAGGTCCTGGAAATCATTACCAAGACCGTGACCCAGGCGCGCAACCTGATCGAGGACATCGAGTGGTCCGCCATGGATGCCACCCGCACGCCCATCGACTACCTGTGCCGCTGCGTCGAGGCCGCCATCAGGGCCGGAGCAACCACCATCAACCTGCCCGACACGGTGGGCTATGCCACGCCGGACGAATACCGCGCCATGTTCCGGGCCGTCCGCGAGCGCGTGCCGAATGCCGATAAGGCCATCTTCTCGGCCCATTGCCATAACGATCTGGGGCTCGCGGTCGCCAACTCCCTGGCGGCGCTGGAGGGCGGCGCCCGGCAGATCGAATGCACCCTCAACGGCATCGGCGAGCGCGCGGGCAACGCGGCCCTCGAAGAGGTCGTGATGGCGATCCGCACTCGCGGCGACGTACTTCCCTATGAGACCGGGATCGAGGCCACCATGCTGACCCGTGCCTCGAAGCTGGCATCGGCCGCCACCTCCTTCCCGGTGCAGTACAACAAGGCCATCGTGGGCCGGAACGCCTTCGCCCACGAGAGCGGCATCCACCAGGACGGCATGCTGAAGAACGCTCAGACCTACGAGATCATGACGCCCGAAAGCGTCGGCGTCACGAAAACCTCCCTGGTCATGGGCAAGCATTCCGGCCGTGCGGCCTTCCGCAACAAGCTGGAGGAGCTGGGCTACAGCTTGGCCGATAACCAGTTCCAGGATGCCTTCGAGCGGTTCAAGGAGCTCGCCGACCGCAAGAAGCACGTCTATGACGAGGACATCGAGGCCCTGGTCGACCAGAACATCGCTACGGCCCATGACCGCATCAAGCTGGTTTCCCTCCACATCGTGGCTGGAACCCGCGGACCGCAGCGGGCCACCATGCGGCTCCAGGTCGACGACAAGATCGTCATCGAGGAGCAGGAGGGCAACGGTCCGGTGGACGCCACCTTCAACACCATCAAGGCGCTCGTGCCTCACGAGGCGGTGTTGGAACTCTATCAGGTCCATGCGGTGACGGAGGGCACGGACGCTCAGGCCGAGGTTTCGGTGCGCCTCTCCGCCGACAACCGCAGCGTCACCTCGCGGGCGGCCGATCCGGACACCCTGGTCGCCTCGGCCCAGGCCTATCTGGGCGCCCTCAACAAGCTGATGAGCCGCGGCGCGCGCCTGCACGCCCAGCACGCGGCGGAGTAACACTCCTTCATCTCTTGCATCTCCGGCCCATGCCGGGGATGCACGGTTGCCCCACACGTCGATGACGAGCGGGACCTTGCGCGACGAGGGCAGGGGCGGAGGAGCCTACAGTAAAGCAAAGCTGTTCAATGCCGAGGGTTCGACCCTGTCGAACGTCGCTCAGCCGTCGCGCAGGTCAATCGGCCTGCGCCTTCGAACTCGAATTGTCTTGAAGAGATTGGTGGGTGTGCAAGGATTCGAACCTTGGACCCGCTGATTAAGAGTCAGCTGCTCTACCAACTGAGCTACACACCCGTCGCCGAAGCGCTCTTTCGCGGCGCGATGTCCGCTGAAGAGGCCGTGCGTGTAACAAACCGCTTGGCCCCTGTCTAGCCTGTTCGACGAGGTTTTTTGCATCCCCTTGCAGTTTTTGGCAGGGCGCGGTCGCAGGAGTACCTGTGACTTTTCATACCCTTCGCGGCCCCGGAGGAACGGTCAGGCTTTCCGATCATTGACATGGGTCGTGTCGAAGGCCGCGCGGACAGCGGCAAGTGGGAGGCTGGCCCTCATGAACGATGAGTCGAAGATCCAACCCTATTCCGGTCCCGCAGGTGGATGGGGATCCGTGAGATCCGTCGAGAGCATTCTGACGAAGGAGGGGCGGCTCGTCAGCGGCAACGCGATCCTGCTCAAGCAGAACAAGCCTGACGGTTATGCCTGCGTGAGCTGTGCCTGGGCCAAGCCGGCGAATCCGCATCCATTCGAATATTGCGAGAATGGCGCCAAGGCGACGGCATGGGAACTCACCACGAAACGGGTTACGCCCGAGTTTTTTGCCGAGCATACCGTCTCCGACCTCAGGACCTGGACCGATCACGACCTCGAGGAGGCCGGGCGCCTGACACATCCCATGCGCTTCGATGCCGGCTCGGATACCTATGTGCCGGTGAGCTGGGAAGATGCGTTCCATGAGATCGGCCAGGAGCTGAAGAGTTTCGATCCGCGCGAGGTTGTGTTCTACACCTCCGGCCGCGCCTCGCTCGAGACCTCCTATATGTGGGCGCTGTTCGCCCGGCTCTATGGCACCAACAATCTGCCGGACTCCTCTAACATGTGCCACGAGAGCACCTCGGTCGCTCTGCCGAAAAGCATCGGCGTTCCCGTGGGAACCGTGATCCTCGACGACTTCGAGAAGACGGATTGCATTCTGTTCTTCGGTCAGAATGTCGGCACCAGCAGCCCGCGCATGCTCCATCCGCTCCAGGATGCCTCGAAGCGGGGCGTCCCCATCATCACCTTCAACCCGATCAAGGAACGTGGTCTCGAGCGCTTCACCAACCCACAGGCGCCGACCGAGATGCTGACGGGTTCCGAAACCCGCATCTCGTCGCAATATCATCAGGTCAAGATCGGCGGCGACATCGCTGCGCTCATGGGAATGGCCAAGTCCCTGATCGAGGCCGACGACCGCGCCAGGGAGGCTGGCGGCAAGCCGATCCTCGATCATGCATTCATCGCCGAGCATACCCACGGCTTCGAGGAGTTTGCCCAAGCCGCTCGACAGGCCTCGTGGCCCGACCTGGAACGACGCTCCGGTTTGCCGCAGGAGGCCCTGGAAGCTGCTGCGACCGTGTATTCCCAGGCCAACGCCGCCATGGGCATCTACGGCATGGGGCTGACCCAGCACAAAGCCGGCGTCGAGAACGTCCAGATGCTCGTCAACCTGCTGCTGCTGCGCGGCAATATCGGCAAGCCCGGCGCCGGTATCTGTCCGGTGCGCGGCCATTCCAACGTGCAGGGACAGCGCACGGTCGGCATCTCGGAGAAGCCCGAGCTCGTGCCTCTCGACAAGCTCAAGGAGCAGTACAGCTTCGAGCCGCCGCGCTGGAAGGGCCTGTCGACGGTCGAGACCTGCGAAGCGATCATCAATGGCGATGTAAAGGCCTTCGTCGCTCTCGGTGGGAACTTCGTGCGAGCCGTGCCGGAGACGGCCGCCATGGAAGAGGCTTGGCCGCGCCTGCGCCTTTCCGTGCAGATCTCGACCAAGCTCAATCGCAATCACCTCATTCCCGGTGAGATTTCCTATATCTTGCCGTGCCTCGGGCGCATCGAGATCGACGAACAGGAAACGGGGCCCCAGGCTGTATCCGTCGAGGATTCGACGGCCTGCATTCACGGATCCAAGGGCATCGCCAAGCCGGCAAGTTCCGATCTTCTCTCCGAGCCGCGCATCGTCGCGGAAATCGCCAAGGCGACGCTGCCGGTAAACGACAATGTCCCCTGGGATGAATGGGTGGCCGATTATGCTCGCGTTCGAGATGCGATCGAGGAAACCTATCCGGAAGACTTCCGTGGCTTCAACGAGCGCATGTGGCAGCCGGGAGGTTTCCACCGCCCCATCGCGGCACGCGAGCGGCGATGGAAAACCGAAACGGGCAAGGCGAACTTCACGACACCCAAGAGTCTGGAGGCGGATCTCGGAATTGCCGAGCAGGATGCCAATATCCTCAAACTCATGACGTTGCGCTCCAACGATCAGTTCAACACGACGGTCTACGGTTACTACGACCGGTTCAGAGGCGTGCGCGGCACGCGCATGGTCCTCTTCATGAACAGAAATGACATTGCTCGCCTGAATCTGGCGGAAGGCGATCTCGTAACGCTGACGACCGCTGTCGACGACGGCGTGATGCGTCAGGTGAACGGCTTGCGCGTCACGCCCTACGACATTCCTGAAGGCTGCTGCGGGGCCTACTATCCAGAGTGCAATCCGCTGATCCCTGTCTGGCATCACGCGGATGAGAGCAAGGTTCCGGCAGCGAAATCCATTCCGATCCGGATCACCTTGATGCAGGAAAAGCAGCCGGAGGCAGCAGAATGAGGGGGCAGGCTCAGCCCTGCCATTCGCCCCGAACCCATTGACCTTCGAACGCCCTGAGGGAACGAAGCTCCGCCGAACCGATTGTGTCAACAGCGAAGCTTCACCTCAGGCGCATTGCCTGACTAGAAAAGGGTGCGCGGCACAGGCAATGGCGCAGCTCTTCACACCGGCGGCCACCACTCTGTTTCGGGTGATGATCGTGCTCACCGGCCTGGGCGTCGTCGCTGCGGGCGCGGCGGCTTATGTTTGGGCACGCTCCGGAAGCACCTGGAATGTGGGGAAACCCGCGTCGCAGCCGGTGCCATTCCGGCACGATCTCCACAGCGGATCGCTGGGCATCGATTGCCGCTATTGCCATCCGACCGTCGAGCGTGCGGCTGATGCGGGCATGCCGTCCGCCCAGACCTGCATGTCGTGCCATTCGCAGGTATGGATCGGTGCAAGCGTGCTGGAGCCCATCAGATCGAGCTTTCTCCTCGGACAGCCGATCGAATGGACTTCGGTCCATCGCCTGCCGGATTATGCCTATTTCAATCACGCCGTTCACGTGACCAAGGGAGTGGCCTGCGAGACCTGTCACGGCCGTGTGGACCAGATGCCGAAGACGGTGAAGACCCAGACCATGTCCATGGGGTGGTGCTTGGACTGCCATCGCGATCCGACGCCTCATCTTCGACCGCGCGAGGCCGTGTTCTCGATGGGATACGAGCCGCATGGCAAGGACCTGCCGGACGATGTGCGGGTGTTCTATCAGGAGGCGTCCCGGCGCCTCGTCAGCTGCAGCACATGCCACCGGTAGATGCGATGGGTGAGGAAGCGTTACTCGATCTCGACACCGTGAAGGCCCGCCTCGCGAAGGAGGCGGGCCCAAGGCTGTGGCGCAGTCTGGAAGAGCTGGCCGATCTTCCGGAAATCCGCCGTTACGTGGAAGCCGAGTTTCCAGATATCGCGCAGGCCTCCGCCATCGACCGGAGGACCTTGCTCAGGCTGATGGGCGCCTCTTTCGCCCTGGGAGGGCTCGCAGCCTGCAACGGCAGCGGCGCTGAAAGAAACGCTCCGCTCCTGTCCCAGAGCCGCAACATGCCGGGCTATACACCCGGTGTCCCGCTCACGATCGCCACGTCGCTGCCGTTGGACGGTTATGGCCGCGGCGTCCTCGTGAAGGCCCAGGAGGGACGGCCGATCAAGATCGAAGGCAATCCGCTGCATCCGGCGAGCCTCGGGGCAGCGGACGTGTTTGCCCAGGCCGAGATTCTATCCCTCTACGATCCGGACCGCTCCGATGCTCCGCTGCAGAACGGTTCGCCGCGAACGTGGGAGGATCTGACGAACTTCATCCGCCCCGTGCGCAACGAGCTCGTCGTCGGCGAGGGGCGGGGACTGCACATCCTGATGCCGCCGACCTCGTCGCCAACCTTGCTCCGGCTGATGGCACAGGCGCGGCAACTCTTTCCCTTGGCGCAATGGCACGTGTTCTCGCCGGTCGACGATGAGGGCAGGCGAAGCGCCGCGACGGCCACGTTCGGTAAGCATCTGGATCTCGTCTACGACCTGACCCAAGCGGACGTCGTCGTTACCGTGGGAGGCGATCTTTTCGCCGAGGAGGCGGGGCACCTGCGATACGCGGCCGAGTATCAGGCGCGGCGAAGGATGCAGGACCGGGCGCTGCCCCGTCTCACGGCCGTGGAGACGAGGCCCAGCCTCGTGGGAGCGCGCGCGGACGAGCGCATTGCTCTCCGGCCCAGGGATATCGAAGCCTTCGTGCAAGCGCTCGCCTCCGCCCTGGGAGCGGGTCCTGCGCCTGCCGATCCTCCGCATCCGTCCGTCTTGAAACTCGCGGACGACCTGCGCCGCGCGGGACCACGGGGTCTGGTCGTGGCAGGGCGTGAGCAGCCGGCCCGCATCCATGGGCTCGTCCACGCGATCAACGCCAATATTGGTGTATTCGGAACGACGGTCCGCGCCATCGAACCGGTCAGGGCGGTGGCGGGCGATGCGCGTACGCTGGCCGATCTCGCGACTGCCATCGAAGCGGATGAAGTCTCCCGTCTCCTCATCCTCGGCGGGAATCCGGTTTATACCGCGCCGGCCGATATCGATCTGGCGGCGCTCATCCGGCGGGTGCCCCTGTCGCTGCATCTGGGCCAGCATCGGGACGAGACGGCCATGGTATGCCATTGGCATGTGCCGGAAGCTCATCCCCTCGAGAGCTGGGGCGACCTGCGGGCCTTCGACGGCACGGTGGGCCTGCGGCAGCCCGCGACCGTGCCGCTCAAACCGGGATTGAGCCCCGAGGAATTCCTCGGCCTCATGGCGGGGCAAAACCTGGACGGGCAGGCGCTTGTGCAGGCCACGTGGCGCGAGGCCTGGGGGGACGGCGGCTTCGAGGAGCGCTGGGCCCGCTCTCTCGAAGACGGCGTGATCGAGGGATCGGCGTCGCCGGCGGTCGCGTTGACCGATCGGTTCGATGTGACGGCTGAAACGGCAGCTCCTACCAGGGCGGCTGGAATCGACGTGGTATTCGCTCCGGACCCATCCGTCTGGGACGGCTCCTATGCGAACAATGGGTGGCTCCAGGAGCTGCCGAAGCCCCTGACGAAGCAGGTCTGGGGCAATGCGGCCCTCATCGGACCGGAGACGGCGTCCGTGTTCGGATTGTCGTCGGGCGATGCGGTCGACCTGAATGTGGAGGGGCGGGTTATCCGTGCGCCGGTCTGGGTCATGCCGGGCCATGCGCCCGGTTCCGTGACCCTGACCCTCGGCTACGGCCGTCGGCAGGCCGGCAGGATCGGCAACGGCATCGGGTTCGATGCCTATGCGGTGCGTCCCTCCCGTCGGCCCTGGATCGCTTCGGGCGAGATCAGGAAGGCCGGTGAGAAGATCCCGGTGATCTCGACGCAGCAGCACCATTCGCTCCAGGGTCGCGACATCGTGCGTATGGTCGCATCCGACAAGGAAGCCGTCGAGACGGCGGAAGAGCAGCCCTCGCTCTATCCGGACTGGTCCTACGAGGGGCACGCCTGGGGCATGGCCATCGATCTCGATGCCTGCATCGGCTGCAACGCCTGCGTCATCGCATGCCAGTCCGAGAACAACATCGCGGTCGTCGGGCCGGAGGAGGTGGCCAGGGGACGGGAGATGCATTGGCTGCGGGTCGATCGCTACCATGCAGGGGATCCGGCCAATCCCGACACGTATTTCCAGCCCGTGCCCTGCATGCATTGCGAGAAGGCGCCCTGCGAGGTGGTCTGCCCGGTCAATGCGACGGTGCATTCGGCCGAGGGGCTCAACGACATGGTGTACAACCGCTGCATCGGCACGCGGACCTGCTCGAACAATTGCCCCTACAAGGTCCGGCGCTTCAACTTCCTCGATTACCAGGGCACGGACTACACCGCCTCGCCGGATGCCATGAACCCGCAGGTGACGGTTCGGGATCGCGGCGTCATGGAGAAATGCACCTATTGCGTCCAGCGCATCGGCGCGGCCCGCGCGGATGCGCGGATCGAGGACAGGCCTCTGCGCGACGGCGAGATCGTGACGGCCTGCCAGCAGGCCTGCCCGACGCAGGCCATCGTGTTCGGCGACGTGAACGATCCCGGCAGCGCCGTGAGCCGGCTCAAGGGAAGGCCTCGCAACTACGCCCTGCTCGGCACGCTGAACACGCGGCCGCGCACGACCTATCTCGCCCGCATCGAACCGTCCTCCGAGAACGGATAACCGCATGACCAGCGAGGCCCAGGCCGTCACCAGAACCGTCGCGGAAGTCCCGCTCGCCCGCCGCTTCGGCGTGCTCTGGTGGGGCGCTCTACTGGCGTCGGGAGCGCTCGTGCTGCTCCTCGGCTACACGCTGGTCTCGGTTACGCTCGTGGGAGTCGGAGTCTGGGGCATCAACATCCCGTTCGTCTGGGGCTTCGACCTGATCAACTACGCCTGGTGGATCGGCATCGCCAACGGCGCGAGCCTCTTCGCGGCCATCCTGGTGCTGCGACGCCACGATCTGCGCACGGCGGTGAACCGCTTCGCGGAAGGCGTGGCGTTCTTCGCGGTCATCTGCGCGGGGATCTTCCCGATCATCCATCTCGGGCGCCCCTGGCTGTTCTACTGGGTGTTCCCGTACCCGGCGACCTTCGAGGTCTGGCCGCAATTCCGCAGCACCCTGACCTGGGACTTCTGGGCGATCAGCACCCATGCCATCGTCACCAGCCTGCTCTGGTATGTCGGTCTCATTCCAGATCTCGCGACCCTGCGCGACCGCGCCCGGAGCAGGAACGTCAAGCGCCTCTACGGCGTCTTCGCCCTCGGCTGGCGCGGATCGGTGCGGGACTGGGCCTATCATCAGCGCGCCTATCGCCTCGTCGCGATCCTGGTGCTGCCCCTGATCCTCATCATGCAGAGCACGGTGGCGTTCGAATTCGCCGTGACCCTCGTGCCCGACTGGCACGAGACGCGCCAGCCGCTCCACTTCGTCGCCACGGGCCTTGCGCAGGGATTGTCCATCGTTCTCCTCGTCGCCGTGCTGCTGCGCTGGGGGCTGCGGCTGGGACCGTATATCGACGAGGGCGACATCGACCTCCTGGGCAGGCTCGTCCTCGCGAGCGCTCTTGTGTCGGCCTATCTCTATGTCGACGAGATCGTCGCGGCGCTCCTCGCTGACGGGATCGCCCAGGAAGCCACCTTCAACCGCCTGACGGGCGACTATGCGGGCCTCTACTGGACGGCCATCGTGTACAGCATCCTGATCCCGCAGCTCCTCTGGCTCAAGGCCGCGCGCCGGAGCACGCTCGCATGCGTCTTCGTGGGCTTCTCCATCGGCGTCGGCATCTGGTTCGACCGCTTCTCGATCATCGTCGGCGGGCTCCAGACCGATTACTTGCCGTCGATCTGGCGCACCTACAGCCCAACCCTTGCCGAGACGGGGCTCTTCCTTGGAACCATCGGATTGTTCGCGGCCCTCCTGCTGCTCTTCGTGCGCTTCCTGCCCGTGGTCTCCATGTTCGAGACCCGCCATGACGAACATGAGGAGAAATCGTCATGACGCAGCGCCCGTACGGCCTCATGGCCGAGTTCAGGACGCCGGATGACCTGATGCACGCCGTCAGGGCGGCGAGACGCGCGGGCTTCACCAGGATCGATGCGTTCAGCCCCTTTCCGCTCCCCGACCTCGCCAATGAGCTCGGCATCCGCACCAGCATCATCCCCTGGATCGCGTTCGTGGCGGCGCTGATCGGCGCGGGACTCCAATACGGTTCCCAATACTGGATGAACGCCGTCGACTATCCCCTGAATGTCGGCGGACGCCCCCTCAACAGCTGGCCGACCTTCATCCCGTCGACCCTGATCGTCGCCATCCTCTGGGCCGGGGCCGCGACACTGCTCGGCCTGCTCGCAATCCTCCGGCTGCCCCGGCTTCATCACCCGGTCTTCTCCGTGCACGGCTTCGAGCGGGTCACCAACGACCGCTTCTTTCTCTGTGTTCTGGGCGAGGATCCGCTGTTCGACGGCGAAGCCACACGGGATTTTCTGCAAGGGCTGTCGCCGCAGGCAGTGCGGGAGGTTCCCGCATGAGACTAGCTCTCGTCCTCCTCGCGACCGGGCTTCTTGCGGCCTGCGACAGCGGCACGGAGGAGCGCGACGGGGTCGCGTCGACCCGCGCCGTCCAGCGGCCCTATACAGCTGTTCCCCCTGGCGTCGTGCCTCAGGGAACGGCGGCCAGGAAGGCGGCGCTTGCAGCCCCCGGGCCGGAGGTGACGCGGGAACTCCTGGCGCGGGGCGAGGAGCGGTTCCGGGCCTTCTGCGTCCCGTGCCACGGCGAGAGCGGGCGCGGTGATGGAACCATCGTCTCACGCGGCTTCCCGCCGCCGCCGTCCTATCACGAGGAGCGGCTTATCTCCCTGGCGCCGGAGCAGATCGTTCAGGTGATCACTCATGGCAAGGGCCGGATGTACCCCTACGCGGATCGCGTGCTGCCCGAGGAGCGTTGGGCCATCGCGCATTACGTAAAGGACCTGCAGGCTCGGGGAACAGGTTCGTCTTCCGATCAGGGGACGGTAAGGCCATGAATACGATGGAAGTCTTCTACATCGTGTTCGTCGGCCTGACGGGACTGGCGATGGGCTCTCTCGTCGTGCTCATGCTCGGTCATCTCATGAGCGAGCACTGGCTGGCTCCCGTGCGCAGCGAGATCGAGGCGACCGCCCTCACGCTGCCGTTGCTCCTGCTTCTCGGCATTCTGCTTGCATTCGGGCTCCAACAGGTTTTCCCATGGGCCAGTGGGAGGGGAGATCTGCCTCCCCTGAGGGCGGCCTTTCTGAGCCCGGTCTTCTATCTCCTGAGATCCACCGTCTATCTGGGGATCTGCGTCGCGTTGGCGTTCTGGCTGACCCGAACCCGTCATGTCCGCCGCGCGAGCGCCATCGGACTGGCTTGCTTGATCCCCGTCATGAGCTTGTCGGCCTATGACTGGGTCCTGTCGCGCGAGCCGCATTGGTGGTCGAGCCTGTTCGGGTTCGCGTTCGGCCTGAGCGAGGCCCTCGCGGCGCTCTCTATCGCCATCCTCGTGACCCTGCTCAAAGTGGAGCCCGCTTCTCCGATGCGCCTGAAAAGCCTGGAGCGCGCGCTGCTGACCCTGGCGCTGCTCTCGGTCTGGACATGGTTCGCGCAGTTCCTGATCGTCTGGCTCGCCAATCTCCCGCAGGGAGCGGAATGGTACGCGCGGCGCTCGGATCCCGAGAGCCTCGCCCTTGTGGCGGTCTCTTACGGCCTGATGCTGGCCGCGATCCTGGTGCTGGTTCCGTCCGGCGTGAGCCGGATCGGCATGATCGTCGGCAGCGCGCTCGCTCTGCTGCATCATGGAACCCATTTTGTCTGGATTCTCCAACCGAAAGGCAGGCCGTCCTGGATCGACCTTGGCCTCATGGTGGGCCTTGTGGGCCTCTGGGGCATCGCTCTCGCGCTCGTGATGCGCCGACGCCCCACCTACGCGGAAGAAGCCGCCACGGAGCCCTGAGGCATCGAACGCAAAAGCGGGAACCGTCTTGTGGGTAAAGATGGGGAAACAGAGTCTTAGAGCATTGGGCGTGAATTCAGATCCACGTCCGATGCTCCGGAATGTCGATCCTTTGAAGCGCGCCAGCAGCCTGTTCGACACAAATTCTATCAAGGCAAGACGCAGACAAATGTCTTCCGAGGATCTGGTTCGTCGAGGCTTGCCGAGCCGTCCAGACGGCCGCCATCCTGACGCCCAGTTCATCCGCGATGTTTACCGAAACTGGTCATGCCATCGCGCTGGTCCCGCACAGGAGGAGGAGAAGCCTGTCATGTCGAGATTAGCAATCGGGGTTGTGTTGACATTGGTCGCGACCGCAGCCAACGCTCAAGGTGCGCCGTCCGGACAAACGCATGCTCCGGCAGCCACGAGCAGGGATGGAACACAGCCTTTCCTGTTCGATGGACGGATGAAGGGTGATGGTATCCGGCGGGGAGCGCCCGTGGACAAGCGGCACTCCAGTGCCGGCGCCATCGTCGTGCAGCCGAAAGCGAGCCAGCCTGAGCGCGAATGACAAGGCGGGCAACCGGGTCCGCACGATGCTCCAGGTTTTTGTTTTCTCGCATCTTTACACGCAAAACCGGTTCCTGCTTTTGCGTCCAATGCTCTAGGTTTTTGAATCAGCGCCCGAGGTCTGATGAGGAACGATGCGCCGCGTGCGGGGCTCCGTCTCCGATGGCCGAGGTGCCGGTTGAGGAAGATCCGCCGTCGTGTCCTCCCGTCCACGGAGCGGGAGAGGCGGATCGGGGGGATAAACCGGGTTCCCGCCTGAGCCGAGGGTGTAGAGATAGCTGGCGACATGGCGGGCTTCCAGCTCCGTCAGGCCCTGCGCGGGCATCCCTGTCCGGGGCTTGAGCGCCACGGGATCGACCAGCCATGCGATCAGGTTCTGCGGCGTGTTCGGGAGAAAGCCTGCGAGCAGATGCTGCTGTGCGTAATCGCGCAACTCGGGGCCGACCTTGCCTCTGGCGCCTCTCACGCCGCTGATCGTGTGGCAGGTCCCGCAGCCATAGGCCTGTATCAACGCCCGGCCTCGGCCGGGATCGCCGCCTGCGATCCGCAACGCGGCCGCCTGCTCCGGCTGATCGCTGCAGGAGGGCAGACCGGCCAAGGCGGGGACGATGGCGATGCATAAAAGTACGTGCCTGTTCATGGGCTCTGCTTGAGGATATCCGACGAGCCAACCGGCAGGCGCATTCTCCGTTCCAGGCGGGGCGTCGCATGGTGAGCCGCTTCGCTCGTGCATGGCTCTCTGTGGGATGTTTTGCGGGAACCAAGTCTCACGGCCAAGCTTATCCGTTCAATGCATGCATGACCCATGTAGGGCGGATGGCTCTGGAAACGACACCGCACGGCCTCCCTTGGCGCTGCACGGCGATGAACCGCGCGGCGGTCTTCGTGTGTGCGTTGTCGCTTGCGGGCTGCAGCGGCGTGCAATCGGCCCTCGACCCGGCCGGGGGCGATGCTCTCCGGATCTACTGGCTCACCCTGATCATGACTTTGGGCGGAACGCTCATCTTCCTCCTCGTGACCGGGCTTCTGCTCTATGCGATTTTCGCCCCGCCCGAGCGGCGAGCCTGGCTTGGTCGCCGCAGGACCATCGTGGTCGGCGGGCTCGCCTTTCCCATCGTGGTTTTGTCCGGGCTTCTGCCCTATGGGCTGATCGTCATGCGCGACACGGACGTGCCGATGCCGGGCGCGCTCCAGGTCGCGGTGACCGGCGAGCAATATTGGTGGCGGGTGAAGTATCCGGAGGAAGGTGCAAGACCCGAATTCTCCACCGCCAACGAACTTATCATTCCTGTCGGGCAACCCGTGACCGTGACGGTGACCGCCGCCGACGTGATCCACAGTTTCTGGATCCCGAACCTGGGCGGCAAGATCGACATGATCCCGGGGCGCATCAACCGCCTCAGCTTCACGGCGGAGCGCCCCGGAATCTATCGCGGTGTCTGCGCGGAATTCTGCGGCGATCAGCATGCGCGCATGGCCTTCGACGTGGTGGCGCTGGAGCCCGCGGCTTTCGATGCTTGGAGAGCCGCGCAGGCGAAGCCCGCGCGGGAGCCGGACCTGCCATCTCTCGTTCGTGGCCGCGATCTGTTCCGCGCCGCCGGATGCGGATCCTGCCACGTGGTGCGCGGGACGGAGGCCGACGGGGCATTCGGGCCGGACCTGACCCATGTGGGAAGCCGACGCACCATCGGGGCAGGTCAGTTTCCCAACAATGTCGGCACGCTCGCCGGGTGGATCGCCAACACGCAGCACATCAAGCCGGGCGTGCGGATGCCGTCCTACGGCTCGTTCACGGGTGAGGAGCTTCGGTCCTTGGCGGCTTATCTGGAGAGCTTGAAATGAACGCGCCCGAGCGCTCCGAAGCCTTCGACGAGCGGGAGCCCGCGCTTCCCAATCCGCTGCCGCGCCCCGCGGGCGAGTTCGAGGCGCTCAAGAAGGCATGGGAAGCTCCGCGCGGCCTCAGCTTCATCACGGCCGTCAACAACACCTATGTGGGCCTCTGGTATGTCGGCACGGCGTTCCTGTTCTTCATCCTGGCGGGAATCCTCTCGCTGATCATGCGCGTGCAGCTCGCGGCGCCGGAGAGCGATTTCGTCGGGCACGATCTCTACAACCAGCTCTTCACCATGCACGGCACGGTGATGATGTTCCTCTTCGCCGTGCCGGCCGTGGAGGCGGCGAGCGTCTATCTTCTGCCCAACATGCAGGCGGCCCGCGACCTGCCGTTCCCGCGCCTCTCGGCCTATGCCTTCTGGGCCTATTTCGTCGGCGGCCTGGTGTTCTTCTGCACGATCTTCTTCGGCCTCGCCCCGAATGGCGGCTGGTTCATGTATCCGCCGCTCACGGGCTCCAAGTACTCGCCCGCCGACAATGCGGATTGGTGGCTTCTCGGCATCGGCTTCATCGAGATCTCGGCCATTGCGGGCGCCATCGAGATCATCGTCGGCGTGATGAAGACCCGCGCGGTCGGCATGAGCCTCGACAGGATGCCGGTCTATTCCTGGGCCATGCTCGTCTTCGCCGTCATGATCGTCATCGGCTTCCCGGCGATCATCCTCGGCACCTTGCTGCTCGAGATGGAGCGCGCCTTCGACTGGCCGTTCTTCATCGCCGAGAGGGGCGGGGATCCGCTTCTGTGGCAGCACCTGTTCTGGTTCTTCGGCCACCCGGAGGTCTACATCATCTTCCTGCCCGCCACCGGCATGGTGTCGATGATCGTGCCCGCCATGGCGCAGACGCCGCTCGTCGGCTACCGGCTGGTCGTGCTCGCCCTGGTGGCCACGGGCTTCCTCTCCTTCGGCCTGTGGGTGCACCACATGTTCGCCACGGGCCTGCCGAAGATGTCCTTGAGCTTCTTCTCCGCCGCCAGCACGGCGGTGGCGGTGCCGAGCGGCATCCAGGTCTTCGCCTGGATCGCCACCATCGCGTCGGGCCGCATGAAGCTCACGACGCCGTCGCTCTTCATCATCGGCTTCCTGTTCATCTTCACGCTCGGTGGCCTCACCGGCGTAATGGTCGCCATGGCGCCCTTCGACTGGCAGGCGCACGACAGCTATTTCGTGGTGGCGCACCTGCATTACGTGCTCATCGGCGGCATGGTGTTTCCGCTCTTCGCAGCCTTCTATTACTGGGTGCCGGTGGCAAGCCAATATGCACTCTCCGAGCGGGTCGGGCGCTGGGTGTTCGGCCTCATGTTCGTCGGCGTCAACGTGACCTTCCTGCCGATGCACGTCACCGGCCTCATCGGCATGCCCCGGCGCGTCTATACCTATCCGGTCGGCATGGGATGGGACGCGCTCAACCTCGTCTCCACCATCGGGGCCTTCATGATCGCCGCCGGCGTCGCGCTCTTCATCGTCGACTTCGCCCGCAGGTTCAGGATCGCTCGGGACGAGAATGCCGGCAACGTCTGGAATGCCGGCACGCTCGAATGGCTGCCGAACGCCAACTACAACACCCGCAGCATTCCCGTCGTCGCCAGTCGCGACCCGCTCTGGGACCAGCCCAACCTGTCTAAGGACGTGCAGGACGGACGCTACTACCTGCCCGGAACCGCCACCGGCGGACGCGAGACGCTGGTGACGAGCCCCTTCGATGCGCAGCCGCAATACATCCTCCAGGTTCCCGGCCCCGGCTGGCAGCCCTTGCTCGCCGCGGTGTTCACGGCCGCGTTCTTCCTGCTCCTCACCGTCAAGATGGTGCTCCTGTCGGCGACCTGCGGCGTGCTCGCGGTCGCCTGCGTGATCTGGTGGCTCTGGGACACCGATCCGGGACCGGTCCGCCCGCCCGCCGACATCGGCGGCGGGATCGTCGTTCCCGTCTATGCGACCGGATCCATGAACCATTCCTGGTGGGCGATGATCGTCCTGATGGTCGTCACCGGGATGGTCTTCACCTGCCTGATCTTCTCCTATCTGTTCCTGTGGCTTGTGAACCCCGCCGCATGGCCGCCGCAGGGCACCGCATTGCCCGATGGGATCAGCCCCTTCGTCTCGGGAGCGCTCTACATCGTCAGCGCCGTCCTGATCGCCTATGCCAGCCGGATGTTGAGGGGCGAGGATCGTCGCAGCCCGCGATCCGTGCCGGTGCTGATCGCCGTGGCGCTCCTGCTCGTCGGCGGAGCCGCGGCGGCGGATCTCCGGGCGCAATGGCAGACCGGTCTCAGTCCCTCGGTCCACGCCTACGGGGCCGCGGTCTACGGCATCGTGTCCCTGCAGATCTTCTTCGTGCTGACGACGCTGATCATGGGCCTCTACACCATCGCCCGGTGGCTCGCGGGCAGGCTCGACAGCGTCCGCCGGACGACTTTCGACAACATGATGCTGTTCTGGTTCTACACGGTCGGCCAGGGACTGGTCGGGCTCGCTCTCGTCCACGGGTTCCCGCGTCTGACGGGAGGCGTCTAGCATGAGCGGGCGGCGGACGGGACAGGTTCTCCTGATGCTGGCCGGACTCATCGCCTGGGCGGTCCAGTTCACGATCATTTATGCCGTGACGTCCACGCTATGTGGCCGCGAATGGGCCGATGCGACGATCATCGGTGTGGGAAGCGTCCACGCCGTTGTCCTGCTCACGACGATCGCAGCCCTTGGCGTCGCGGCCTTGTCTTTGCTCCAGTCACGGCGCGTCCATGGGAGGCTGGGAGAGACGGCTGCCGCACCCGACCGCTTCATCAGCCAGGCCGGGATGCTGATCAGCGGTCTCTCGCTCGTCGTCATCCTATGGCAGGGCATACCCGCCTTCATCCTTCCGGCTTGCGCGTGATGCGCCCGATAAATGAGGTCCGACCATGATCGACTGGCAGGAGATCTTCATACCCTCTCACTCCGTCCTGGAGACCGTCGTGCGCGGGACGATGATCTACATCATGCTGTTCCTGATCCTGAGATTCCTGCTCAAGCGCCAGACCGGCGTGATCGGCGTCGCCGACCTTCTCGTGATCGTCCTCATCGCCGATGCGTCGCAGAACGCGATGGCGAGCGAGTACAAGTCGGTCACGGAGGGGATCGTCCTCGTTCTCACCATCGTGTTCTGGAACTATGCCATCGACTGGCTCGGCTTCCACTTCCCCGCGTTCCAGCGCCTCACACGGCCGCCGCCGCTGCTGCTGATCGAGAACGGCAAGATGCTGCCCAGGAACATGCGCCAGGAGATGATCACGACCGAGGAGCTCAACAGCCAGCTGCGGGAGCAGGGCATCGAGCACTGCTCCGAGGTGAAGCGGGCCTATATCGAGGGCGACGGCACGATCAGCGTCATCCGGAAGGACAAGGAGGACGTCGGGGGAAAGACCGAGTCCATGAAGGGGGCGCTCTGAGACCTCAGACGATGCCGCCACCGCCGCCGGCGACGGCGGGACGCTCCTCGGCGATCCTTCGGCGGTAGCCGCTGGCCCGATAGGCCGCGATCGGATCGACGGCGCCTCCGGCCTGCAGCCGCGCCATCGCCAGGATCGGCTCGACATCGGTGCGGTAGGCGGCCTTCAGCGTCTCGGATGCCATAAGGGCGTCGTTGTCGTCCTGATAGCCTTCGAGGGCTTTCCGGTTCACGAGAAGCGCCTGAGCATAGGCGCGGCGGATCTCGTTGGCGCTGCGGATCAGGCTCTCGATGGGATCAGTCACGTTGTGCGACTGGTCAATCATATGGGCGGGGTGAAAGTTCTCGGCCCGGCGGTGCTCCGCATCCACCAGCTCGTTGAACACGAGGAAGAGCCGATGGGGATCGATGGCGCCCGCGTCGAGATCGTCGTCACCGTACTTCGAATCGTTGAAATGGAAGCCCCCGAGCTTCCTGAACTGGATCAGGCGGGCGACGATCATCTCGATGTTCACGTTCGGCGCGTGGTGCCCGAGATCGACGAGGCAATAGGCCTTGTCGCCGAGCTCCGTGGCGATCAGGTAGTTGGTGCCCCAGTCCTGCACGACGGTCGAATAGAAGGCCGGCTCGTACATCTTGTGCTCGGAGAAGATGCGCCAGTCTTCCGGCAGGCGCTGGTAGATCGCCTTCATGGATTCGAGATAGCGCTCGAAGCTCCGGGTGAAGTTCGTCTGGCCCGGGAAGTTGGACCCGTCCCCGATCCAGACCGTGAGCGCCTTGGACCCGATGGCCTTGCCGATCTCGATGCATTCGATGTTGTGCTCGACGGCCTGCCGGCGCGTCGCGGCATCGGTGTGGCTCAAGGAGCCGAACTTGTAGCTCCTCTCCTGGCCGGGCGCATCGGAGAAGGTGTTGGAGTTCATGGCATCGAAGCCGAGACCCAGCGCATCGCCATGCGTCTTGAGCCGTCTCGGGTCGTCGACCTTGTCCCAGGGGATGTGCAGAGATACCGTCGGCGTCGCTCGGGTGAGCTGGTGGATCACCGCGCAATCGTCGAGCTTGTCGAAGATGTTGCGCGGCTCGCCGGGACCGGGAAAGCGCGCGAACCGGGTGCCGCCCGTGCCGACGCCCCAGGACGGAACCGCCACGAAGAACTCACACACCTTGCCGGTGACTGCATCGATGTCGATCCCGTCCCGCGCGAGCCTGGCGCCCAAGGCCTCGTAATCCGCCTTCAAGGCGCCCATGCGCTTCTCGTTGTCGTCGGAGACGGTTTCTCCCGCAATCCTCTGTTCGGTCATGGCGTCCTCCCTGGTGCTAGAGGTGCTTCCACGCAAATGGAAGCACCTCCCTTGCTTGCTTTGCCGCATTTTTTGACGGTGAACCGGGTCCACTTCACCGAAAAATGCTCTTGGCCTATCGCGTGAACGACGTCGCGTTGCCGGCATCCACGTTGATGATGTTGCCCGTCGATTTCGCGGACAGATCGGAAGCGAGGAAATAGATCGCCTCGGCGATATCCTCCGGGAAGACGTTGAGCTTCAGCAGCGAGCGCTTGCGGTAATGCTCCTCCAGTTCGTCGACGGCGAGCTTGGACGAGGCGGCGCGCTGCTCGCGCCATTCTCCCGTCCAGATCTTGGAGCCGCGCAGCACCGCATCAGGGTTCACCGTGTTCACGCGGATGCCGGCTTCCGCGCCCTCCAGCGCCAGGCAGCGGGCGAGGTGGATCTCCGCCGCCTTGGCGGTGCAATAGGCGGAAGCGTTGGGCGATGAGGCGAGGCCGTTCTTCGACGAGACGAACACCACGTTGCCGCCGAGCTTCTGGCGCCGGAACAGGCGGAAGGCTTCGCGCGAAACGAGGAAATAGCCGGTGGCGAGAATGTCGATGTTCCGGTTCCACATGGCCAGATCGGTGTCTTCCACGGGAGCCGAGGAAGCGATGCCCGCATTGGACACGAGGATATCGATGCCGCCGAATTCGACGCTGGCCTCGATGAAGGAGGACAGGACGTCCGGCTCGCTCGTGACGTTGAGCCTCACTCCGCGCACCGAATCCTGACCGAAGCGCTTGGAGAATTCCTGGACCGTAGTGGCCAGGGATTCCTCGTCGATATCCGCCAGAACCACACAGGCGCCTTCCCCCACCAGCCGCTCGGCCGTGGCGCGTCCGATGCCCCCGGCGCCGCCGGTGATGAAGGCCACCCGACCGGCGAGGCTCTTCGGCCTCGGCATGCGCTGGAGCTTGGCTTCCTCGAGCAGCCAGTATTCGATGTCGAAGGCTTCCTGCTCGGGAAGTCCCTGATACTCGGACACCGAGGAGGCTCCGCGCATCACGTTGATGGCGTTGACGTAGAACTCGCTCGCGATGCGCGCCGTCGCCTTGTCGCGGGCGAAGGACAGCATGCCGACGCCGGGGATCAGGAAGATCACCGGATTGGGATCGCGCATCTTCGGGCTGTTCGGATGCTTCGACTGCTCGTAGTAGCGCGTGTAGTCGGCGCGGTATGCCTCGAGCGCCGCATCGAGGCCGGCGAGAACGGCGTCCACGTCCGGGGATTTCGGGTCGAAATCGAGCACGAGCGGACGGATTTTCGTGCGCAGGAAGTGATCGGGGCAGCTGGTGCCGAGCTGGGCGAGTGGCTTCAGGTCGGCCGAGTTGACGAATTCGAGCACCGCATCCTGGTCGTCGAAATGACCGAGCTTGCGCTCCGCCTGTCCGATCCTGCCGCGGATCTCCGGCATCAGGCGCGCGGCGATCCTGCGGCGCTCGTCCCGCCCGAGACTGGACGCGACGGCTCCGCCGAAAGCCGCTTTGCCTGCGGTCCGCTCCGCGAACCATTGAATGGCCTGATTGATGATCCGCAGGGTGAGTGCGTAGCATTCCTTGGCGTCGTCGGCCCAGGTGAAGAGGCCATGGCTTTCGAGCACCACGCCCTTGGCGTTGGGATTGGCCTTGGCAAAGGCTTCGAGGTCGAGACCGAGCTGAAAGCCCGGCCGACGCCACGGCAACCATCCGATTTCCTCGCCGAAGATCTCCCGGGTCAGTTCACGGGAGTTCCTGGACGCTGCGATGGCGATGATCGCGTCCGGATGCATGTGATCCACATGCTTGTACGGGAGGAAGCCATGGAGCGGCGTGTCGATCGAGGCCGCGCGCGTGTTCAGGTTGAAGGTGGCATGGGGCAGGAAGCCGACCATGCGGTCTTCGTCCTCGACACCCTTGTAGAGGTTCTTCAGAGACCGCAGCTTGTCCATGTAGAGGGTGGCGAACCCGTCGAGCTTGATCGTGCCGACGTCTCCGCCCGAGCCCTTGACCCAGAGCACCTCGACCGTCTCGCCCGTCAGCGGATCGGTCTCCATCACCTTGGCCGACGTGTTGCCGCCGCCGTAATTGGTGATCCGCTTGTCGGCGCCAAGCAGGTTGGAGCGGTAGAGAAGGAGGCCCGGCTCATCCAAGGCGGCAGCCTTGGCGTCATCCCACTGATTGTCGAGGAGTTTGACGGCTTGGGTCGCGGTGTCCACGGTTTCCTCCTGTCCGCTCACGGGGCGCAGACTGCCCCGGATTTGAGCGAAAGGTGGCCGGAAGCCCCCATCATGTCAACCATATTCAATCAAATCTGATCAATAATGATCATGATACGAAGGTGGTATGTCGATCTTGATTGACTGTGAGCGGTTCGGTGCGCAGTCTAGGGCGATAACTTGCGTGACCCTGAAAGGTATTTGATCCTTCCGATCATTGTCGATCGACCTTGTTGAGGAACCATGCACGAACGTGAAAGGCACCGGATCATCCTGAGCGCCGTCCAGGAGAAGCCGGTTGCGACAGTCCAGGATCTCGTGGAGCTGACGTCCGCGTCGGAGGCCACGATCCGCCGCGATATTGCGGCCCTGCACGTTCAGGGGCGCCTGCGCCGGGTTCGCGGCGGGGCGGAGGCTCTTCATCCGGCCCAGATCGGCAGCCTCGCGGCCAAGCCGTTCCGGGTGTCGGAGGGCGAGAACCTCGCCAAGAAGCGGGCGATTGCGCGTGAGGCCGTGGCTCTTTGCACGGAGGGGGACGCCATCATCATCAATGGCGGCACCACGACGTTCCAGATGGTGCATTACCTGACGACCCGGCGGCTGCAGATATTCACGAACTCGTTCGCCATAGCCGAGCATCTCGTGAAGCATTCCAAGAATCAGGTGATGCTGCCGGGCGGCGCGATCTACCGCGATCAGAGCATCATTCTCTCGCCTTTCGAGAACGACGTGACGCGGAATTTCTATGCGCGCCGGATGTTCATGGGGGCTCAGGGTGTCGGCGGGCTCGGCGTCATGGAGCAGGATGCCCTGATCATCCAGGCCGAGCAGAAACTCATCAATCAGGCGGACGAGCTGGTTCTGATGGTGGATTCCACCAAGTTCCAGCGCCGCTCCAGTCTCATTCTCTGCCCGCTCGAGCGTGTCTCGACGCTGATTACCGACGACGCCATCCCGGATTCGGCCAGGACCATGATCGAGAATGCAGGAATCAAGCTGATCGTCGCCGGAACGACGGCGGCAGATCGGACTGAGGAATCCTCATCGGCCGCCTGAGAGCGGCCGAGAGGTGTTTCAGAGGGAGGAAGACCATGAAAGCATTTGCAAAACTTGCTCTCGGCACGGCGTTGAGCGTGGCGCTCTTCGCCGGGTCGGCAAGCGCCCAGAACATGAAGATCGGTCTCGTGGCCAAGTCGCTCGGCAACGGATTCTTCGAGGCGGCCAACAAGGGCGCCCAGGAAGCCGCGAAGGAACTCGGCGGTGTCGAGGTCATCTATACGGGGCCGACAAGCACGACGGCCGAAGGGCAGATCGAGGTCATCAATGCGCTCATCGCCCAGCGCGTGGATGCGATCGCCATCTCGGCCAACGATCCCGATGCCGTTGTGCCCGCGCTGAAGCGGGCCGCGCAGCGCGGCATCAAGGTGATCTCCTGGGATTCCGCCGTCGGCAAGGACGGGCGCATCGTGCACCTCAACCCGTCCTCGAACGAGTTGATCGGCAACATGTGCCTGAAGCTCGCGGCATCCCACCTGCCGGACGGCAAGGGTGATTTCGCGATCCTGTCCGCGACCTCCACCTCGACCAACCAGAACACCTGGATCGCCGAGATGAAGAAGCAGCTCCCGAAATATCCCGGCCTGAATCTCGTCACGACCGTTTATGGCGACGATCTGGCCGATAAGAGCTATCGCGAGGCCCAGGGCCTGCTGAAATCCCATCCCAACGTAAAGGTGATCGTCGCTCCCACGACGGTGGGCGTGCTCGCCGCTTCGCAGGTGGTGAAGGATGCGGGCAAGATCGGGCAGGTCTATGTGACGGGCCTCGGGCTTCCCTCCGAGATGGCGGGCGCGGTCCATTCCGGCGCGACGAAGGAGTTCGCGATCTGGAACCCGATCGATCTCGGCTATTCCGCCACGCAGATCGCCTATCGCCTCGTGAAGGGCGAGACCGACGGCAAGCCCGGCGCCGAGATCAATGCCGGCCGCATGGGCAAGATCAAGATCGGCGACAACGGCGAGGCCGCCATGGCCGACCCCTTCGTCTACGACAAGAACAACGTCGACGAGTTCGCCAAGATCTTCTGATCTCGAAAAGCCACTCGGAGAGAGGGCGTGGACAGCCGCGCCCTCCTTGCTCTCATTCGGCACCTGGAAGGATTTCCATGTCCGCGGTTCAAGCGATCCCCGAGACCCCGGCTCCGCTTCTGGAGATGCGCGGCATTTCCAAGACGTTCCCCGGAGTCAAGGCGCTCGATCAGGTGGATGTCGCGCTCTATCCCGGCACCGTGACGGCGCTGATCGGCGAGAACGGCGCGGGCAAGTCGACGCTCGTCAAGATTCTGACCGGAATCTACCAGCCCGACAGCGGTGAGATCGCCGTCGACGGCGCTCCCGTGCAATTCGTCAATGCCGAGGCGGCGATCCGCAGCGGCATCACGGCGATCTACCAGGAGACCGTGCTGTTCGACGAACTCTCGGTCGCCGAGAACATCTTTCTCGGTCACGCGCCGAGAAACCGGCTGGGGCTCGTCAATTGGGGCGCCATGAACGCGCGCGCCGCGGCCCTGCTCACCTCCATCGATGCGCCGATCAGCCCTTACACCCGCCTGAAAGACCTCTCGATCGCCCATCGGCATCTCGTCGCCATTGCGCGGGCGCTCTCCGTCGAGGCTCGCGTGGTCATCATGGACGAGCCGACGGCCGCGCTCTCCTACAAGGAGGTGGAGGACCTCTTCCGGATCATCGAGCGGCTGAAGAAGCAGGGCAAGGCGATCCTCTTCATCAGCCACAAGTTCGAGGAAGTCTATCAGATCGCCGAACATTTCGTGGTGTTCCGGGACGGCCGCTCGATCGGCTCCGGGCTCCTGTCGCAGACCGGGCAGGGCGAGATCGTCCGGATGATGGTCGGCCGCTCGGTCGATCATGTGTTTCCGAAGGTCGATGTGGCGATCGGCGATACCGTTCTGAAGGTTCGCGGATACTCGCATCCGACGGAGTTCGACGGCATCTCCTTCGACCTCCGGCGCGGCGAGATCCTGGGCCTCTACGGGCTGGTCGGCGCCGGGCGCTCGGAATTCTGCCAGGCCCTGTTCGGCATCACCCGCCCCAGCGCGGGAACCCTCGAGCTGGAGGGCCGCCGGATCGGTATCCGGTCGCCGGCGCAGGCCATCGCGGCAGGCATCGTCTATGTGCCGGAGGAGCGCGGCCGCCACGGCGCCGTGCTGCAGATGCCGATCTTCCAGAACATTTCCATGGCGACGCTGGCCCGAACGACCCGGGCGGGATTCCTGCGTCAGGCGGAGGAGTTCGCCCTGGCGCGGACATACGCGGAGCGGCTGGACCTGCGCGCGGCGGCGCTCTCGGTTCCTGTCGGCACGTTGTCCGGCGGCAATCAGCAGAAGGTCGTCATCGGGAAATGGCTCGCCGCGCGGCCGAAGGTCATCATCCTGGACGAGCCGACCAAGGGCATCGACATCGGCTCGAAGGCGGCCGTGCATGCCTTCATGAGCGAGCTCGCGGGCGAGGGGCTCAGCGTGATCATGGTGTCGTCCGAACTGCCCGAGATCCTCGGCATGTCCGATCGCGTGATGGTGATGCGCGAGGGGCGAATGGCCGGACTATGGGAGCGCGACGGTCTCGATGCCGAATTGCTCGTGCGGGCCGCGACGGGCAACACCTGATAGGGCAGGGTAGGAAATGATGAGCCGAATCCTGAAATACCGAGAACTCCTGCTGGTGGCGATCATCGTCGTGCTGATCGCGATCTTCTCGGCGCGCGCGCCGGGCTTCGCCTCGCCGGAGAGCCTCGCCAACATCTTCAACGATACGTCCATCCTGATGATCCTGGCGCTCGGCCAAATGGCGGTGATCCTCACGAAGTCCATCGATCTGTCGGTCGCCGCGAACCTGTCCTTCACCGGCATGGCCATCGCCATGATGAACGCGGCCTATCCGCAGATCCCGCTGCCGCTTCTGATCGTCATGGCCATGGGCATCGGCGCGCTCCTCGGCGCGATCAACGGCCTCATGGTCTGGAAGATCGGCATTCCGTCCATCGTGGCGACCCTCGGCACGCTCACGATCTATCGCGGCATGGCCTTCGTGCTCTCGGGCGGAGCCTGGGTCAACCAGACCCAGATGACTGCGACCTTCCTGAATACGCCCCGCGTCGTCGTCCTCGGCCTGCCGCTGCTCGGCTGGACGGCCATCCTGGTGATCGCGCTCGTCACGATCGTCTTCACGCGCACGGTCTTCGGTCGCGCCCTCTACGCCGCGGGCGGCAATCCGACGGCGGCGCTTTATGCCGGGATCGACGTCGGGCGCACGCGCTTCTTCGCCTTCGTGCTGTCGGGCGCTCTGGCGGGCCTCTGCGGCTATCTGTGGGTCTCCCGCTATGCGGTCGCCTATGTGGATATCGCGGCCGGCTTCGAGCTCGATACGGTTGCGGCCTGCGTGATCGGCGGGATCTCGACGCTCGGCGGGATTGGATCGGTCGGCGGCGCGATCCTCGGAGCCCTGTTCCTCGGCGTGATCAAGAATGCGCTGCCGGTCATCAATATCTCACCGTTCTGGCAGATGGCGATTTCCGGTTTCGTCATCATCGTGGCGGTTCTCTTCAACGCGCGGCAGGAGAAACGGAAGGGGCGCCTCATCCTCCGCGATGCCGCGAAAAGCAGATCGCCCCTGGCTGAGGTGCCGGTGGAAGGAGCCGCCGCATGAGCACGCTGACCTTCGAGAAGCAGCCGTCGCGCCATATCCCCGACAAGCTCTCGACGCCGGCGGGTCGGATCCTCGGCAGCTGGGAGGCTCTGCTCGTCGCCGTCGCCATCGCGATCTTCATCGCGAACTCGTTCGCGTCCCCGCACTTCCTCGATCCGTGGAACCTGTCGGACGCGACCTACAATTTCACGGAAAAGGCGATGATCGCGTTCGCGATGACGCTCCTCATCATCTCCGGAGAGATCGATCTTTCCGTCGCGGCCATCATCGCCTTGGCGTCGACCGCCATGGGAGCGGCCGTGCAGGCAGGATTCCAGACTCCGGCCCTCGTCGGAATCGGGCTCGGTGTGGGGCTGCTCTGCGGCGCCTTCAACGGATTCCTGGTGGCGCGCATCGGGCTCCCGTCCATCGTCGTGACCATCGGCACCATGAGCCTGTTTCGCGGCATCGCCCAGATCGTGCTCGGCGATCAGGCTTATGGCGGGTATCCTGCGAGCTTCGCCTGGTTCGGCCAGGGCTACATGTCCGACTTTTCATGGTGGCCGACACTGCCGGGTTTCGAGGTCGTCACCTTCGAAATGGTCGCCTTCGTGGTGTTCGCCCTCATCTTCGGTATCCTGCTTCACCGGACCGCTTTCGGGCGGCGGATCTACGCCATCGGCAACAACGCCTTTGCCGCGCAGTTTTCCGGCATTCCGGTTCAGCGGACCAAGTTCATGCTCTTCCTGATGACCGGCCTCATGAGCGGCTTCGCGGCCGTGTGCCTCACATCGCGCCTGGGTTCGACCCGCCACACCATCGCAGCCGGATGGGAGCTCGAGGTGGTCACGATGGCGGTGCTCGGCGGTGTGAGCATCCTCGGGGGCTCGGGCACCATCCCGGGCGTGGTGCTGGCCGCCATCGTCATGGGGCTCGTCACGTTCGGTCTCGGTCTCCTCAATGTGCCCGGCATCGTCATGTCGATCTTCATCGGCTTGCTGTTGATCCTCGTGATCGCGCTTCCGATCGTCATCCGCCGTATCCGCTCAGGGGCAGCCGCATGACCGGAAAAGAGAAATACGCCTTCAAGATGCAACTCAACCCCGGCATGGAGGGCGAGTATCGCCGCCGTCACGATGAGATCTGGCCGGAGCTGGTCGAGCTTCTGAAGGATGCCGGCATCGAGGATTATTCGATTCATCTCGACCGGGAGACCGGCATTCTCTTCGGTGTTCTGTGGCGGCGCGCGGACCACCGCATGGCGGATCTGCCGAACCACCCGGTCATGAAGCGCTGGTGGGCCCACATGGCCGACATCATGGCGACGAATGCCGACAATTCCCCGGTCGACAAGCCCCTCGTCACCGTCTTCCATATGGCGTGAAAGCATGAAAGTCGCAGTGCTCGATGTCGGCAAGACCAACGTGAAGGCCGTCATCGTCGATGCCGAGGCACGATGCGAGATCGCCACCCGCACGATCCCCAACAGGGTGCTGACCGATGGTCCTTATCCGCATTTCGACATGGACGGGATTTTCGCGTTCTTCCTGCAGTCCCTGAAGGATCTCAACGCTGAATTCGGATTCGATGCCATTTCGATCACGGCTCACGGTGCAAGCGGGGCGCTTCTCGGGGACGATGACTTGGCGCTGCCGGTCCTCGACTACGAATTCCGCTATCCGGCAGAGATCGATGCCGCCTATGACGAGATCAGGCCGGACTTCACGGAGACCTTCTCGCCGCGCCTGCCCGGGGGCCTCAATCTCGGAGCGCAGCTGCATTATCAGAGATCGCTGTTTCCGGAAGCCTTCCGCAGAGTGCGGGCTGTCGTCACGTACCCGCAATATTGGGGCTGGCGGCTGACGGGAAAGGCCGCCACGGAGGTCACATCCCTCGGCTGCCACACCGATCTCTGGAGGCCGAAGGAGGGGCGCTTCTCCTCGCTCGTCGAGCGGCTCGACATCGGCGACAAGCTTGCTCCCGTCATGAGGCCTTCGGACCTTCTGGGACATGTGACGGAGAAGATCAGCGCGATCATCGGGCTTGCGCAGCCTGTGCCCGTCCACTGCGGCATTCACGACTCGAACGCGTCGCTCCTGCCGCATCTGGGACAGCATGAAGCGCCGTTCGCAGTCGTCTCGACGGGAACGTGGGTCGTGATCTTCGCGGTCGGCGGCGACCTCGATCACCTCGATCCGACACGGGACACCCTCGCCAACGTGGATGCACTCGGTCGTGCCGTGCCGTCCGCCCGCTTCATGGGCGGGAGGGAGTTCGAACTGCTGACAAAGGGCCGGGGCCGGGCGACGCCGGAGGCAATCCGCCGCGTCCTGGACCGACGGATTCTCATGACTCCGAGCGTCGTGCCAGGGTGCGGGCCGTTTCCCGACGCCACACATCGTCTCGTGAACGCGTCGGATGATCTGAATGAGGACGAGACCTATGTTGCGGCTTCGCTCTACACGGCAATGATGACGCAAGCCTGTCTCGATCTCACCCGTGCAGCAGGGCCGATCATCGTGGAGGGACCGTTCGCGCGCAACGCCCTTTATGCAGAGGCCTTGTCGAACGCAACCGGCCGCGAGGTCATTGCCGTTTCCAGCGCCACCGGGACCAGCGTCGGCGCGGCCCTCCTCGCGCTCGCACCATCGACACCAGTCGCACATCGAGAAGGACTGCAAACGCCTTCCAGCCAACTGCAGAAAGACTTTCCGCTTTATCGTGCCGAGTGGAACGCTCACGTGAAGATCAGTTGAATGGAACGTCTTGAGCGCACGCAAGACTAAATCGCTATATCGTTAAATGGCGGGTGGTAATACGCTTTTGCACGGATCGATGATCCTTTATTGCTCTTAAGCCGCCATATTGCAGCCGCACTGCGACGCTTAGCTGGGTCATATTCAGTTGTAGCGTTGTAGAGCAAACAGGTTGCCAATGAAGTTGGAACGAAAGAACCTATCAGTCCCGGCAGAAACGAACACGATCCTGTCGGAGTTGGAGCGGACGATGGTTGCATCGATCGCTCTGATGAAGCGGCTGAGGCGCGAGAGAAGGCGATCGGTGCGCGTGGAGCGCACGGCCGAAGAGCAGAGTGCCTGATCAAGATCATCCCTGACGATCCGCGTTGCTCTTTCTCGAGACGCCTGATTGCAGACGGAGCTTGCGCATGAAGCCCAAACGCGAAACGCAGGATTGGGCTTCTTGCTTTCGTCCTACGGGCGTTGCGCAACGAAGAAGAGCCGCGGGAAGCGCAGCAGAACCTTGCCATCGGGTTGAACTGGATAGGCTTCAGCAATGGCTGCCTCGTAGCGGCGATGGAAATGCGAGCGCTCCTCCGGCGACAGCGGGTCGATATAGGGTTTCAGGCCCGTGCTCTTGAACCATTCGACGATGGCGGCTGCACCGTCCAGAGGATGAACATAGGTCGTCTGCCAGAGATCGACCGAGCACCCCACCTGCCGCAACCACGCATAATAATCCTCGAAGGATCCGATGGTCTCTCTTGCCCGGCCTAGCGAGGTGAGCTTCTCCGCCCATGGGCCATCCTGAGCAATCTGGGCCATGAGGCGATGGGAAGGCTCGTTCAGATTGTTCGGCATCTGCACGGCGAGGCATCCGCCATCCTTCAAGAACGAGACGAGCCGTTTGAGAAGGGCAGGGTGTTCGGGAAGCCATTGCAGAACGGCGTTGGCGAAGATCAGATCAAAGCGCTCGGTGGTCTCCCAATTTGCGATGTCCGCTTCCTCGAAGTGCAGCCCGGGCAGCCGCGCCTTCGCCTTGGCGAGCATGTCCGGCGAATTGTCGAGCCCGAGAATCCGCGCCGAGGAAAAGCGCCGGGCGATCAGTTCCGTGCTGTTCCCGGGCCCGCATCCGAGATCGATGCAGCTCGTCGCCGCGTCCAGGGGCACACGTTTGAGCAGGTCGAGCGAAGGGCGCGTGCGCTCGTCCTCGAACTTCAGGTATTGTCCCGCATCCCAATCGACCAACGGATTGTCTCCTTCATCGTGCCGCGTCGACATCCGGCCACTCTGACGGAGTTCCGGCACGCCGCGGGCGCAGCGGTACAACTTTCCTAGCTGCGCCTCAACGGATCTCATGCCGCCACAAGGCTTTATCGGCGAAATCCGACGCGACAGCCATAATGTTTCGGCGTATAGTTCGACAACAGGTTGCGGTTGTGCGTAACCCCGGACGGTACACGCAAGGCCGTGATCTCGACTGCCAAGGTTCATCCCTGGAGGAGCGATTATGGCCAATTTTCATATTGTCGCCGGCGCAAGCGAAGCTCCGGCGCATCCGGTTGTCAGAAAGATCACGCCTGCCGATTTGAAAGAGGCTTTGGCGAAGGGGTTCGACGATTTCTGGGCCATGCCGTCGCATCTGGTGTTCCTGGGACTGATCTATCCCGTCGTCGGGGTCTGCCTTGCCGCGCTCACCTTCAGCAACGACGCGCTGCCGCTTCTCTACCCCCTGGCCTCGGGCTTCGCTCTGATCGGCCCGATCGCGGGTATCGGTCTTTATGAGATCAGCCGGAGGCGGGAACTCGGCCTGTCGACCTCCTGGCAGGATGCGTTCAACGTCCTGAAGTCGCCCTCGATCCCATCGATCCTCGCACTCGGCGTGCTGCTGCTGGTGATCTTCCTGACCTGGCTGACGACGGCCCGCCTGCTTTATCAATCCATCTTCGGCTACGCGGTGCCCGATACCTATGCCGGCCTGATCAATCAGGTTCTCACGACACCGGAGGGCATGCAGTTGATCATCTGGGGCAACATCCTCGGCTTCGTCTTCGCCGTGGCCGTCTTGAGCATCAGCGTGATCTCGTTCCCGCTTCTCCTCGACCGGGATGTGGGCGCGGCCGTTGCCGTCTACACCTCCGTCAAGGCCGTGGCCATGAATCCGCTCACCATGGCCTTGTGGGGCATCATCGTCGCCGCGGCCCTCCTCGTCGGCTCCATACCGCTCTTCGTGGGGCTCGCCATCGTGATGCCGGTTCTCGGACACGCGACCTGGCATCTCTATCGCCGGGTCGTAGAGCCTCCGCATCCCGACGATGCGCACCCGGTGAGATAATCCCCTATCAGGGAGTGGATGGGAGGCGGTCCGGTGGTCGGGCCGCCTTCTCGTCGTTCAGGATCCGGATCCGAAAAAGACGATCCGTGACAGCAGCGTGTAATCGGATTCGAGAACCATGATCGCGACGAACACGAGGACGGCGCTGATCGGCACCAGAATGGCATAAACCAGCGACAGCCGCTCCCAGGCCATATGCATGAAGATCGCCACGATGAGGCCGGCCTTCAGCAACATGAAGAGAACGATCAGGGCGTATCGGAGAAGTCCCTGAACCTGGAAGTAGTCGACGAAGTAGGAGCAGGCGCTCAGGACGAACAGCCAGGCCCACACGACCAAATACAGCTTGATGGGATGCTGTTGTCCCTGCGCATGTGCGCCTCCCTGTGCCATGACGCGTTCCTTACCAAAGATAGAAGAAGGCGAAGATGAAGACCCAGACCAGATCGACGAAGTGCCAGTAGAGCCCCATGATCTCGACGGATTCGTAACGCCCTTTCCGGCTCGTGAAGAAGCCGCGTCGCTCCTGGTCGAAATCGCCGCGCCACACCTTCCGGGCGATGACGAGCAGGAAGATGACGCCGATGCTCACATGCGTGCCGTGAAAACCGGTGATCATGAAGAACGACGAGCCGAACTGGGCCGCTCCCCACGGATTGGCCCAGGGGCGGACGCCTTCATGGATCAGCTTGGTCCATTCGAAGGCCTGCATGCCGACGAAGGTGGTGCCGAGGAGCGCCGTCACCAGCATGAGGATGGCGGTTTTCCTGCGGTCGCGGCGGTAGCCGAAATTCACCGCCATCGCCATGGTTCCGCTGCTGCTGATCAGCACGAAGGTCATGATGGCGATCAGGATCAGGGGAAGGGATTTTCCGCCGATGGTCAGGGCGAAGACTTCGCTCGTGTTGGGCCACGGCACCGTCGTGGACATGCGGGCCGTCATGTAGGAGATCAGGAAGCAGCTGAAGACGAAGGTGTCGCTGAGAAGGAAGATCCACATCATGGCCTTGCCCCAGGACACGTTCCTGAAGGCCTGCCGGTCCGAGGAAAAATCGCTCGCGATGCTCCGCAGGCCGGAAGTTTCGGTATAGGTGGTTCGCAAGTCCGTCGCCGCCTGTTCCGCCATGGGCAGAATTCCTCTCACGTCAGCAATTGCCGGCAGATGTCCACGAAGTTGCCCGCCCAGCCCGTCAGCACGCTCAGAAAGACCAGCCAGACGAGAAGCAGGAAGTGCCAGTAGGTGGCGCAGAGCTCTACGGACAGCCGCAGCCGATCCGTCACCACTTCGCGCCATGCCTTTTCGGTGGTCCTGCCCAGGGCCGCCAGACCGCCGAGCAGATGGAGGCCGTGCAGCCCGGTCAGGATGTAGAAGAAGGCGTTGGCCGGATTGGCGGCCAGAAAATAGCCTTCACCGCTCAATTGGCGCCATGCCAGGAGCTGGCCCGACAGGAAGGCGAGGGCCGAGATGCCGCCGGCGAGGAGACTTGCCCTCAGCTCGGCCATCTCGCCGCGTTCGGCCGCGCGCCTCGCCCCGTGAAGAGCGAGGCTGCTCAGGGCGAGCATGGTTGTGTTCAGCCAGAGAATGCGAGGCACCGGCAAGCTGCGCCAGTCGGGCAACTGCATGCGCATGGCATAGGCGCTGATGAAGAGCGCGAACAGGGAGCCGATCACCGCGAGCAGGATCAGAAGCCCGACCCTGTAGGGAGGCGCAGGCGCTTCGTCCGGAAGGTCGCCCGCGACGCCCTGTTCCAGCCAGGGCTTCGATGCCAGCCCCTGCCGCGAGAGCCACCAGGCGCCGATGACGGCGAGTCCGCTCAGGAACAAGAGGATGCTACCCATGGGACGATCCCGGTACGATGCGCGTGATCCCGGGCTGGTTCTGCGGCAGGAAATCCTGGTCGGCGCCCGGCACGCTGTAATCGTAGGCCCAGCGATAGACTGTCGGAACGGTCTTGCCCCAATTGCCGTGCGGCGGCGGCGTCTCCGGCGTCTGCCATTCCAGCGTCGTCGCCCGCCAGGGATTGCCGCCGGAAGGCCGGCCGTGACGCAGGCTCCAGAACAGATTGAAGACGAAGACCAGCTGCGTCGCGCCGACGATCAGGGCCGCGATGGTGATGAAGGCGTTGAGCGTGTGCGCCGACGGCGGAACGAAGGCTATGTCGGCGATGTCATGATACCGGCGCGGGATGCCCATCAATCCGAGATAATGCATCGGGAAGAAGATCGCATAGGCACCTAGGAACGTGACCCAGAAATGGATCCGGCCGAGCGTTTCGTTCAGCATGCGCCCGGTCACCTTCGGATACCAATGATAGATCGCTCCGAAGATCACGAGGATCGGGGCCACGCCCATGACCATGTGGAAATGCGCCACGACGAACATCGTGTCGGACAGCGGAACGTCCACCACCACGTTGCCGAGGAACAGCCCGGTGAGGCCGCCGTTCACGAAGGTGACGATGAAGGCGAGCGCGAACAGCATGGGCAGCGTCAGATGGATGTTGCCGCGCCAGAGAGTCAGGATCCAGTTGTAGACCTTGATCGCTGTCGGAACGGCGATGATCAGCGTCGTGGTGGCGAAGAAGAACCCGAAATACGGGTTCATGCCGCTCACATACATGTGGTGCGCCCAGACCACGAAGCTCAAGGCGCCGATGGCGAGAAGCGCCCAGACCATCATGCGATAGCCGAAGATGTTGCGCCGCGCATGGGTGCTGATCAGGTCCGACACGATGCCGAAGGCAGGCAGGGCGACGATGTAGACCTCCGGGTGCCCGAAGAACCAGAACAGATGCTGGAAGAGCAGAGGGGACCCACCGTTGCGTTCGAGCGGCTGACCCATCTCGACGATGGCTGGCACGAAGAAGCTCGTCCCGAAGACGCGGTCGAAGAGCATCATCACGGCACCGACGAACAGAGCCGGGAAGGCGAGCAGCGCCATGAAGCTCGCGGTGAAGATCCCCCAGACGGTGAGCGGCATGCGCATCAGCGTCATGCCGCGCGCCCGCGCCTGCAGCACCGTCACCACATAATTCAAGCCGCCCATGGTGAAGCCGATGATGAAGATCATCAGGGAGGAGAGCATCAGGATGATGCCCCAATCCTGTCCGCCGGGCGTGCCCGACAAGATGGCCTGCGGCGGATAGAGGGTCCAGCCGGCGCCGGTTGGGCCGCCCGGGGCGAAGAAGCTTGCGACGAGAACCAGGACGGCGAGGAAATAGACCCAGAAGCTCAGCATGTTGACATAGGGAAAGACCATGTCGCGTGCGCCGACCATCAGGGGAATGAGGTAATTGCCGAAGCCGCCGAGAAAGAGGGCGGTGAGAACGTAGACCACCATCATCATGCCGTGCATGGTGATGAACTGGTAATAGGCGTTGGCGTCGATGAAGGCGAAGACGCCGGGAAAGCCAAGCTGCAGCCGCATCAGCCACGACAGCACGAGGGCGATCAGCCCGACCGAGAGGGCGACGAACGCGTACTGGATCGCAATGACCTTCGCGTCCTGGCTGAAGACGTATTTCGTCACCCAGCTGTGAGGATGGTAGAGCTCGACATCTTCGACGTCGGACGGTGCGACAGCTCCGGCCGGACCAAGTGGGACATCAACCATCAGGGTTCTCTCCCCGGCTGCTTCCTCTATCTCCGTTCAATCGGGCCCGCCGCTCGCAGGCGAAAGGCGCGCAAAGCTGCGCGCCGCCTGATGCTGCAGCCATGCCTGATAATCCTTTTGCTCCTGGATCACGAGCGTTCCCCGCATCTGCGGGTGGCCGACGCCGCAGAGTTCCGCGCAGAGAATGTCGAAGCTTCCGGTCCTCGTGGGCGTGAACCAGATATAGGAGACCTGTCCCGGCACGAGATCCATCTTGGCGCGCAGCTCCGGCACATAGAAATCGTGGATGACATCGATGGAGCGCAGGAGCGCCTTCACCGGCTTGCCGACCGGCAGGTGCAATTCGCCGCCCTCGATGACGACGTCATCCTGCGATTTCGGATCGTCCTTGTTGATCCCGAGCGGATTGTCGGGGCTGATCAGCCGGGCGTCGGAGGTGGCCAGCTTCCCGTCCGGTCCCGGCAGCCGGAAACTCCATTGCCATTGCTGGCCCACGACTTCGATGTCGGTCGCATCCTCCGGAACGGTGATGAACTGCCGCCAGACGAAAAGGCCCGGCGTCAGCATGGCGGCGACCCCGACGGCCGTGACGAGGGTCAGCCACCATTCGAGCCTTTTGTTCTCCGGTTCGTAATGGGCCTGCTGCCCGGCCCGATGACGGAAGCGGTAGACGCAATAGGCCATGAAGAGGACGACCGCGACGAAGACAGCGCCCGTGATCCAGAAGGTGATGATGATCGTGTCGTCGATGTAGCGCCAGTTCGAAGCGATCGGGGTCCACCACCAGGGGCTGACGAGGTGGAAGATGACAGAGCCGACAGCGATCAGAACCAAGACGAGCGCTACAGCCATTCCTGACCCATCCTTGCCGTGAGAGGCCTCGGATTTGAAGCAGAAAGCAGTGACTCTTGTACGCCATTACATGGTTTTTGGCTGGGTTCACTCGTGAAGAAACTTCAACCAAAACATGGATGCAGGCAACGCCGGCTCGTCGTTGTTCACTCTACATGGGAGCAACTTGGACTACGCCAGTATATGGGGTGAAAAACTACACCCGTCGGAATGTCAGGTCAATGAGCCTTGGCTTTCGGGGCGTCGCCAGACATAGATTAACCCTTCATCGGGAGCAGGTGGGCAGAGTTCTTATTTTAGCCACATTTGGCATGAGTGAGAAATCGCCAGTCGAATGGGCTCCAGTTCCACTATAGTGTCACGACGCTGCTGTCGGGATACGCGTCGTTCAGCCATTAACCTCAAGGCCGGGTTCCATCTATTGCAAGTATATTTTCCTCGGGACAGTCTGTGATCTTCGGTCAACTGTCCGTCAAAAACGCAGTGTCAGGGTTTTGCCGCTAGGGAAACTGTGGTTAGGTGCCTCTCGACAATCTGAGCCGATCAGGATCCCGGCCTAGTCGGGACGGGTTCGGCCTCGCGACCAAGAAACATGAATCTGTTTTGGCCAGGGAGGTCATGCTTCACTTGCGACGGCTGCGTAACAACCGACGGATCGTGTTTCCCGTCGTGGTCGGCGTTCTGTTGAGTGGAATGCCGCTCGCGCCTGCCGTCGCACTTGATCTCTTCGGATGGCTTCGTGGGGACGGCAATGCGCCGCCGCCTCCGAGTGCTCAGGCCCTGCCGTATTCTCTCGATATCGTGGTGAGCGGGGACAACAGCGATCTCAAGCAGGTGCTGAAGGACGCCTCGACCCTTCAGAGCCTGCAATCGGATCCGCCGCCCGATGCCGCGGCCTTGGCCAGTCGCGCCGAGGCCGACCTGCCTCGCCTGATCGACGCGCTCTGGGGCGCCGGGTATTACAACGCTCGTGTCACGATCAACGTGGCCGGCGTCCCGATGGTTCTGCAGTCCCCCCGCAGGGATGCCGCGACCCGGGCCGCCGCAGGCTATCTCGCGCGTGCGCTCGTGCCCGTTCAGATCGTCGCCGATCCGGGTTCGCAATTTGCCTTGAGGGACGTTGCGGTGCTGGACGCCAGGACTGGGCGTCCGTTCCCGCCGGCGGAACTCCCGCCCCGTGTCGTACAGATCAAGCCCGGGGATCCGGCGCGTTCCGCCGACATCGTCGCCGCCGAGGCGAGGATCGTCGATCATTTCCGGTCGCAGTCGCACCCCTTCGCCAAGATCAGGCGGCAGAATCCCGTGGTCATCCATCCTGCACAGGCGATGGACGTGAGCCTGAGCGTCGATCCTGGACCTCGGGCAGGAATTGGGACGATTTCGATCCATGGCGCGGAGAATATCGACCCGGCCGTTGTGCGCTCCTTCATCTACACGGAGCCGGGCGATCCCTATTCGCCCGCGGAACTCGCCTCCATGCGCAAGTCGATCTCCCAGATCGAGGCGCTGTCCTCGGTGCGGATCCGTGAAGGAGAGGCTCTGGATGCTTACGGCAATCTTCCTCTCTTCGTGGAGCTGACTGAGCGCCCACCGCGGGTCATCGGCGCCTCGGTGCAATATTCGACGACCGATGGGCCAGCGGTGCGGGCGTACTGGGCCCACCGGAACCTGTTCGGCGGCGCGGAGCGGCTGCGGCTCGAGGGCAGCGTCTTCTATCTCACCGAAGATGGCGGCCAACCCGACCGGAGCCAGGATTTCTCCTGGGACAATCTCGGCGGACGGTTTCGTGCGAGCTTCCTGAAGCCTGCCCTCTGGGGGACCCGCAACGATTGGCTGGTCGACGGTCTCGTCGAGCGCGACAGGACGGAGGGCTATACGAGCCGTCTCGCGAATGCGAGCACAGGCATCCGCCACCGCTTCAGCGAGACCTTCTCGATCCAGGGCGGCATCGAGTACGAGAAGGGGCAGGCGACCGACATTCTCGGCCAGATCGACTATACCCTCGTCGGCCTTCCGGTTTCCCTCAGCTACGACTCGACCGACAACCTCCTCAATCCCACCAAGGGCATGAGGGTGATCGCCTCCGTGGCGCCCTATCCGGAGTTCCTCGGTTCGTCGGTGCCCATGACGGTCGCAAGGGGAACTGCGTCCGCTTATTTCTCCCTTGACGAGGACGCCCGATACATCCTTGCCGGACGCATCGGACTCGGCTCCATCGTCGGCGCCGATCTCGACGAGATTCCCGCCAACCGGCGCTTCTATGCCGGCGGCGGCGGTTCCGTGCGCGGCTACCGCTATCGCTCCCTGAGCCCGACCTTCCTCGGAGACCCCATCGGCGGCCGAAGCCTGCTCGAAGCCTCGCTCGAGGCGCGCATCAAGATCACCAACACCATCGGCATCGTGCCCTTCGTGGACGCGGGAACGGCTTTCGACTCGAGCTTCCCGAATTTCGACGAGCCCATCCGCGTCGGTGCGGGCCTGGGCCTGCGCTATTACACGGCCGTCGGGCCCATCCGCCTGGACGTCGCGATCCCGGTCAATCCGGGGCCCGGCGATCCGTCCTACGCCATTTACGTTGGAATCGGGCAGGCCTTCTGATGTTCAAGCGGATACGCTCTCTCGCTCTCATGTCCCTCGTCATCCTGGCCATCGCGGCCTTCTGGCTGGCGAGCGACCGTCCGAGCCAGGCACAGAGCGATCAGGGCATCCTGGCGAGCCTGATCTCGCGTCTTCTCTCGACGCCGACCACCCGCGTCACCATCGGCAGCATCGAGGGAGCCCTGACGTCGGACGCGGTGATCCGGGATATCCGCATCGCCGATCGGGACGGCGTGTGGCTCAACCTCGATCGCGCCCGGCTGGTCTGGAGCCGCACGGCGCTGCTGCGCGGGCGCCTGCAGGTCGATGAACTCACCATCGACAAGCTTCAGATTTCGCGCAGGCCGCTGCCCGCCGAGGAGGATGCGCCCGTTTCCGACGAGCCGATCCTGCCCGAGTTGCCGGTCAAGGTGATCGTGGACCGTTTCGCCCTGCAGGAACTCGCCCTCGGTCAGCCGGTGCTCGGCACGGAGGCCCGGCTTTCAGCGGCGGGGTCGGCACAGTTGGGCGATCCGTCCGAAGGTCTCGACCTGAATTTTCAGGCACAGCGCCTCGATGCTCCCGGCCGGCTTTCGATCGATCTCACCTATGTGCCGCAAACGAAACGGCTCGCCCTCGACCTCACGCACCGGGAACCCGCCGGCGGTATCGCGGCCCGGCTGATGGATCTGCCCGGGCTTCCGCCTGTCGACCTGAAGCTCACCGGCCAGGGACCCATGAGCGATTTCGCAGCAAGGCTCGACTTCGCCGCCGGGCCGACGATCGGCGCCGCCGGGACGGCGGCCGTCCGGCGCGCCACGTCTGGCTACGATGTGAACCTGGATCTTGCGGCCCGCATCGAAGGATTGCTGCCCGCGCCGGCCGCGCCGGTCTTCAGCGGCACGACCCAGCTCGTCGGCAACGTGACCGTCGGCGACGACAGCAGCCTGCGGTTCCAGCCGGTGCGCATCACGTCGAATGTCGCGCGTTTCGATATGACCGGAACGGTCAGCTCCGGCCAGGTTCTCGATCTCACCCTCAACGCCCGCGCCCTGCCGACCGACGGCACGAAGACGCGAGCCGGAGAGGCGGAGATCGCCCGGTTCAATTTCGACGGCACGGTGCAGGGCCCGTTGACGGCGCCGCGCATCAACGGAACGCTCGACGCAGCCGAGATCAGGCTCCCCGAGGGCTCCCTGGACACGCTGACGGCACGCGTGACCATGAACCCAGCGGACGGCTCAACCCCTCCAAGCCAGTTCTCCTTCTCCATCGACGCCAACGCCGCGGGCATCCGGCCCGTCGACCGGACGCTCGCCAGGGCAATTGGACCGACGCTCTCCATCACCTCGCGCGGTTCCTTCGGTCTCGACGGCATCGCCAATGTGGAGACGGCGCGCATCGAGACGTCCACCGCTCAGGCGAGTTTCACCGGACGCGTGGGCGGCACCATTCTCGACGGCACGCTCGATGCCCGCATTCCGGGGCTGGCATCCTTCTCCGGCCTGGCCGGCCGGCCCTTGCAGGGAGCCGCGACCCTGACGGCGCAGCTGTCGGGCAATCCACGCCGGTACGACATGGCGGCCGTGATCGATGCGCGCTTGCGGGAACTGTCGACCGGTACACCGGCGGCCGACGGACTCCTCGGGCGCAGCGTCACGGCAGCCGGAACCCTGCGACGCATTCCCAACGGCTACGCGTTCGAGAATTTCCGCGTGGACGGTGCGCATCTCGATGCACGTGTCGATGGGCGCGCCACGCAATTCGCGGCCGATCTCGGCCTCGACATCACCATCGACGAGTTGAGGCGCGTCGATCCGCGCATCGCCGCCGGCCGCGCGAATGTGACGGCCCGCCTCGGCGGCTCCCTCGAAAAGCCGGACGTGAAAGGCGTTGCGACGCTCACCGACATGCGCGCCCTCAACCGCTCAATTCCACGCCTTGCGATCAATATCGACGCCAGGGACGTCACGGGAGCGCTCGACGCGGCATTGACCCTCGATGGACGGGTGGATGGGAAACCTGCGACGGGCTCTCTCCATCTGGCAAGGCCCTCGGATGGCGGATGGCTCCTGGATCGGCTCGCCGTCAATATCGGTTCCGTGGCATTGAAGGGCGATCTACGGCTCGGCAACGACCAGCTGGCGCAGGGTGAGATTTCCCTGTCGGGCAGCAATTTCGACGATCTCTCGCCGCTCGTGCTCACCAAGCTCGATGGCGCGCTCGATGCCGTCGTTTCGCTGAGCGCTCACGATGGCGGTCAGGATGCGCGGATCACCGCCAAGGGCGCGCGCTTCGCCGTGGCGGACATTTCGGTGCGGGACTTCGATGCGAGACTGACCCTCCAGGATCTCTACCGCCGCCCGATGATCGACGGCAACGTCTCCGCGGAGTCGCTGACGGCTGCGGGGCAGACGTACAGCGCCGTGCGCTTCGTGGCCAACGGCACGCCTGCCGCCTCGCAATTCACCGCCTCCGCGGTGGGGCAGGGCTTCAACCTCGATGCGCAGGGACGGGTCGTTCCGGGCGATGCGACGCGGATCGAGCTTGCCAGCTTCACGGCCCGTCGCGGCAACCGCCGCCTGGCTCTTGCGCAGCCCGCGGCCATCACGCTGCAGAACGGCGCCGTCACCCTGTCCAATCTCGTGATCGCGGCGGACCAGGGGCGCATCACGGTGAACGGCACCGTCGCCGACAGGCTCGATCTCACGGTCGATATCCGCCGTCTCCCGCTTCAGGTAGCCGACATCGTAGTGCCCAATCTCGGCCTCGCCGGCACGGTCAACGGGAATGCGTCCATCGGCGGAACGGTGGCAAATCCGACGGGCGCCTACCGCGTTGCCGTCTCGGGGCTTGCGACGGCGGAGACCCGCCGGGCGGGCCTGCCCGCGCTCACCATCGACGCGCAGGGTCGGCTCGCCGACCGGCGGGCCGGCGTCGACGCCAGGATTGCAATTGGACGCGGCAGCGCCTTGCAGGTGACGGGAAGCGTGCCTCTCAGCCCGGCGGAGGAGCTTGCTCTCAGGGTATCGGGCCGCACGGACCTGACCATCGCCAATTCCTTCCTGTCCACATCCGGTCAACGTCTGACGGGCGCTGCCAATCTCGATCTGTCGATTGCCGGCACCTTCGCGGATCCGCGCATCGAGGGCAGCGTCACGCTCGCCAGCGGCAGCTTCACCGACTCGCTGCAGGGCATCCGGCTCAGCGGCATCGCCGGCCGGTTCGTCGCGCGCGGGAAGGTGCTCACCATCGAGAACCTGACCGCGCAGACGCCGAGCGGCGGCTCCCTTGCGGCCAGGGGACAGGTCACGATCGATCCCGCCGCGGGCCTGCCCGGCGACATCCGGATCACGGGCAATCGCGCCCAGCTCGTCTCCAACGAGACCGTCGACGCGACGGCGGATTTGGACCTGACCCTCTCGGGGCCGCTCATGAGCAGGCCGCGGGCCGCTGGGCGCATCGACATCGTCTCGATGAACGTCTCGGTGCCGGACCGGCTGCCGACCACCTTGAGGCCGCTTCCCGGCACCAAGCATGTGCGGCCGACCCCGACCGCGGCCGCGCGGCTGGCCCTCGCGCAGCGGCGGCAATCCGCTTCCTCGCGGGGCACCCCGTTCCGCGCGGAGCTCGACCTGACGTTGACTGCGCAGAACCGGATCTTCGTCCGCGGGCGCGGCATCAATGCCGAACTCGGCGGCGACCTGCGGCTTCAGGGCACGACGCAGGATCCGGTCGCGATCGGAGCCTTCGAACTCCGGCGCGGGCGTTTCGACATCCTGGGCAAGCGGCTCGATTTCGTGCGCGGACGGCTCGATTTTACCGGCGACCTGACACCGTCGCTCGATTTCCTGGCTGAGACGCAGGCCGGCGACGTGACCGCCCGCATCGGCGTGACCGGCCCGGCTTCGAGCCCGGAATTCACGTTCAGCTCCAGTCCGGACCTGCCTCAGGACGAGGTTCTCTCCCGCATCCTGTTCCAGCGGCCGTCGGGCGGGTTGTCGGCCGGGCAGGCTCTGCAGCTCGCGCAGGCCGTTGCCCAGCTCTCGGGCGGGACCGGAAATGATGCCTTCGAGCAACTGCGCCGCTCGCTTGGTGTCGACAGCCTCGACATCACGGTTGGCGCCGGAGGCGGGCCGGGCGTGGGCGTCTCGCGCTACATCAGCGACAACGTGCGGGTGGGTGTGAAGGCCGGTGCCCTGCCGGAGGAGAGCGGGGTCACGGTCGATATCGACCTGACGCGTCGCCTGAAGGCTCAGGGTGAGATCAACGCCGAAGGCGGCAGTTCGGTGGGCTTGGGCTTCGAGATGGAATACTGATCGAGGCGTGATGCGCTGGATATGAGAGGGGCGGCCCCACCTTTTCTAGGTCATCGCCGGTCGAACCGGCTCGCGATGAGATCGCCCGTCGATTGGACCACCGTGACGATGACGATCAGGATCGCGATGACGCTGACCATGACGGTGGTGTCGAAGCGCTGGTAGCCGTATCGCATGGCGAGGTCGCCCAACCCGCCGGCTCCCACGGCGCCGGCCATGGCCGAGGAGCCGATCATCGATACCAGCGTGATCGTGAAGCCCCGGATGATCCCGGGCAGGGCTTCCGGCAGAAGCACGTGGACGATGATCTGCCAGCGGCTCGCACCCATCGCCTGCGCGGCCTCCACAAGACCGTGATCGACTTCCCGCAGGCTCACCTCCGCGATGCGGGCGAAGAAGGGCGTCGCGGCGATGCTCAGGGGCACGACCGCGGCCCAGAGCCCGATGGATGTGCCGACGATCAGGCGCGTGAAGGGTATGAGGGCGACCAGGAGGATGATGAAGGGCGTCGAGCGGAAGCCGTTGATGACGCTGCCCAGCACCCGGTTGAGGCGTGGCATCTCGTAGATGCCGCCGGCACTGGTGGTGACGAGGACGACGGCCAGGGGAATACCGGCCGCGAAGGCGAAGAGACCGGCCGCGCCGACCATGGTCAGGCTCTCCAGGAAGGCTTCCCAGAACATCGGGATGAAGTTGGTGGGCATGGCTGGTCTCCCTTTCCTGTCACGGGGCCTGCGAGGAGGACTCGGCGGCGATCTTCGCCTGGGCTTCGCTCTGGATGACGGCCTGGAGGACGCCCACGGGCGGCGTGCCGTTCAGCCAGTAATCGCCGATGGCGCGCTCGCGCTGGATGGCGGGATTGTGGGAGGCGAGAACCCTCGCATTGCGCCAGTATCGGTCGAGGCGCCGCGTCTCGCTCGTGGCCGAGGCGCCGCCGATCTCGAACAGCAATGTGGTCGCTTCGAGCACCTGCTCGATCACGATCTGCTGCGCCTGATAGGCCTTGATGTTGGCCGCCGTATAAAGCTCCGTCGCGTCCTGGCCGTTGGCAGCGGCCTGGTAGGAGGATTCAATCGCAGCGGCAACGCCGTCTACCAGCGTAGCCGCCGTGAAGGACAGGCTCGCGAGGCGCCCGATCACGCTCTGAACCAGAGGGTCGTGGCGCGGGCTCGACTTGCCCGGAACCGCGAAGGTCCGGGTCTTGGCGCGGGTGAACGCGATGGCGTCGTTCAGGACCGCCCGGGCGATGCCCGCGAGGGCCGCGAGATGGAACAGCTGGTAATAGGCGATGATGTACGAGGCCTTCGGCGGCTGCT